>JAAFIB010000031.1 GCA_013297725.1 Sphingomonadales bacterium
TCGGGATGTTGTTAAATCCACCAGGAACACCGGCACCGCTCAGCAATGGACGCAAGAAACCGAAAAAGTCGGGTTCGTTCTGGGTGTCGATTGTGTCCTTGCCATAATAGAAACCGCCAATCAGTTTCAGCCGGTCACTGTCATAGGTCAGCCGCAGATCCTGATTGAAATTCTCGCTCTGCGAATTGTAGCGGATGGCGCAGATATCAATGGGTGATCCATCGCAGTCAAACGGCGACAGGCGATAATCGCCCTCATCATAGCCGGTAATCGAGGTTAGCGTCAGCGCGTCACTCAATTCGGCTGTGATGTTAAGCGATGCGCCGCGTGACGCTGTGTAATATTCACCAGCGGTGTCAGCCTGCACTTCATTCTGGCGCAGCGTGCGTCCACCCAGTTCGGGTCTCGGGGCAAAGCGTGAATAACCACCTGCGTTCGTCCGCCCCGCGAGATAGCCGATGCCATAAGGAATATCCTGACGCGGCTTATTCTTGGCAAAATAGCCCTTCATCGTGATGTCTAGGGTTTCGCTAGGTTTAATCCGAAAGGTCAGGCGGCCAGCATAGTTATCGCTGTTGCCGAAATCCTGATTGAGTGTCGGGTTAAAGGTATAGCCATCACCTTTGGTTCGCGTGAAAGCAGCACGCAGGCCAACCTTGTCCTCCGCCAGCGTCAGTTCCAGCGCGCCTTCGGCTTTAAAGGTATCATAATTGCCATAGCCCAACGTGATGTAACCGCTGGTCCCTTCCAGATCAGGACGGCGGGTGATGAAGTTGATTGCGCCGCCGGTTGTGTTGCGACCGTACAACGTGCCTTGCGGCCCGCGCAGCACCTCGACACGCTCAAGATCATACAGCTGTTGCCCGTGGCTGGCGCGGAAGCTTTGATATACTTCATCGACATAGACGCCGACAGGCGATGCAGTGGATGCCGAAAACTCGTTTGCCACTGAAATACCGCGTAACGAGAAATTCGGTTGAGTATCACCATAAGCAGAGGTGACTTGCAAGTTAGGCAATGTACCCATCAAGTCGCTGGTTTCGGTGACGCCGCGCTGGATCAGGTCGTCTGCCGAAAAAGCAGAAATTGCCGCTGGCACATCTTGCAAATTCTGTTCACGTTTCTGCGCAGTGACGACGATTTCGGTCAGGCCTTCCTCTTCTTCTGCAGCGGCATCTTGTGCCCATGCAGGAGATACCGACAGCGCAAACAGCGACGCAGTGGTAAGGGTAATATATCGGATCGAACGGCTAGTTTTGGTCATGTCTAATCCTCTCTGTTGATTATTTTGTCTTCTCATTTTCAGGCTCTTTTGGGTTGCAAGGCTCATTTCATTTCAATGCCTCCGGGATATGATCGTTTTCGTTCCAACTGATCAGCGTAAGGGCATCGAAAGATTGCCCGGACAGGCGGGTTATTGAGCCATAAGCAGGCACAAATTGCGTATCGTGCGCATTGGACAGCTTTTGCGCATGTGCGATCAGAATGTTGATCGGGAACCCGTGCGTAAACACAGCCACTGTTTGATCGGCGCTGCCATCAACAAGGCTGCAGAATGCGGCAAGCGTTTCGCGGCGAAAACGATCTGCATCAATCCCGAAATAGGCAAGCGGCGCATCGCGAAAGCGTTGCAATTCCTCTGGCCCTTTTTGGCGGATAGTTTCGACATTGGCATAGGCACCGCCCCAACGATCAATCTCGCCCAGATCAGCGTGCGTTTCGATATGCAAACTAAGCGCATCGGCAAGCGGTTGCGCAGTTGCATCGGCGCGGCGCATTCCGCTTGATACAATACGGTCAATCGGTTCCGCCTTTAACACCATGGCGGCATGCTGTGCTTGCAGCGTTCCCCGCGCGCTAAGCGGCGGATTGCCGCTATGACCCTCGGTTGGCACATCGGGATGACCATGGCGGATGACGATCAGTTCCATAGCGTTATCCCTCCACCGCGCGGACGGCATGGTAGCCGCCATCGGCTTTGATATCGGTTCCGTTGACCCATCGCGCCGCATCGCTCAGCAAGAACGCGATGACATCGGCAATGTCGGCAGGCTGTGCATGGCGGCCAACGCGCTGGGCAGCAGCGGCAATCCGGTCTTTGCCGATGGACGCCTCAAAATCAGCCAAGATCGGCGTTTCAACGGGGCCGGGACTGACGGTATTAACGGTGATCTTGCGCGGACGAAGCGCCACTGCCTGACGCATTGCCCAGCGGTTAAGCGCCGCCTTTGACAGTTCATAGGCGCGCGCGCCCTCCATATCGGGGGTATCACTTCCATCGATCAGGGCATCAATATCACTGATACTCCAGTCGCAGCGCAGCGCCGTTACGCTGGACACAGCTACAATCGCGCTGCCATCTGTAAGCTTTGGCAGCAACGCTTGTGTCAGCAGTTGCGGAGCGCGCAGATTAACCGCCAATATCGCAGATGCATCGGCAGTACCCGGCAAACCCGCGACATGGGCAATGCCGATAAGTGGTTGTTGGATAGCAGTGGCGGTGGCTTTAATATCGGCACTATCGGATAGGTCGCAGATGATTTCGGCATTGTGCCGATCCAGCCCGATGGCTTGATCTCCAAGGCGTTCCATCAACGCTGCACCAATGCCGCTGGCGGCTCCTGTGACCAATATCGTCATGACCAGCGCACCTGCATTGCGGTCCAGCCGGTAAACCAGTTGGATGGCAACCGCTGTGGTTCGGCCAGCACTTCCATCCCGGCAACAGCATCAAACATCGCGTTCAAAAATAGCTTTGTTTCCAGCCGGGCCAAATGCGCACCGACGCAGAAATGCGGCCCTAGACCAAAGCCCAAATGTGAATTGGTTTTACGATCAAGCACAAGGCGTTCGGGATTTGGAAACTCCCGTTCATCGTGATTGGCGCTGCCAAACCACAGGACAACCTTAGCCCCCTTGGGTAGCTGTGCGCCGTATAATTCTAATGCCTCTGCCGTTGTACGACGCATATGCGCGACAGGCGAAACGAACCGGCACATTTCCTCAATCAGCGGATCGATCAAGCTGCGATCCTGTGCCACCCGTGCAAAATCATCGGGCTGCCGCGCCAATTGTGCCAGCCCGCCCGTCATCAAAAATCGCGTCGTTTCATTGCCTGCCACCGTCAGCAGCATGAAATAGGCATCAAGCGCCTCTTCGTGCATATCAGCCGCGACCAATGCAGAGGCTACATCATCGGCGGGCATGCGGCGCTTGTGGTCGGACAGCGAACGGAAATAACGATACAGCTCGGCACGCGCTTGCGCCTGTTCCGCATTGCTCGCCCGCACATCCGACATCAGATTGGCCCAGCCGACTAACGCCTCGCTATCTTCGGGCGGAACGCCGAGCACATCGGCAATTACCATCATCGGCAGCTTGACGGCTATCTGCTCGACAAAATCAAATGGCTCCCCGCGCGGTACAGCCTCAACCAACGATTTCGCAATCTGTTCGATACGTGCCTGACGCTTCATAATCGCTGCACGTGACAACGACGGCAGAACAATGTTGCGCAGCTTTCCATGGAGCGGAGGGTCGCTGTTGTGGACGCTGGCATGGCCGTGCCCCTCGGCGCGCCTGTTCTGTATCTGCGTGCCCTCACCGGATAAAAACCGGTTATTGTCGCGCGCAGCCGAGGCCACATGATCGTACCGAACAAGCGACCAGAAGCCCGCACCGCCCGGCTCTGAATTAAAATGAATGCTATCCCGGTCACGCAGTTCCTTAAACAACGCATGTTCCTGCGATGCGGCAAAGGGCGCCAGGTTGAGTAGATCGATATCCTGGCAAACGGCGTTCATGATGCTGGCCCGAATAATGTGCGATACCAGATCAAGCCGCAGGCCTTGCCGAGCCGCTCCAGCGTTTCCTCATCGGGGTCATCCTCTGCAAGACCAACCAGCACATAGGCCATCTGTTCGGTAAGCGCGCTTAGCCCCTCTGCCACAGTCAACGGATCTGGAAGCGGTACGATGTCGCCATTGGCGGCAAGGTCACGAAGCCAGCGATCCGTCCGCCCGACAAAGCGGCCACGATTGGCGAGCCATTTCGCGCGGAAATCGCCGTCGCCGCTTCGCGCCGCTGCTTCTCGGGAAACGCGAAGCAACAACCGGTGTTCGGCATATTCGCGGAAAAATTGAATGTTGCGCAGCTCTAGCTGTTCAAGCAGCGGCACGCGGCCATCGCCGTCCACGCGTCCGCTCATATGACGCAGCCGATCATTCAGCCGGTCGAGAACGGCATTTAATATCGCATCCTTGTCGGCAAAATGCCGATAGAACAACCCGTGGCTGATCCCTGCTTGAGTAACAATGTCGGCGACACGGGTATTTTCATAGCCGCGTTCAGCAAAAACCGTTTCTGCTGCAGACAAAAGGTTTTCCCGAGTCGCCTGACCTTTTCGGGTTGGCGGCAGCGCAATTCCAGTGTCATTGGCAGCATTCTGTTGGTTCAATGCAGACTCTCCTTGCACCTATGTGCCATTTTTGCGAAAGTGATGTCAATGTCACTTTTTAACGAACTGGACGGAGAGAGCTATGGGACGGCTAGAGGGCAAAGTTGCAATCATCACAGGTGCAAGCGGCGGAATCGGGTCTGCAACAGCGGCTAAAATGCTGGCAGAGGGGGCAAGTCTGATGCTGGCAGGCCGTGATAAATCCCGTCTAGAGGCGGTTGCGCAGCAGCTTGGCGGCGGCGATAAAGTCGCTGTTTGCGTTGGCAACCCGGCAGAAGAAGCCGATGTTGCTGCCCTAGTTGCAGCAACAAAATCGCAATTTGGCAAGATTGATATCCTGTTTGCCAACGCCGGAGCGGAGGGCACTGTTGCGCCGATTACCGCCATCAGCGTTGAGGAATTCGACATGATCCAGCAGGTCAACGTGCGCGGCACTTGGCTTGCGATCAAACATGCTGCCCCCGCAATTATCGAAAGTGGCGGCGGGTCAATTGTCTGCACATCATCGGTCGCTGGAACTGTGGGAGTAGCAGGGCTCGCCGCTTATGCCGCTAGTAAGCATGCAATCAACGGACTTGTGCACGTCGCTGCGCTTGAGTTTGCCAAGTCAGGCGTGCGCGTTAACTCGGTAGCACCAGCGCCAATCGACAATGCCATGATGGCATCAATCGAAAAACAAGCCTCACCCGCCGATCCTTCCCTAGCCCGGCAGGGCTTTAGCGGCCTGATCGCAATGGGGCGTTATGGTACCAACGAAGAAGTCGCCAACGTCGTCGCATTCCTTGCCAGCGATGAAGCAATGTACTGCACAGGCGGCATCTATCCTGTCGATGGAGGATTTCTGGCTGCATAGAGGGCATATGACGGGGCGTGCCTAACATTTTGGTCCGCGCATTTAGGTCAGTCATTGCCTTAGCTAAGCTTAGCATAAGTTGATCGGTTAGGGGCTAAAAGGCAAGTGTCCGGCGGCACGCCAAGGTGGCTTGTCAACAATTGCTAAATTCGCCAAGCTGGCTTGTGGTTGAAATTACTCACCAAAACGCGGATCGCGCTTCGCCTTCTGCGCGTGTGCCAATGTCGCGGCGGTCGATGGTCATTGCGGGCCTTTCGACAATTGTTGAATGGTATGATTTCACGCTTTACCTGTATTTTTCGACGGTGCTGGCCCGTGTGTTCTTTGGCACCGGGCCACAGTCGATGACGGAGACGCTAGGCGGTTTTGCTATCGCTTATCTGATGCGGCCTGTCGGCGCGCTGGTTTTTGGCCATTTTGGTGATCGGCTGGGTCGGCGGGTAACGATGCTGGGGTCGATGGCGTTGATGACCGCGGCAATGCTGGCAACCGCAATGCTGCCGACTTTTGCGCAGATTGGCCCGCTTGCAGGCGTGCTGCTGATTGCGCTGCGTTGTGTGATGTCGTTTTCCGTTGGCGGCGAATATACCGGCGTTGTCGCGTATTTAATGGAGGGCGCCAAGGACAACCGGCGCGGGTTGATCACCAGCTGCGCATCGGCGGCAAGCGAGATTGGCGCGTTGATGGCGGCGGGGGTAGCGGCGCTAACCGTTTACGCTCTGCCAGAGGAATCGCTGGTATCATGGGGATGGCGGCTGCCGTTCCTGTTCGGCGCAGTGCTTGCCGGATTGGTGCTGATAACCCGGGCAACGCTGGAAGAAACGCCGGAATTCTTGCGTCAGCGCGATGCAGGCACAGTGCCGCAAAAACCGATCCGGCAAACGCTTGCGCGGCACCGCGGCGCGATTGCACGGGGCTTTGCGATCTCTGCTTTGGGTTCAATCACCTATTATGTCGGCATCACCTATGTCCCTGCGTTCCTTGATGTCACGGGTAACATGCCAGAGACGCGCGCGCTGTCGATCTCTACGCTTGCTGCTGTGACGGTCATTCTTGTAACGCCATTTATCGGTCTTGCGTCCGACCGTTTTGGTCGTCGCCCGGTGCTTTTGCTGCTGGCGCTTGGCGGCATAGTGCTGCCAACGGGTATGTTTGCGGTAATGGCTGGCGGCGGGGAGGCACCATGGGTTGGTGCAATTGTTCTGGCCGCACTTGGCGGAGCGGTTAGCGCAGTCGGCGCGGTAACAACTGCCGAACAATTCCCCGGCGAGGGCAGGCTGAGCGGTCTTGCATTGGGAGCGACAACGGCAACTGCCATATTCGGCGGGCTGACGCCTTTGGTCGCCCATCTTTTGGTGACGAATACGGGATGGGCCGCAGCGCCCGGTGCAATGATCGCGGCGGTGGCACTCTGTGTGAGCATCGTGTTTTGGCGTATGCCCGAAACAGCACCAGCCCGCGCAAAGGCGTGATGAAAGTGCTGGGGAATTTTATAAGCATTCAGCCCTTCGCTGAATAATCCTTAATCGGCGGTCCAGCCACCATCAATGACCATGCTGGTTCCTGTCATCAACGCCGATGCGTCTGAGGCAAGGAACAGGACTGCGCCCATCAAGTCTTCGACTTGTCCAATACGGCCCAGCTTTATCTTGGACAGGACGTGATCTTTGAATGCCGCGTCCTCAAAATAGGGCTTTGTCAGTGGCGTTTCGATAAACGTCGGCGCTATGGTGTTGCTGCGGATGCCGTGTGCGGCAAGGTCCAGCGCAAAGGCTTTGTTCATGCCCTCTAGCGCCCATTTTGATCCGCAATACAGGCTGCGACTTGGCCCGCCGACATGACCCATCTGGCTGCTGATGTGGATCAGGCTGCCCTGTAAGCCCTCAGCGATCATCCGTTGCGTACAGGCTTGCGCGACGAAAAAGGCAGATTTAACGTTAAGGTCATAGACTGCGTCATAATCCTCTTCGCTGACATCCCACATCGGTTTGGGCCGATTGGTTCCGGCATTATTGACTAGGATGTGAAAGCCGGGGCGGTCTGCAAAAAAGGCTTTGACGGCGGCGATGTTTGATACGTCAAGGATGACAGCCTCGCCGCCCATTTCAGCAGCAGCGGCCTCTATTTCCGATGCAGTGCGTGCGATCAGCGTCACCTGCGCACCTGCCTGCGCCAGCGCAGCAGCAGCGGCAAGGCCAATGCCGCGCCCTGCGCCGGTCACAATCGCGCGGCGACCATCTAGGCGGAAGCTAGGCGTGATGGGCAGCGTCAAGCAGCCTCTGCCTTTCCGCCATAGGGCACGTCTCTGCCGCCGAAACGGCGCACGCGGATATTGGCTTGTTCGCCATGCCCGGCAAAGCCCTCTAGTGCGCAAAGGCGGCTGCAATATTCGCCGATCATCGTGCTGGCTGCGTCGGTTAACACCCGCTGATAGGTGCAAGTTTTAAGGAATTTTCCGACCCAAAGCCCGCCAGTATAGCGCGCCGCTTTTTTGGTTGGCAGTGTGTGGTTTGTACCGATCACCTTGTCGCCATAGCTCACATTGGTGCGGTTGCCGAGGAAAAGTGCACCGTAATTGGTCATATGCTTCAGGAAATAGTCCGGATCTGCGGTCATCACCTGCACATGTTCCGACGCGATCTCGTCCGCGATAAGAACCATTTCCGCATCGTTCTCGGCAACAATCACCTCGCCATAATTTTCCCATGCGCGGCGCGCGATATCTGCGGTGGGCAGGATGGTCAGCAGCCGCTCAACCTCACGCATAGTTTCTTCGGCCAGCTTGCGCGATGTTGTGAGCAGCACTGCTGGGGAATCGGGTCCATGTTCGGCCTGACCCAGCAAATCGGTCGCGGCCAGTTCGCCGTCACAGCCAATCTCATCACATATGACCAGCGTTTCGGTCGGCCCTGCGAACAGATCAATACCAACCCTTCCGAAAAGTTGCCGCTTTGCCTCTGCGACATAGGCATTGCCGGGGCCAACCAAGATATCGACAGGGGCCATGCTGGCTGTGCCGATAGCCATTGCGCCGATGGCTTGAACGCCGCCAAGCGCATAAATCTCGTCAGCCCCAGCCATAGCTTGTGCCGCAACAATCGCCGGTGCGAACTTTCCCTGAAATGGCGGCGCGCAAGTTGCGACGCGCTTTACCCCTGCCACCTTTGCCGTAATAACGGACATATGGGCCGATGCGAGCAGCGGATATTTACCGCCCGGCACATAGCAGCCCGCAGCATTCACGGGCACATGGGTGTGGCCAAGGACGACACCAGGCAGCGTTTCTACCTCGACATCCTGCATGCTGTTCCGCTGGATCTGCGCAAAATTGCGCACCTGCGTTTGGGCGAATTCAATGTCCTTCAAATCCTGCCCCGACAACTGATCAATGCAGTCTTGAATTTCGGCTTTGGTCAACTGGTAAGACTCGCGATCCCAGTTATCGAATTTGATCGACAACTCCCGCACCGCTGCATCGCCTCGTGCTTCGATATCGGCGAGAATACCCTCAACAATATCGCGCACTTTGCGGTCACTATCGGCTTTCGCTTCGGTCGTTGCACCACGTTTCAGCCACTCGGCCATGTTGTATCTCCAGTTTTAATGTTGGGGTTTAACGCCGACTGTTTCCGGCAATCGGAACCAAATAATTGCCGCCGCGATGAACGCGACTGACGCTGCGCTCATAATGATCGGTAGGTCATAGATTTTGGCCAGCTCGCCGGTCACGAGCGGCGCAAGCATGCTAACCACGCGGCCCCAGTTAAAGATGGATGCGGCGGTCGAGCGCAGATGAGGCGGATACAATTCCGACAGCCATGGCCCCCAGACAACGCTTGCCGAAAGCATGATGCCGTACGCAATGCCGGTTGCCTCCAACGCGCGAATGGACATTGGCACAAACAGATAGACAGGAACGATCAGGGCAGCGCCGATAAAGCCCCAGCCGACAACGCGGCGACCATAACGATCACCGATCCAACCCCAAAACAGGCTGCCGACCAGCTGCCCGATCAGCAACCAACCCCATACATCACCAACCGCTGTATCGGGGATGCCGCGATCTTCCTTTAGGAATGTTGTGCCCCATCCGTTGAAGCATTGATAGGCGAGGAAATTAAGGCCGGTCATCAACGCCAGCAATAGCGTTTGCTTAGCGACACCGGTCTTGAACAGCTCTGTCACAGGCGCGCTTGATTGGGCGGTGGTGGGGGCGTCGTCGGTGCCATCGAACGGAACCATCTTGCGATCGTCGGGGATGACGATCAGCGCAAAAATGGCAAGCACCACGGGCACGGCCCCGGCCCACAGCAAGACCGACCAATCATAGCCGTTGCGAAAAGCGGCGGCGGACAGAAAGCTGAGCGCAGCAACTGCCGCGTTATAGGTTGCAAAAACTATCCCCGCGATTTTGCCGCGAATGGCTTTTGCAAACAGGCCGGAATAGATTCCAACGGCAATCGGGAACATTGACCCCAAGAAAAAGCCTAGGCCAAATCGCTGGCCAATCAGCGCGGTATAGTTTGTAACTGCCAAACCAGAGAGTAAAAATCCGCCATAGCCGATCATCGATATAATCAACGCGTTGCGCCGCCCGATCTTGTCCGCCACTTGCCCCATGATCACCGCACCAACAATCGCGCCAATGGCTTGTAAGGTGTATAGCGACCCTGATTGCGTCAGAGTCAGCCCTAGGCTGTCTTTGATATAAGGGCGCAAGATATCGACGGTGTTCCACGACCACGCGTAGAAGAAATAGGCGACTAGCAAAAAGGCAAGCGCACCAAAACGCTTTGCCTGCGAGATGTCTTCGGCGCGGATCATTGGGCTACTCACCGTGTTGGCCTTTCGATACCGGGCAAAAGGTCGATGCCGAATTGGCCAAGCAGATCAATCATGTCGATAAACACCCAATTCTCGGTCAGCATGTCGCCGTCCCTGCGCCAATAATCCATAATACGTTGCGTGATCCGTTTGTTCGTTGCAGGAATGCCAATCCAGTCGTCGCCCGTATGCGTCGCATTGATGCTGGGCCAGCCGGTTGAGGCCACATAGGCGCCTTCGCCAATCCGGCATTTGTGATTGCCGCCAATACGGTCGGGAAACGCTTTTAAGAACGGCCCCTGATGCGCGCGTTCATAGTCGCTGTGTCCTCGCGCGCTACCGATGCCGCCGGGTCCATACCACTGAAACTGCGGCGTCCAGAAACGCTTCATCCCCATGCTGGAAAGCGTTTTGCCGTCATAAGACATCAGCCCTGCGATCATCGCCTCAACCAGTTTCAGGCTTTTTTCCGATTCGGCGGCATCGGGCGTTCCCAGGATAATGCCATCCTGTGTTGCCGGTGCAGGCGACCAGCTTTCGCCCAATTGCGGACGCAGCGGCCATTGGTCTGCCTCGATCATCAACCGGGTAAGATCCAGCAGCACATAGCTTTCTGCGACCTGATCGCCCTCTATCCGGTCAAACCAGCCATAGCGGATGAAGTGCGGGCGGCCGCTTGCTTTGATCCCGTAAAGATCGTTCTGGAAATGGCCGACAAAATTGCCGGTGCTGGTAATCCAGTCGCCATCCTTAAACTGCCCGCCCATCAAGATGTCGGTGCGGCGTTCAAGATCGGGGAAAGCGTGGACCAAGGGTGCCCAGAACCGATCCTTAATAGCGTCGCGCCCGCTGCAATGATCAACCGGTGCGCCTGCATTAAAATTGCAATCTGGCGCATACAGCTGGTCAGTCAAGGCTGCGTGTTGCGCGCCAAGGTCACGGTGGCTGTCAATCAGGTGCCAATAACTGTTTTTGTTTAGCGTCATTTCGGTCCCCCTGAGACATCATATTGACTTCGAATGCAATCGCCGTAAACCTATATTTCATAGGGCGATGTTTCTGCCGTGGATTTTTTAGGTGTTTGGGGATTTGAATGGCTGACGCACATGCCAATACCGGGGAGTGGACATGTGCTGCGCTGACACAGCGGCTGGTGCGTTATGGCGATATGAAACCGTGTTACAATGCCTTTATCGATTGCCGCACACCGGGGTCCGAAGCCAAAGAAAATTTCACCATCATTGGCCCCGGCGTATCGGAAAATCCGGCGCAACATGTGCATATTGCCGAACCGCACGGTTTTAACATTGGCGGTGCACGGCAGCCTCCAGGTTGTGTAAACTCGCAGCACAGCCATGATACCGCAGAAGTATTTGTGGTGCACAGTGGGCATTGGCGTTTTGACCTTGGCGAACATGGGCAGGATGCGCAGGTTGAGCTTGCCCCCGGCGATGTTATTTCCATCCCGACTAGAGTCTTTCGTGGTTTTACGGCAACGTCGCACGCCGATGATGCCAGCCCCGGTTTCCTGTGGGCGGTGCTGGGTCAAGACAATCCCGGTCGCGTTACATGGGCGCCACAAGTGTTTGATATGGCCAAAGATTTCGGTCTGGTTCTGCTTGAGAATGGCTCGTTAGTTGACACTGCTGCTGGACAGAGCGTTCCCGATGATATCAAGCCCATGGCACCGACATCACCGGATGAGGCGCAGCGTTTGACACGGATGACAGATCAGCAGGCGCAAAGTATCGTTTGGCGTAACGCTGCCGTCACGGGAACTGATGTGATGCCAGTAATAGGTGAAGACGCGCCGCTTGGCTGGGATCATGGTTTTGCTATGGACCGTATTGCGATTGCGCCCGGCGACGGGCTGGATTGGGACGGCAGCGGCAAGAAAGAAGTTCTGTTTGTTGATCGCGGCTCGATGCGGATAAAATGCAACGACGGAGAGATAGAGTTGCAACAGGGTGATACGTTAAGCCTGCCAGCGGATATGCCGCGATCCGCGCATTCCAAAGAGGGAGCCGTCGCCTTTCTGGTGTATCCATGACGGCAAGACCAAATGGCGCCATTCCAAATGTTGGGGGCCGCGACATTGCGCAAATCTTGGAGCCGCAAGGAGCCCCGCGTCAGAACATCCCGGGATTTGATCCCGAATATGCCGATATTGTCGACTATATTCTGCGCTGCACGCACCGCATTTGGGAGCAAAAGGATGTGGGCTTGATCGCCACCCATTATGGCAGCGATATCGTTGTCCATATGATGACTGGGCCAGCGTTCGGTATGGATGATGTGATTGCCGGAACATCGCGCACACTATCAGCATTTCCGGATCGCACGTTGACGGGGGAAGCGGTGATTTGGTCGGATGAGGGAGATGGCGCTTACTTATCCTCCCACCGGATCACCAGTACTGCGACCAACCTAGGCACGTCTGAACTTGGCCCAGCAACCGGAAAACGGATCACCTTCACCACCATTGCCGATTGCCTGTGCAAGGAAAACCTGATCATCGAGGAATGGCTGGTTCGGGATTATAGCCATATGGCGCTGCAGCTTGGCTATCACCCCCGCACTGTTGCCGCCGCCCATGCTGCGGCTGACACAGCAAAGGGCGGTAAAGCAGAATGGCGCGCCGCCGCCATGGCGCGGGTGCAGGATACCAAACTGACGGCTTTTACAAATGTCGCCATGCCCAGTCCCGGCAAAGACCCAGAGGCCTTTGCCCATGCATTCTTTGACCAGATTATCACGCACCGCCGTTTTGGTCGCGTAAGGGAGGTTTACTCCCCCGCCGCGCATTGGGCTGGACCCGGCGGACGGCGGTTGTTCGGATGGGGAGAGATTGCCGGATGGTTCACCGCAATCATCGGCAGCTTTGGCGACGCCCGCATTCATATTCAGCATGTCGCAGCGGTTGATGATATGATCGCCGTTCGTTGGGAGCTGACCGGCACGCATGATGGCGGCGCGCTTTACGGGGCGGCAACGCGCGAGCCAATTTATATCTTGGCTGTCACCCATTGGCGCATCGCGCACGATGTGATTGTTGATGAAGTGACCGTATTCGATGAAGTCGCCCTGATGCGGCAGATGGAGGGTGGCCTGTGATGAGCGTTCTCGCCACACTTGAAACTGCTTTGCGCCGTGATCGCAATCTAGGTGCACTTGCCGATAGCCATGTCCACCGCGCGACGCGAGAAGACAGCCTTGGGATCATAAAGGGCCGCGATGCAATCACGGCTGCTTGGGTCGCCGAGGATGCAGGCGATGTCACCATAACCGCCGATCTGGACCAGATGATCGCTTATAAGGTCAGCGGCCAAAACCGGAATTGGTATGGCCACCGCTGGGTCTGGCGCGAAGAAGGCCGCATCCTGCGCGAAGTCGTCGTTGAAGACCGCGGCGAAACCAAAATCGCGATACCTGTACATCCACCGCTGGGCGAATTGCGCAGCGGAGAGGGGCAATATGCGGCCAGTGAAACCGCAATCCTTCCGCCGGGTTTCCCCGAAGACGCGCGCGACATTACCAACTGGCTGCATCAGGCGTGGAACGGCCGCGCGTTTAACCTCTATGACCGGGCATGGCTTCCGGCCCTGATCCGGCAGCTGCCCGATGCGACGTTCACTTTCGAACATGCCGTTATTGGCGAGTCTCAAACCGCTATCCTGTGGCGGGTTATGGGGCATCATGTAGCCGGGCCGAATCCGACCGGACAACGCGTGCGCTTGATCGGCAGCAGTGTGTTCACAGGTGACGTGGACGAAACGGTTATCGACCACGCAGCGATGGCGGCACAGCTCAACCGCGAAACGATCAATTACGGTCAGGCAGCAGAAGCCTGATTTTGCAGCAAAAGGCTTTCGATCTGGTCGAGTGAAATCACAGTCAAATCGTCGACGACTAAGCTTGCACCAGAAAAATCCTGATCGCTTGTCATCGCCCCCGGCGTTGCAATCACTGCGATACCTGCGGCGATAGCAGAGGTCATGCTGACGGGTGTGTCCTCGATTGCAACCACTTCATGCGCCCGCAAATTCAGCTGTGATAGGCAATAGAGATAAGCGTCGGGTGCGGGCTTTACCGCCGCAATTTTATCAATCGTTGTAATGCTGGCAAAGGCATTGAAATCAAGATTGTCGCCCAGAGCATTTCGGATAGCGTCCACATTATCCGTTGATGTTGATGTGCAAAATGCAACCCGAAGCCCCGCATTTTGACAAGCGGCGATTAATTCTGTGACACCTTTGCGCGGCTGCAAACTTCCGACAGAAGCAAGCTTTGCATAATGATGCGTTTTGCGTTCGTGTAGCGCAGCGATGACTGCGTCACTGACATTGGATCGCTGTGGATTTTCGTCGCGCCATGCCCGTAGTCGGGCTTGTCCGCCGTTGATCGACAACAGCCGCTTGTAGGTTTCTGTATCCCAATGCCAATCTAAACCGGCTTCGGCAAAGGCCGCATTAAATGACTGACGCTGTAAATCAGACGTTTCAGCGATGACGCCAATCGCGCCAAAAATAACAGCTTTCAGCTGCGTCATATTCCTATTTCCTTTAAGTGGGACGCTGTGTGCATCGGTACCGATCCGGATTATACGGAACGATAACCTGTATTTATGACTTTATAGCATCATTTAGCTTTGCTGCACCCTGTAGCAGGAAATCTTGATCAGACCCCAAGATAAACAGGCTCGATCCCTTTTCGCGCCACATGGGCACATCACTTACTCTGCCAAGGAACATGCCGGTGACACGCCCTGCGGCTTTGCCCGCTGCGACAATGCGGTCGACAGCGTCTACCACTATGGTGTCGTCTGGGGTTTCTGCTCCATAGGCTATGGTCAGGTCGGCCCGGCCAATGAACAAGGCGTCTATGCCCTCTACAGCGACGATGGCATCGATATTGTCTACGCCCTCGACATCCTCGATCTGCGCGATGACGATAACGTTTTTTGAATCGCTACGGTGTTTGGCCATACCTTTGATTGTGTAGCCCGCAGCACGGCTGCTGCCTGCATACCCGCGTCCACCACGGACATAATGGCACGCTTTGACAGCATCTGCGGCTTCTTCGGCGGTGCGTATGTGCGGCAGGATGACGCCGTCTGCGCCGCAATCCAGCGCGTTCAGTATATGCTCGTGCGCGGCGGAGGCGGGGCGGACCAAAACGGGCTTGCCGCCTGCGCGCGCAGCAAGGATGCAAAGGTCAAGGCTTCCCCGATCAAACGGCGCATGTTCAGCATCCAGCACCAGCACGTCAAGGCTGGACAGGCTGAGCACCTCAACCACATGCGGATGCGGCGTCTTGATCCAAGTACCCGCGAGCAGCTCTCCCGCCAGCAGCCTGTCACGGAACGCTACCACAGCTTTTTACTCGCTATTTCTGCACCCTCGGCCAATGTCTTAAGCTTGGCCCAGACGATCTCTGGATCAACCACGCCGAATCCCGCAAAGGTCGAAAAGCCGCAGTCGGTGCCTGCAATCACGCGCTCTCGCCCGATAATATTCGCATAACGCTCAATCCGTTCAGCAACCACGCGGGGATGTTCGATGAAGTTGGTGGTGCTGTCAATCACGCCGGGGATCAGGATTTTGTCAGCGGGGATGATGTCCGCCATTTCGACAAAATAATTCCAGTCGGCCTGATGGCGCGGGTTGGATGTTTCAAACAGCAACGCTGCCGGTTTTGCCGCCATCAAGGTCGGCAAAATCACACCCAATTCAACGTCGCAGCAATGCGGCCCTTCATAATTGCCCCAGCAGACGTGCATCCGCACGCGGTCTGCTGGCACATTGCGCAGCGCGTGATTGAGCGCCTCAACATGGCCGCCGATCAGGGTGAGATACTCTGCGTCACTGCGGTCTTTATACATCATATGCCGCCCGAGCCCTAGATCGGGACTATCGAGTTGCAGGTATAATCCTGCCGCGACAATCGTCTCATATTCTGGCCGCATCGCCTCTGCCAGCGCCTCCAGATAAGCGTCCTGCGTCGGGTAGTATTCATTGGGCTGGAACAAAGCGATCACGCCCGGTGACGCCGCATTCATAAAGCCACCAATCGGCGAATGCGCAGCGAGGGCGGACATCATATGCGCGACATCTTCTTCTAGCGGTGCCATTGACTTCACCGCAATTGGCCCCACACATTTCGGTCGGCGATACGTGGGCGTGCCCCCGCCTTTTGACTGGCGCTCAAGAAAGCTTGGAAACATTTCCAAGTCTTTTGGCGGCGTACGCGGACTGTCGCCTTCAAATCCGGTGATCCGGTCCTTGATATAGGTAGCGTAGCTAATCTTGGACATCTCGCCGTCTGATACCAGATCAACGCCGCTGGCCACTTGACGGGCAACGGCATCATCTACCGCATCGCCAATGACGTCCGAAAATTCGGCGGCGTTAATCTCTTCGCCGCGTTCCTGGGCAAAGACCAGATCTGTCACTTCCGCTGAACGGGGCAGCGAACCGACATGTGTGGTCAATATACGATCAGCCATGGGTATCCTCTCTCATTGATCATCTAATGTTGTGAGCCACATGCTGAGCGCCTCGATCATTTGCGCAGGGGCTTCGAGCGGGACCATATGTCCGGCGTTTATATAAAACAGCCAGCCATCGGGCAGCAGGCTTTGCCAGCGTTGATGCCATGCAGGTGGACAGAGCGTGTCTTCATCACCGACCATCAATATTACGGGACAGGTTATTGCGGATAGCATTGCAACGCGGTCTTCACGCAGCCGTAACGCTTCGCTTTGGCGAATGAAAACATCGGCACCCAGCTCCATCCCCATGTCGCGAAGCAGGGTCAGCAGCGGTTTATTGCTTTGGTTGATGGTTGCGAGATAATTGGGCTTCAACTCTTCTGTCAGCACACGTTCAAGCCCGCCCGCGCACACTTCATTCTGCTGGACCGGCCTGTGGGCGGCACGCTCGATCAAGTCAGCGGTCGCATTATAGCCGATCAGCCCAAGGCCGATAATCCGTTCGGGTGCCTGCGCCGCCATTTCAACTGCAACAATGGCACCCAGCGAAAAGCCTATTGGAATCAACGGCCCTTTTGTCGCAGCAAGCGCCCGTGCTGCCATTGCAGCGATGCTGTCATCCTGCGTCAGGTCAGCGTCGATGGCGCCTGTCAGGGCATCGCGAACCTCCGCTGTCCACAACCGTGCGTCGCACATATTGCCCGGTAATAATACAGGCGTCGCCGCCATTATGCCAACCGCGCCGAGCTGCCCGGCAACAATTCACCTGCAAACAACCGCTGTTCAGGCGACAGCTCCGGCTTCTCAATACGTTCTACTAACATCGCGACGGCTGCTTCGGTCATGCGCCGAACAGGTTGGCGTATCGTGGTGACTTGATAAGCCAGCCATGTCGCAGGACCGACTCCATCGAACCCGACAACTGACAAGTCCTGCGGCACTTCGAGGCCGAAATTGATCCGCGCACTATCAATTGCACCAATGGCCATAAGGTCATTTGCACAGATTAGTGCATCCAGCTTCCTGTCGGTTATCCGCATCAGTTCTTTCAGAGCCGCGTCACCGCTGGCATAATCGAAATTACCGCGCACGACAGCACAGCTACGTCCCAATTCCTGCAGCTTGCGGCGCGCGGCATCGACACGTTCTTCACCCACGTAACTATCAGCAGGACCGGCAACAATTCCAAAAACCTGATGCTCTCCCTCGACCAATCCCTCCACCAACGCATGCTCGCCGCTGATCGAATCGCAGCAAACGCTGGCGACGGGAACACCTTCACCGATGCGGTTGTAAAGCACCACAGGCACGCCGCGATCGGCAAAAGCGGCCAGCTGTTCTGGATGAAGCCGGGCAGCTACAATCGCGCCGTCGACACGATATCGCCATACTTGATCAAGCACTTCGTCAACGTCGGATTCTGCTGCAAGCGAAAACAGCAAAACCCGAATGCCCTGCGCCGATAGACGCTGCGTCAATTCCGCTAGTACTTCCGGATAATACAGGTTGGTCAGATTCGATATGATGATCGCGACAAGGTTTGATCGCCGTGTGATCAGGCCTTGGGCGATGGCGTTTGGATAATAATTCAACTCGCGCGCAGCGGCCAAGATTTTTTCGCGGGTTCGCGGCGCAACGGATGCACCCTTTTTAAAACAGCGCGAAACAGCGGATTGAGACACGCCAGCCTGACGGGCAACATCATAGGATGTCGCTCCTTTACGAACTTTTTGGCTGACGCTTTTTGTCATGTCACAACCCCCATTCTCCTAGTTGTTTTTGTGGTCGATTTACCACGGTCTGTCCAGTTTTGCATTCGAAGTCAAATTTGGCTTGCATTCGAAGTCTTTTTGCAGTCCATCTATCGCAATGAAAAGTTTAATGACCGAACAGGGGAAGGTGAGAGCAATGAAAATCTCAAAAATGCGTTTATTGGCGACGACTGCGCCATTGGCAGCCATGCTGTTAAGCACACCATCATATGCGCAAGAAGAAACCAGCGACGAAGCGGGGATTGAAGAAATCATCGTCACCGCTCAGCGCCGCGAAGAAAATCTTCAGGATGTGCCAATCTCTGTATCGGCATTTACAGCAGAGCAGCTGGCGGAACGCGGTACGACTGATCTGTCGCGGCTTGAAGGACAAGTTCCCGGCTTTACCTTTGGTCGTTCTGGATCCGATGCCCGTCCGGCAATCCGCGGTGTCCGCACCGAAAATGTCGGTGTAAATGGTGACACGACAATCGGCTTCTTTGTCGATGGCGTTTACCAATCCCGCGCAAGTCAAGCGACTGGTAGCTTTGTCGATATCGAACGCGTTGAAATTCAGCGTGGTCCGCAAGGCACGCTTTATGGCCGCAACACTTTTGGCGGTAACATCTCGATCACCTCGGCACAGCCTTCGCTAGAAGGTTATTTTGGTCAGGTCGATTTGACCGTTGGCGAAAATGGCCGGTACCGCGGCGACCTTATCGTCAACGCTGCGCTTAGCGATACAGTCGCGATCCGCTTTGCCGGTTCGTATGAAAAATCCGATGGCTATGTGAAAAACGTCAATCCACTGGGCAATAACCTGTTTGACGATGATAACCGCTATGTGCGCGGTTCGATTTTGTTCAAACCCAGCGATGCGTTTAGCGCAGTGTTCAAATATGACTATTCGCGCCGTGGTGGTGCAGGCGGATCGGCATTTGGATATAAGCTAGCTGGTTCGTATTTTGATGTGGCATCTCGCCAGCAGCTTTATAACGCAACTCCGGTATTTGGTTTGAACACACGCGGCGGAAACCGTGATGGTGTTAACGATACACTTCCCGGATCAGCGGTTGCGACCAGCGATTTGGGTGTGCCAATCTTTGCGCCGGGCAATCCCTATCGGATTGATACTGACCAAAAGACGCTGCTTGATCTGGAAAGCCACGGCATTTCGGCAAACCTCGCCTATGACTTTGGCGGCGTGACATTGAAATCGATAACGGGTTACACCGACTTCGGCGCGATCCGGACATCAGACACCGATTTTTCGGCTAACCAGATTGGCGTCGATTACCAGAATACAAAAGCGAAAACCTTTAGTCAGGAAATCCAGCTGCTTTCCAGCGATAGCGGCAGCCCGCTGACATGGGTTTTGGGCGGATATTACTTCAAGGATAAGCTGACCGGTATTTTCATCAACCAGCAATATCCGCGCATTATCCGCAACGTAACGCCAAATTTGAACTTGGCGGCAAACGGCGGCGGTTTTTATGATCAGCAGCGTGCAGAAACAGAATCTTACGCAGCATATGCCCAGGCCAGCTATGCGATTACCGAACAGCTGAAAGTGACTGGCGGTATTCGTTACACTCGTGATTCCAAAGATTTTGCCTTTGCCAACGCGAATGCAATTCTGCCAACCGCCGGCACGCCGCCTGTGCCACAAGGGACAGCGATCACGCTGCGCACCGGCCCCATTCCTGACAGCGCGTTTGGCGTGCAGGGTGCCCCGACAAACTGCACCTACACAACATTCCCGCCGCCGCGTGCAGGCTTTCAGTGCTTGGCCGGGAACACAACCGTACTAACCGGAGCAACCTACGACACCAAAAAATTCACTAAAACGACGTGGAAGCTAGGCCTCGATTATCAAGCAAGCGACGACAACCTTCTTTATGGATCGGTTTCGACAGGTTTCCGTTCGGGCGGCTTTAACTCTGGTCAAGGACCAGCGGCATTGCAGCCAACGTTCAATCCCGAAACGGTGATGGCGTTTGAAGTTGGATCGAAAAACCGGTTTGCGGACAACACAATCCAGCTGAACCTAGCTTTGTTTTACAACAAGTACAAAGGGCTGCAGGAACAACGTCAGGTGCCCGTTGGTGCAACGACGTTGTCGATCATTGAGAATAGCGGCAAAGCGCGCTCTTATGGTCTGGAAGCCGAAGCAATTTGGCAACCGGTTGATGCTCTACAAATCGGGGCTACCTTTGCTTATCTCAACGCGAAATATACTGAGTACAACAACGTTCCTGCACCTTTTGGCACCAGTATTTTGGTCGCTGATGCAACGGCGTTGACGGCGACAACTATTACCCGCGGGACTGACGTTATTACGATCGCTCCTGCCGGGCAGCGCCGTGTCTTTGCACCCGGCTATACTTGCGGTGTCGTCCCAGGCACTGGTGGTGCAGGACAGCCCGGCGTAGCTTTTGGTTGCGACATCAGCGGGAACTCAATTCCGTATTCGCCAGAATACACCGCTTCGGTCTATGGATCCTATGACATAGATCTTGGCAGTGCAGGAAAGCTGGTTCCTTATGCCGCGATCAACTTCTCGGGCAGCTTTTTTGGTCAGCCGTTCAATTCGATTTTGGAAAAGCAAAAGGCATTTTCGAAAATTGATCTGCGCCTGACTTGGGAATTTAATGATAACATCTCTGTCCAAGGATTTGTGACCAACGTAACCAACAAAACGACTGCAACGCGATTCGTTTGGGGCGGCGGCGGCGCGCTACAGGCAAGCTATGCTGCACCGCGTCTTTGGGGTGCGAAAGCTAGCTTCAAATTCTAAAGGCCTCTAAATCTGGATAGACAAAGGGCGGAGCTTAGGCTCTGCCCTTTTTCATATTCGCCTTTATGATACGCAAAGATGCTATGCTAAATGTCGTTGAAACAACAAGATGCGAAGTAAACTGCCATGACCAATAGCCGCACAGATACCATTTCGATATTGGAAACGATTGATAGCCGGCTGCGCTGGCTATCATCATGGACTGTGCATCACGCAACACATGTTCGCCCCAAACGCGACGGGCTAAAGGTCGGCGGACATCAAGCTAGCTGCGCCTCTATGACGGCGATTATGGCCGCGCTTTATTTTCATGCATTACGCCCGCAAGATAAGGTTGCGGTAAAGCCGCATGCAGGGCCGGTGTTGCAAGCAATCCATTATCTGCTGGGCAACCAGACGCTGGACCAGCTGCAACGGTTTCGCGGCTTTGGCGGGGCGCAAAGCTATCCTTCGCGGACTAAGGATCAAATTCCGGTCGATTTCTCAACAGGGTCCGTTGGCCTTGGCGTTGCGATAACCGCGTTTTCCAGTCTGGTTCAGGACTATCTGATTGCACATGGCCAAATGGATGAGGCGCAGGCTGGCCGAATGATATCGCTCATGGGCGACGCCGAACTGGACGAAGGCAATATCTACGAATGCTTGATTGAGGGCTATAAGCACGACATTCGCAATTGCTGGTGGGTGGTCGATTACAACCGCCAGTCGCTGGATAGCACAACCGCCGACCGCATGTTCCGCCGCTTTGACGACATTTTCGAAACCTGCGGCTGGCGCGTCATCACGCTGAAACATGGGAAATTGCAGCTTGCGGCCTTTGCAAAGCCGGGCGGCAAAGCGATTGAGGACTGGATCGAAAATTGCCCGAATGCCGAGTTTGCTGTGCTTACCTATCAAGGGGGTGCAGCATGGCGCGCGCGGTTGATGGCGGATATCGGTGATCATGCCAATGTCAAAAAGCTGATAGAAAGTTATGACGATGACGGCCTAGCCGCATTGATGACAAACCTAGGCGGGCATTGCATCGAAACACTAATGGAGGCGTTTGATAGTGCCAATGATGAAGTGCCGACTTTGTTCATTGCCTATACGGTTAAAGGCTATGGCCTGCCGCTTGCTGGGCATAAAGACAATCATTCCGGGATGATGAACCCTGCACAAATGGATCAGTTCCGTGCGAGCATGGGTATCCAAGAGGGCGCGGAATGGGAGCCGTATGCCGGTTTGGGAGACAATGCCGCCGCCCGGTTAAAGGCGTTTGTTGATGCCAGTGTCTTGGCCAGCAAAGACGACGAACCATCAGCCGATGCTGTTCCTGTTCCCGCAAGGCTGCCTGTACCAGAAGGCGCATTGCAATCCACGCAAGCTGCATTCGGCAACGTCTTGCTCGGCCTTGCAAAATCGGGCGAGCTGCTGGGCGACCGGATCGTAACAACTGCGCCCGACGTTACCCAGACAACCAATTTAGGCGCCTTTGTTAATCAGCGCGGGTTGTTCCGTCGATCTGAATTGGCGGATGTATTTCGTGCAGCAAAAATACCCTCGGCGCAAAAATGGGCGGCGCATGAAGCGGGCCAGCATATCGAACTTGGCATTGCCGAGAATA
The DNA here is from genome assembly GCA_013297725.1 of Sphingomonadales bacterium. Classification (GTDB taxonomy): domain Bacteria; phylum Pseudomonadota; class Alphaproteobacteria; order Sphingomonadales; family Sphingomonadaceae; genus Sphingorhabdus_B. The sequence goes on from JAAFIB010000031.1 coordinate 22,778, forward strand.
ACTTCTTTCTGATGCTGACATCGCTTGGCCTGTCTGCACCGCATTTCGGCACGCGGCTTATTCCTGTTGGCACTGTGTATGATCCGTTCATCGCCCGCGGGCTCGATGCGCTTAACTATGGATGTTATTCCGATGCACGGTTTTTGCTTGTGGGCACGCCGTCAGGCCTGACGCTTGGTCCAGAGGGCGGCGCGCATCAATCGATCAACACGCCGCTAATCGGCATGGGACAGCCCAGCCTTGCCTATTTCGAACCGGCCTTTGCCGATGAAGTGGCATTACTGATGCGATGGGCCTTTGAATATCTGCAACAGCCCGATGGCAGTTCGGTTTATCTGCGGCTTTCAACACGGTCTATATCGCAGCTTGAGCGTTCCGATGATCGCTGGGAAGAGGGCGCGATTAAGGGCGGCTATTGGTTGAAGCAACCCGCGCCCGGCGCAGAAGCCGCAATCATTGCCACCGGCGCGATATTGCCCGAGGCCATTGCGGCATGGGAGGCGTTGCAAGACGATGTGCCGGGCATAGGCCTGATGGTTGTCACCTCACCCGATTTGCTCCATCGCGGCTGGTCTGCTGCACGCGCGGCACGCTGGCGCGGCGGAGATAAACACTCAGCGCATATTGCACAATTGCTGGGCGCTTTGTCGCAAACCGCTGGCCTAATTACGGTAATTGATGGCAGCCCGGGGGCGTTATCATGGATCGGCGGCGTGCGCGGCAACCGGGTGTCACCGTTGGGTGTAGATAGGTTCGGCCAAACCGGAGACCTGCCCGATCTATTCGCGGAGTACCGGCTCGATACGCAAGCAATACTGGACGCCGCAGCTGAACTGTTTTTGTAAGCTGCGGAATGTTTTGATATCGATTAAGGAACGACAGATATTGATCGCGACGGGGGCGGATATGGAGATTGCTGTAACTGCACGCCGCTGGTCACGCGAACCGTTGGTGCATTTCTTGATCGCGGGGCTCGCGGTGTTTGCCTTTTCGGCTTGGCGGGGGGAGGCGGTTGATCCGGCTAGTCGCACCATCGAAATTGATGAGCGCCAAGTGAGTGTGTTGGCAGAGCGGTTTGCGCAGACGTGGCAACGGGCTCCGACGGCGGCGGACCTTGACGGGTTGATCCGCGATCATATCAAAGAAGAGGTGTATTACCGCGAGGCATTGCGGCTGGGGCTTGAGGCGGATGATGCGATTATCCGGCGGCGGTTGCGCGCAAAGATGGAGTATTTGGGGGCGGCACAGGCGGAGAATGCGGTGGCGGATGATGCGACGTTGCAGCGATATCTGGACCGCAATGTCGCGCGCTATGTCGAGGGCGCAAGGGTGAGTTTTGACCAGATTTATTTGGGGGAGGGCAGCGATGCTGCGGTGGTAAAGGCCGGGCTGGCACGCGGCGGCGATTGGCAGACGCTGGGCGCGCGCATTTCGCTGCCACGTTCTGTTGACGGTGCGGATCGCACTGAAATAGCGCGGCAGTTTGGCGATAAGTTTGCTGCAGCATTGTTGAAAGCAAAACAGGGAAACGCGTGGATCGGGCCGGTTGCATCAGGCTTTGGCCAGCATCTTGTTCGGGTGCGCGCGGTCTCGGCAGTTAAGGCGCCCGCATTGCCAGACGTCCGCCAGCGCGTCGAGAATGATTGGCGCGCCGAAACGGTCAAGGCGCGCGAGGCGGCGGCGTATCAGGCGTTGCTTGACGGCTATACGATTACGATTGCAAAGCCGTGATGCGGTTGCTGTGGGCATTGTTTGCGCTGTGCTGTGCGACAACGGCGGCACATGCAGACGAGCTTCGCCCCGGCTTTGTAGAATTTAGCCAGCGGGATGCGCAGAATTGGCGACTGGTGTGGAAAGCGCCGATGCGCAGCGGGGTGACGCCTGCGACTCAGCCTGTATTGCCCGCCGGATGCTCGCTTACGGGTGAGCCTGTGCGCGCCGCTGCGGCGCTTGCGGTTGTCACAACATTTGAAGTGCGTTGCACAGGCGATGTCGCGGGCAAAGCCATCGGCCTATCGTCGTTTGCGGCAAGCCAAACCGATGTACTAGTCCGCGTCGCGCCGCTTGGCCGCGCGGTGCAAGCAATGCGGCTGACAGCGGACGCGCCGATGGCGGTGATCGAGGCAAAGCCTGATCGCTTGCAGGTCGCGAAAACCTATTTCGTCACGGGCATCGACCACATCCTGTTTGGCTATGACCATCTGTTGTTTGTCGTGGCGTTGGTGTTCTTGCTATCGGGGCTGTGGACGGTGGCAAAGGCGGTGACGGCGTTTACGATTGCGCATTCGATAACGCTGATCGGCACTACGCTTGGCTTTTTGGGGCTGCCGCAGCGGCCGGTGGAAAGTGTCATTGCGCTGTCGATCCTGTTTCTTGCGGTAGAGATTGTGAAGAAAAACCCGGGCCAGCCGCGCCTGTCAGAGCGGATCCCTTGGGTTGTGGCGTTCGGCTTTGGCCTGCTCCACGGCTTTGGCTTTGCAGGCGCGCTGAACGAGATTGGCCTGCCCGAAAGCGATGTGCCAACAGCGTTGCTGACTTTTAATCTGGGGGTAGAGGCGGGGCAGTTAGCGATCGTGCTTGCGACCGCAGCGATGCTGGCGCTGCTGCGCCGCTTTGCCGCTGGCTTGGCCCCTGTCGCGATCCGTGCAGCTACCTATGGCATTGGCACGATTTCTGCGTATTGGTTTATCGAACGTACTTTTGCCTAAAGCCAGAAAGCTTCAATCGATGAAATTCTTCTCCGACAACGCAGCACCTGTCCATCCAGAGATTTGGGCGGCGATGCACGCGGCGGACCATGCCGACACTGCCTATGCTGGCGATGCGTTGTCGGCGCGGCTGGATGCAGCGTTTGGCGCGATGTTTGGAACGCCGGTTGCGGTCATATGGGCGGCGACGGGGACAGCGGCCAATGGGTTGGCGCTGGGTGCGCTGGTTGATCCCTATGGTGCGATCCTGTGCCACCGCGAGGCGCATTTGGAGGTTGATGAATGCGGCGGGCCGGCGTGGTTCACGCATGGGGCAAAGCTGTTATTGGTGGACGGCGAGGGGGCTAAGCTGACACCCGATGCGATTAATGCTGTGCTGGGCGGGCTGCGCGGCGATGTGCATCAGGCTGTGCCGCAAGCAATCTCGATCACCCAAGCCACCGAATATGGCCGTGTCTATACGCCCGCCGAGGTCGCCGCGATTGGCGAAGTGGCGCGGGAGCGAAAGCTGAAACTGCATATGGACGGCGCGCGCTTTGCCAATGCGGTGGCGTCGCTTGGGTGTCATCCCGGTGATGTCACATGGCGGGCAGGAGTCGATGTGCTGTCATTTGGTTTTATCAAAAACGGCGCGATGAGTGCGGAGGCGATTGTCTTTTTCGATCCTGATCTGGCAGCACGCACGCGCTTTGCTCATAAAAGCGCGGGGCAACTGCAATCAAAGGGTCGCTATCTTGCGGCGCAATTGCTGGCGATGATTGATCCTGATCGCGCCGCAGGGCCGTTGTGGTTGGAAAACGCGCAAGCGGCCAATGCCTCGGCGCAGATTGTTGCCGATGCCGCCGCGGGGCGCTTGCTGCATCCTGTGCAGGCGAACGAGGTATTCCTGTCGCTGACTGCCGATGAGGCTGCTTCACTTCGGGCGCAGGGGTTTGATTTTTACGACTGGGGTGCGGGGGCTGCGCGGCTAGTGACCAGCTGGGTATCACCTGCGGATGAGGTTGCGCTGTTGGCGGCGGCTTTGCGGGGGCTTTGAGCATCGCAATAACAAGGTGCACCCTTACCGTTAGTGCTGAGCTTGTCGAAGCACGTCCGTAGGTTTTAACTGTCGTGTAAGGCTGTCTGACACCCTTCGACAGGCTCAGAGCTAACGGTTTTTTGTAGTCTAGCCACTTTATGGACAAAAAACTTTATGCACAAAAAAGGCCGGAGAGTTTCCTCCCCGGCCCGTTTATGACTTAGGTTCAAACCTTAGAATTTGAACTTTGCCGATACGCCGTATGTGCGCGGCTGGTTTGGATAACCTGACACCGAACCGGACTGCACAACGCTTGGGAAGATTGTGGTCAGATATTTCGCACCGGTCAGGTTGCGGCCCCAAAGCGAGAACTGCAGACCATTTTCAAGACGGAGCGTAGCCGACGCGCTAAGATCGCTGACTTCCCGTTTGTAAATGCGGTATACGGGGTTGTCGTTGATCGTTGTTTTCGATTGGTAGTAATAATCGGTGCTAAAGATCAACTCTGTCCCGCCGCCAACTTCTGCGGTGTAAGTTGCACCCCATGTTGCCGACAGTTTCGGAATGCCAGCAGGTGTCAGCCCGCTGAGATCACCAAATGCCGAGGCAACATAGCTGTCATATTTCGGATCAAGATAGGTAAAGCTTGTCCGCAGCTGCAACGCATCAACGGGATTGACTGTTGCGTCAAATTCGATCCCCTTGGTTGACTGCTTACCGGCGTTGGTCAGAACAAATCCTGTGCCGATAAAGCTGTTGCCCTGGAAGTTTTTGATCGACTGATCAAATAGTGTCAGGTTGAATGCAACGCGCTGCCATTTCGCTTTCAGACCGATTTCCTTCACCGTCGCTTCTTCTGGAAGCGCATAGCGTGTGCCGCTGGTCAGGTTTGGCAGAGCCAGACCTGCTGTGCGGATCGGCGAAGTTGCAGGAGCTGGGACCTGTGCAGGTGATCCAGCAATAAAGTCCGCAACGAACGGACGCGAGTCAAACGAGATGTTCCACGATGTTGCCTTAAATCCTGTGCCATAGCTGACATAGAAGTTAAGGTTATCGGTCGCTTCCCATGCAAGACGGGCTGAATATGTCAGCTTACCATCACGAGTCCGACCCGTTTCAACCGCGTTAGGGAAGTTGAGGAACGGAGTTTGGAACTGAAGTGCACGAAGTCCTAGGAACGGATTAAACGTTGGGTTAGCAGCCAAAGTTGCTGGAACACCTGCAGCGACACCCACTTGGACTAGATCAATTCTTGAGAACACGTCAGTAGAGGTTGTGTTGCTCGCAACGTTTTTCTTGTCCTTGGTGTAGTTAAAGCCACCAGTCAGTGTCAGGCCTTCGGTGATTTCGAAATCAGCAGTACCAAAGATGGAGTACGCTTTGTTCTTGTAATCCCAATCTTCGAAACGCCCTTGACCCGCTGCACCGAACTGGGTCGTTGGCGTAGCTGCTGGCAGCCCTGCCAAGAAACGGATGGTGGGTTCAAGTGCTACATACGCGCCCGGGACCGTTGGGGTTGCCGGGTTCCGGCTAAGCAAGTCAGCATAGTTACGGAAATCGCGACCCAGCGTCAATGCCTGTTGGTTCGTGATATCTTCATCGAAATAATAGCCACCGATCAGGAAGTTGAACGGACCATCAAAATCAGACGTCAAACGCAATTCCTGCGTCTTGGTCTTGATGCCAACATTACCGCGGTTTTGGCCGATCAAATCTGCGCTAGTGAAATCGCTGTCTGCGTTCGTTTTTGCACGCGATTCACGATAGGCGGTGATCGAGGTCAGCTTCATTGCGCCAATATCGAAATCAGCTTGCATCGAAACACCACCGTTGGTGATTTTGTTTTCGGACGCAAAGTTTTGAAACTCGCTGTAGCTAAAGATGCCGTTTGAATTGATCCGTCCACCAACGGCGCGAATGGCGTTGCCGGTTGGGCCATCAAAGATATTGCCAACATAGCAGCAATTTTCGTCGATCTTGTCATAGTCGCCGATGATGCGGAATTTGACGCTATCGGATGGTTCGATCAACAATTGTGCACGGCCAAACCAGCGGTTACGCTCGCTTGTTTTCGAACCGTCGGTCAGGTTGGTTGCATAACCGTCGCGCTTGTTGATGCCGCCAGCCAGGCTGAACGCGATCTGATCTGTGATCGGGCCGGTGACGTCGGCTTTCGCAACGATGGCGTTGTAGTTGCCATAGCTGATTTCAGCAGAACCGCCGAATTCATATTTTGGTTCCGACGTTACGATCGAGATAACACCCGCCGATGCGTTTTTGCCGAACAGCGTTGATTGCGGACCACGCAGCACTTCGACGCGCTGCAGGTTGGGAAGATCGCTGATCGCAGAGGCTGAACGCGAACGGTAAACGCCGTCGATAAACACGCCGACCGAACCTTCGATACCGACGTTGTTCGAACCGTTGCCGAAACCGCGGATGATAAAGTCAGTCGAGGCCGAGCTTTGCAGCTGGCTGACGCGGAGCGATGGAACCAGAGTTTGCAGATCTTTCAGATCGCGAACCTGCGCACGCTCAATCGCGGCAGCGGTTGTTACCGAAACGGCGACAGGCACATCTTGCAATGTCTGTTCGCGCTTAGTTGCGGTAACGATGATTTCTTCTTCATATGGATTTTCGGCTTCGTCTTCAGCTGGCGCTTGATCTTGTGCATAGGCAACGGTGCCTAGGCCAAGCGAAGCGACGCTGATCGTCGACAGCATTGCCGAACGCATAATGTTTTTTGCGACTTTCATGTTTGTCCTCTCAATGTGAATCCCGCCCTTTTGGGCGATGTGTTCTTTCCTGGGTACCTTTTCCCCATGAGAAGTGCCCCCCATAGTTCAAAGTTGTCGGCAGCCATAACGAGCAGTCACGGGCGCGGCAAATGAATTGGAGCGGTGCTGACGTTTATTTGAATAGCGATGCCGTTGTGCAACAGCATGTTTGTGCAACAAAAAAGGGACGGCACCATCGATGCCGCCCCTTTGATGTTGTTTTTGCCCGAAAGCTTAGAATTTAGCCGACACTTTCACGCCATAAAAACGTGGCGGCGACGGGTAGTTTGCAAAGCTTGAACCCTGTTCGGGGATCGGGAACGACGTGATATTGTAATAGGTGTTGAACAGATTTTCGACGTAACCCTCAATGGCATATTTGCCGTCTGCGAAGTTTACACCAGCACGTAGGTTTACGATGCCAAAGCCGTCATTGCCGGTAAAGGGTTTGCCAACCGGATCATTGATCGGGAAGGTATCGCTTTGATACCGCATGTCCATATGAACAAGACCACCAACGCTGTCAGAAATCCTTGGCGTCCATGTTACAGATCCCGTCACAGTATGCTTTGGCGTGTTTGAACCCTGACGACCATTATCGTCGCCTGCCAGCACATCCGTCACCTTTGAATCGATGAAAGAATAGCCAAGGTTAAACGCGAGGTCGGGATGCGGACGAATGATGCTTTCCAGCTCAATCCCCTTGGACACAAATTTGCCGAAATTGCGGACGACAAAGTTGGTGCCAAGGAACCTGTTGGATTGATAGCCTTTAATGTCTTGGTAAAAGACAGCTGCGTTAAACTGGAATTCGCGGCTGAAATTGGTCTTCAGGCCAAGCTCATACGAATCAACGGTTTCATTGCCGAATTCCAGATCGGTCAGCTGCGCACCATTGCCGCCAAGAACGCGGGTATCGAATGAACCGCGATCCAGATTATAGCCGCCCGATTTATAGCCGCGGTCATAGCCACCATAGATCAGCACATCATCGTTCACTTTGAATGACAGCTTAGCAGTTCCTGTGAACTCGCTTTCGCTGCGGCCATCGCTGTAAACGCCGTTAAATTCGCTGTTCACCGTGGGGTTGCAGCTGGTCAGCTGCGCAAGGCCGAGAAGCCCGGCGTTCTGTAGAGCAGTGACATAAGGCGCGTTGGCTGGATTAAGGAAAAATGCGCAAGCTGGAACTGCGGAGTTCAGGTTGGCGTTAATGTCCTTATTCTCTTTATTATACCGCAGTCCAAGGGTCAGAGACAGGTTATCGCTGAAATTGATGATATTGTGCGTGAACAGCGCAATCGCCTCGGTCTTTACGCGATAATTGTCGGCAACCTGACCTGCTCCTGCAGGAGCCCCGGGCACCGGACTGTTGAAGAGCGCAAAAAGCGCAGGATTGCCCAAGGCCGCAGCCAGCAGTGTCGGGTTGGTTGCCAAGGCTACTTGGCCAAAGAGCGGAACGCCGGGGCCAAGTGTGCCATGCAATTGCAGACCTGTTGGCAGTGCAGCGCTTTGCGTCAAGCCTCTGATAAGAGTATCGGTGAATAGATTGGCCTGCGTACCAAAACGGACTGTGTCCGTTAGGGTCAGCTTTTCATTCAGGTAAAAGCCGCCGACCAACCAGTCGACCTTGTCGTCAAGCAAAGAACCTTGAAGGCGAATTTCCTGAGTGAAATCCTTTATGCCAGTGCGGTAGTCATCGCGATAGGCGCGGTCGAGACCGGAAAAGTCGATGTCTTGATCACGCAGCGCCTTCCAATCCCGATAGGCTGTAATCGAAGTCAGCGTTGCGCCGCCAAAGTCCCAGTTTAGTTCGCCCGAAACGCCCCATTCATCAACATTTTCGGTTAGTCCGCGATTGGGACTGATTGCGGCGCGACGTTCGCTTGGATTGTAGGGTACTACAATGCCCACTCGGCCAGTGGCTCCGCCTGCAGCGGGATTTGCACTCAAAGACTGAATTACACTGCTAGAAATAAGGCCAATCGCTTGATTGGTATTTACAGGGGGTAATCGAAAACCACTACCTGTGTTTAAGGCATAGCAGCAGTTTTCTCTCGTTTTTGCGATATCTGCAATCAGACGAAAGTTGATTGCGTCATTTTCAAAATATGCTTGGCCTCTAGCAAACCAGCGATCGATATTATTTGACCGATCGCCATCCGTATTGACCAGCTTTATATATCCATCACGCTTGTGATAGCCGCCGTCTAGACGCAGGGCG
>JAAFIB010000032.1 GCA_013297725.1 Sphingomonadales bacterium
AACTGGCGGCTGACCTTAAAGCAATCGGGGCGGATTATTCTCCAGCAGGTAAGGCGCTTGCGCGTAAGTTATTTGCACAGGTTCTGGATGCACCGGGCGGCGGGTTGCAGATCATGACGATCCATAGTTTCTGCCAATCGTTGCTGTCAGCCTTTCCTGAGGAAGCTGGACTACTACCGGGGTTTGAGCCGATTGATGATCGCGGTGTTGCAGAACTGCACAGCGATGCTTTGTCAGAGCTTGTGCAGGCAGCGGACCGTGATGGGCGCGACTGGTTGATTACTAATTTGCAAAACCTGTCGCTATTGCTGGGCGAAGACGGTGTACGACATTATTTGCGCCGCTGTGTTGCGCAGGGGGATGCGCTGGAACAATTGGTGCCAGACGATAAAGGCGCGCTGAAAATGGCGCGGCGGATAATGGGATTGGAGTTTGACGGCACGGCGGCTGAAGAACTGGCACGGAGCTGTGATGATGCGGCAATTGACCGGCAGATGTTGCACAGTCTTGCAGAGTTTAACACCGCTTGGGCCACAAAAACCGGTCTAGAGCGCGCGGAAACCATTAATAATTGGATGGAAATGGATTCGCCAAAGCGTGCGTCGGCCATCGATGAATTGCGCAAATGCTGGACGACCCAAAAAGGCGAACCGGGAAAGACCGGGCCAAAAAAAGAAGAAGCTTATTGGGAGTTGGCGTTAGACGCGCATTTTTGGACCGAAGCTCTCGTCCAGTTTCGCAATACGGCCGAATATGCCGAACGCCTTGCCCCCGCACTACTGACCGGCAAAGCTTATGCTGCACAATATCGAGAGCTGAAACATGCCCGCGGACTGGTGGACTTTGACGACCTGATTTCGCGCGCAGCCGGTCTGTTATCGACAGGTGGGATGGCCGAATGGGTGCGGTATAAACTTGACCGCAAGATCGACCACATCCTGATCGATGAAGCGCAGGACACAAACGAAGCGCAGTGGAAAATTGTCGAGGCGCTTTCCGACGATTTCTACAGTGGCGCAGGGGCAGGCTCTGATCGCGCCCGCACAGTATTCGCCGTCGGTGATTTCAAACAGGCGATTTACGGATTTCAGGGGACCGCGCCAGAGAAATACCGTGAGGCGGGTGAGCGGCTTGATAAACGCATCGCGGGCAATGGCGGCGAGTTAAACAAGCTGTCTTTGTCGCAATCGTTCAGGTCAACAAAGCCAGTACTGCGTTTCGTCAACGCGGTTCTCGATGAACTTAGTTTTGAGGCACTGGGGTTGGAGGAAGCAATTCCAGCACACGGCAGCGACAAAGCGGATTTCGGTACTATCGAATTGATGCGCCCCGTGCTGGCTATTTCAGAGGACAGCGGCGAAGACGATTCAGATGATGCTGAGGAGCAATGGGTCACTGGCGAAAAGCTTGAGTTGGCTGATCGATTGGCGCGGTATGTCAAAAACCTGATTGATGCAAAGCCGGTTCTGGCGACCACGGGTCTACCGCTCGAACCGGGCGATATTATGATCCTGCTCCGCTCTCGCGGTGAATTGGCGGCTTTGATTGTGGCGCGTTTGCATGCGCTGGATGTTCCGGTTGCGGGGATCGACCGGTTGAAAATTGTCGAGCCGATTGCGGTTCAGGATATGCTGGCAACCATCCGTTTTGCTCTGCAACCGCAAGACGATCTTAGCCTTGCTTGCCTATTGGTGTCGCCGTTGATCGGATGGGATCAGGACCAGTTGCTGAAACACGCCTATCGTGCACCGGGCCTTGGCCTGTGGCAGCACCTACGTGCTCAGCCCGATATTGCCACCGATCTGGAACTGCTGCGCGAAATGTTGACCAGTGCAGACCTGACCACACCCTATGCTTTTCTGGAAAACATATTGTCTGGACCGATAGCAGGCCGCCGCAAATTGCAGGCGCGACTTGGCAGCGAGATATTGGTGCCGGTGGAAGAACTGCTCAACCTTGCCATGCAATATCAGCAAGAAGGCGGCGCGTCTTTGCAAGGCTTTCTCGAATGGTTCGAACGTGGCGGCGGTGAAATAAAGCGCGAAGGCTTGGCACAAAGCCGCGATGTCCGCGTGATGACGGTGCATGGTGCAAAGGGTTTGGAGGCACCGGTTATAATCCTGGGTGATATTGCGGCGGATCCGGAAAAAGCAGGAGACTGGAACCGGGGGATCGATATTCCAATGGACGGCGATATGCATTTGCCGTTGCTGCCTGTGAAAAAAGATGAACGTGGAGAGCGTTTGGACGACATAGCAGGGAAGGCCGAAAAGCGTGATCGGCAAGAACATTTCCGCTTGCTCTATGTGGCGATGACACGGTCGGCCGAACATTTGGTGCTGGCAGGATCACTTGGCAAAAAGTCAAAGGGCGAAACGGCAGAGCACAGCTGGTATAACGCGCTTGAAGCCGGGATGAAGACGCTTGGCTGTGATTGGGACGCTGACCCGCTTTGGGGTGCGACCATGCGTTATTCGGCAGGCGGTGTGTTTGAGCGCAAGAAGCCGAAGGATATTGTCGTAAGCGCCGCGGTCGATATCCCAGACTGGATGCTTGCCACTGCGCCAGTCGAAGAAATTCCGCCGCGTCCGCTTGCTCCATCCAATCTGGACGATGACCTTTATGGCGATGCACCGGCAAGTGCCGCGCTAAAGTCAGCGGCGTTGCGAGGCAAGCTGTTGCATGCCCTGTTTGAACAATATGCAGGCGGCGATCTTGCTGAATTCCAAACGGCGGCGGTCGACTGGCTGGGCCGCAACAATCCGGATCATGACTTCAATCATCAGGCTGCAGTTGGCGAAGTGGTTGCCGTGATGCAGAATCCCGATTGGGCAGACTTGTTCTCACCCTCAGCACGCGCAGAGGTCCCTCTGGCGGCTTTGGTGGGAACCACTGTCATCACCGGCCGTGTTGACCGGTTGCTGATTGAGGAAGACCGCGTTCGCTTGATTGATTTCAAAACTGGGCGGAATGTGCCGCAAAACGAAAATACTGTCTCCACGCCGATCCTCCGGCAAATGGCGCATTATGTCGCGGCGCTGGAATCGATCTTTGCCCCTCGCAAAGTCGAAGCTGCGTTACTTTACACCAATGGCCCGGCGATGATTGAACTATCCGATGCGGCGCTGGCGCCGCATAAGCCAGCGTGATGCGCGCCCAAGTAAATCTTTTGCTGACCCCGCTTGCATCGTGTCAGCACGCCCCATACATTCCGCTTAACATTAAAGGAGAATTTCCATGGCAACGACTGCTGTAGGCGACGACAATTTTGGCGCTGATGTGCTGGGTTCTGATAAACCTGTTTTGGTCGATTTCTGGGCCGAATGGTGCGCGCCTTGTAAAGCGATCGGACCAGCCCTTGAGGAAATCAGCGACGAGCTAGCTGACAAAGTGACTATCGTGAAATTAAATATCGAAGACCATCCAGACACACCGTCAAAATATGGCGTGCGGAACATACCAACTTTGATGTTGTTCAAAAATGGTCAGCCAGTTGAGACAAAACTAGGAGGCGCGCCCAAGGCGCAGCTTAAATCCTGGTTAGAAGCAGCGCTTTAACTCCGGTAATCGGCATTGATGCTGATGTAACCATGGGTCAGGTCGCACGTCCACACAGTCGCGCGACCTGAACCTAGGCCAATATCAACGCCGATGCGGATATCATACCCTTTCAGATGTGCGGCAATGGGCGCTTCGTCATAGCTATCGACGGCTAAGCCTGCCTGCGCCACCCATTTGTCGGCAAAGCGGATAGCGAGCTTGTCGCGGTCTGCCGGTTCGCCTGCTTTGCCGATGGCCATAACGACACGGCCCCAATTGGCATCTTCGCCCGCGATTGCTGTCTTTACCAGCGGCGAGTTAGCGATCGCCATGCCAATCCGGTGCGCGCTTTCATCTGAAACTGCGCCGGTTACTTCGATCTCGATAAATTTCTGCGCGCCTTCGCCGTCGCGCACGACCAGATGCGCGAGTTGGCGGCAAACATCGTGTAACGCCGCCGCAAACGCATCCGCACCTGCATCGTCAAAAAAACGTAACGGTGTATTACCCGCTTTGCCGGTCGCAAATGCCAGGACTGTGTCCGATGTCGATGTGTCGCTGTCCACTGTGATGCAGTTGAATGTCTGCGTGTTCGACGCCGATAGCAATTTTTGCAGGAATGCGGCGTCGACTGCGGCGTCAGTGAAGATATAGCCCAACATCGTCGCCATATCGGGTGCGATCATACCGCTGCCTTTGATGATGCCGACCAGCTCGACACGCTTGCCATCCACAATTGCGCTCGCGACGGCTCCTTTGGCGAAGGTATCTGTCGTGCCGATGGTGTTGGTCGCTTCCTCCCAGCTACATGGTGCCGCCTTAAACACCGCGCGCAAACCTGCCTCGGCTTTATCCTTGGGCAGTGGAACGCCGATAACGCCGGTTGAGGAAACAAAAACTTCCGAAGGCGAACAGCCCAGATGCGCAGCCACCTGATCCACAATCGCCATCACAGCCTCGCGCCCGCGAAAGCCCGTGAACGCGTTGCTGTTGCCCGCATTGACGATCAAAGCCCGCGCTGTGCCGCCCTTCAAATATTCGCGGCACAATTCAACCTCGGTTGAACAACATATATTGCGCGTTGTGACGCCAGCGACCGCGGTTCCCTCGCTCAGTTCAACAAAGGTCAGGTCGCAACGGTCCCATTCTTTATAACGCGCGCGGGCAATACGCGGCGTTGCGCCAGATATGGCCGATGCGTCAGGGAAGGTAACGGCGAGAGGGGAAGTTGCTGACAACAGAGAGAACTTTCGCTAAAGATTGGTCGGACAGGGGAAAATTTATGTTCGTTTACGTATTATTGCTGATGGCTGCAACTCCACAGACAGTTGATAAAAAACCCGAGACTCCAGAGCCGTATAAAAGCTGCCCCAATGGATCGCGGGTTTTGATTTCGGAACCTTGTTCGCATCGTGAAGAACCTGCGAGCCTCCCTATTCCGCCGCAACCGACTACTGTTGTTCAACATAGGATGCCAAATTGGAGAGCTGTCGCTAGGCCCAAGAATAACCCAGGAACTTGGGTTGTAACATATGACTATCCAGCACGATCATTGGCCAATGAAGAGGAGGGGACAACAGGATTTAGACTGACAGTCGGGCCAGATGGAAAAGTCAGTTGGTGCTCGATCACCTCGTCCAGTGGTTCAGCCAATCTGGACGCAGCTACTTGCAAAAATGTGACGCGCCGCGCTAGGTTTGACCCAGCTCTTGATGACAATGGCAATCCCACTGTTGGCTATTATTCTAACCGTGTAACATGGAGGATACCCGAGATCCCGAGCTATGCTCAGCAAATTGATCTTCTACCGTCCGGCCCACAGGCCACATATGGTGTTCGCATCGATATTGACGAGCAAGACTATCCGTTAGAGGCGCGTGAAAAGGGGTTAAAGGGTGCGGCTCTGGTAACGCTCTCTATTTCAGAGAAGGGCAACGTAACGGCCTGTACTGTAATCACAAGCACCGACAGCCCGTTGCTGGATACGCGATCCTGTGAAATTGCATCGCGCTGGACGTTTCTTCCGGCGCGCGACGTTGCCGGTAATTCAATAGCCGGGGAGACGTCGCATGATATCGTCTGGATTCTACCAGACGCATGGAAAGAATATCAGCGAACGGGGATTTACCCTCCCAAGTCGGTCGAGTGACGCTTTGCATTCTGTAATGGACGAATGGTTTAACCATAACTATACGCCTCACAGTCTAACAGGATGATGCAATGCGTTTGCTGATCTATCTTCTCGCGCTGATGAGCGGCTTTTCCGCCGCGGATGCTGCGCGTGCGGATGTCGCGCATTCGTCAAGCGTGGCGCAGGCGGCGGTTGCCGTTGCCGATGCGATGGTTGCAAAAGAGCAGGAGAGTGTAGCACGCCCTGCCAATGATTGGCCGCGCGATTTGGTATATGCGCCGCTGCTAGTCACTGCGCAGCCGTTCATCGCGCTAACCCCGATCTCACGCCGCGACGTTTCGCTGCAATAGAGTATACTGGCGGTTTTCCGCCCCCTGCGTTTGACGCGGCAATCCCAAATCACAGCATTGTCCGCAACGGACAGCTTATTATCATACTCATTATATTTAGGAAATTTCTATGCTCGGCTCGGTAGCCAAGGCTATTTTCGGTTCGTCGAACGACCGTTACGTCAAACAGGTGATGAAGATAGTCGCCAAAATCAACGCATTGGAAGACGGCATTGCTGCACTGTCCGATGAAGAACTAAAGGCTCAAACACAGCGTTTCCGTGACCGGCTACAGGCTGGCGAAACACTCGATGACATCCTACCCGAGGCGTTTGCTACGGTGCGTGAAGCATCAATTCGTACGCTGGGTATGCGTCATTTCGACGTGCAGATGGTCGGCGGCATCGTACTCCATCGCGGCGAAATCGCCGAAATGCGCACGGGTGAGGGCAAGACGCTGGTTGCGACTTTGGCAACTTACCTAAACGCCATTGAGGGCAAGGGCGTCCATGTTGTGACCGTCAACGACTATCTGGCGTCGCGCGATTCCGAATGGATGGGGCAGATTCACACCTTCCTAGGACTGACCATCGGCGTGGTGATTCCCAACTTGTCGGAAAGCGAACGCCGCGCGGCTTATGCCTGCGACATCACCTATGCGACTAACAACGAGCTAGGTTTTGATTATCTGCGCGATAATATGAAAATGGAACGCAGCCAGATGGTGCAGCGTGACTTCAACTTTGCCGTAGTGGACGAAGTCGACTCTATTCTGGTCGATGAAGCGCGGACGCCGCTCATCATTTCCGGCCCGACCGATGACCGGTCAGAACTGTATCAGCAGGTGCAGCTGATTGTCGTTCAACTGGTTCCCGAGGATTACGAGGCTGACGAAAAAAGCCGCAACGTAACCTTGACTGAAGACGGCACAGAGAAGGCAGAGCGCCTTTTGGAGACCGCCGGATTGTTGCAAGGTAGCAACCTTTATGATGCCGAAAACACAATGGTTGTGCACCATCTTGATCAGGCGTTGAAAGCCAATGTCATGTTCAAACGTGACACTGACTATATCGTCAAAGACGACAAGATCATCATCATCGATGAATTTACCGGGCGGATGATGGATGGACGTCGCTGGTCAAATGGCCTGCACCAAGCCGTTGAGGCCAAAGAAGGCGTGCGGATCGAACCTGAAAACCAGACACTGGCGACGATTACGTTCCAGAATTATTTCCGCATGTATCCGAAAATTTCGGGCATGACCGGGACAGCCGCGACCGAGGCCGGCGAGTTCCACGAAATCTATAAGCTGAACGTCGTTGAAATCCCGACTAACCTGCCGGTGCAGCGGATTGATGAAAGCGACGAGTTTTATAAAAATACCGCTGATAAATTTGCCGCAATTGCACGCACAATCAAGGAAGCAAATGAACGCGGTCAGCCTGTGCTTGTAGGCACAGTGTCGATTGAGAAATCGGAATTGCTTTCCGAATATCTCAACAAAGATGGCGTCGAACATCGCGTATTGAACGCGCGTTTCCATGAGCAAGAGGCGCATATCGTGGCGCAGGCAGGCCGTTTGGGCGCGGTCACTATCGCCACCAACATGGCGGGGCGCGGCACAGACATTCAGCTGGGTGGCAACCTTGATTTCCGGATCGAGGATGAGCTGAGCGATATGGACGACGGAGCCGCCAAAGATAAAGCAATCGAGCGGATCAAAGAAGAAATCGCTGCAGAAAAAGATCGGGTGAGGGAAGCTGGCGGTCTATTCGTGCTTGCAACCGAGCGCCATGAAAGCCGCCGTATCGATAACCAGCTGCGTGGCCGTTCGGGCCGTCAAGGTGATCCGGGCTTATCACGCTTTTACCTATGCCTAGAGGATGACCTGCTGCGTATTTTTGGGTCGGAAACTCTGTTTTCGCGGATGATGAATAACAGCCTTGAGGATGGCGAAGCCATTGGCGGCAAATGGTTGAGCCGCGCGATTGAAACCGCGCAGAAAAAGGTTGAAGCGCGCAACTATGATATCCGCAAACAGCTGGTCGAATACGACAACGTCATGAATGACCAACGCAAAGTCATCTATGAACAGCGCAGTGACATTATGGATGCTGAAGCCGTTGATGATGTGCTCGACGATATGTTTCAGGAAACCGTCAACTCTATCGTTGCTGACCATTGCCCGCCAGAAACCTATCCTGAACAATGGAATGTTGATGGTCTAAAGAATGATGTGTCGGAGATATTGGGGCTTCAGCCCGATATTGACGGGTGGATGCAGGAAGAGGCGATGGAGCCGGAAATCGTGGAAACACGGCTTTCTGAAATGGCGATGGCGCGATTGGCTGAAAAGCGGGATGCTGCCGATCCGGCTATTTTCCGTCAGATTGAAAAGCAGATATTGTTGCAGACGCTTGACCATCATTGGAAAGAGCATCTGTCGACACTGGATGCGCTGCGTCAGGTGATTTACCTGCGTGCCTATGCTCAGAAAAACCCGATTAATGAATATAAACAGGAAAGCTTTGGCCTGTTTGAACGCATGTTGGGGGCAATCCGTGAGGGTGTGACTAAGACTGTTGCCACTAACGAGTTCCGCATCGAGCAAGAACAGGGCGGTGAATTACCAGAACTGCCTGATTTCCTCACGCAGCATTTTGATCCGTTTACCGGCGAAGATGACAGTGATGATTTTGATGCAGGGAATGCGGGTCTTGTGACCACGACAATCCCGCAGCGCCAAGTCGCTACTGATCCATCGGAAGAAAATCCTTGGGCGAACGATCCAGATATTCGCCGCAATGATCCTTGCCCTTGTGGTTCGGGGCAGAAATACAAACACTGCCACGGCGCGTTTTGATCCGTTGATGAGGCGATAAGTGCTTTGGCTCGCCGCGCTTTTCCTGCTGGTCGCGTTGATTTACGCGTCAGTGGGATTTGGCGGCGGATCGACATACACTGCGCTACTGGGGCTTGGGGGCGTTGATTACACGCTGATCCCCATAATCTCACTGCTGTGTAATATCATCGTTGTCAGCGGCGGTGTGTGGCGGTTCCAGCGGGCAGGCTTAATCGACTGGAAAGCGGTGCTGCCATTGCTGATGGTATCGGCGCCGCTAGCCTTTGTAGGCGGTTTGGTGCCGTTAAAGCAGTGGCTGTTTCTGTTGATACTAGGAAGTGCACTGCTGGCTTCGTGCGCTGCATTGCTTGTTCAAACCGATAATTGGCAACCGCGAAGATTGCCTAAACCAGTCCTCCTTGGCATTTCCGCGGCTGTTGGTTTGCTCGCGGGGCTATCGGGTATCGGCGGCGGTATTTTTATGGCCCCTGTGCTGCATACTATCCGCTGGGCAGAGGCAAAGCGAATCGCGGCCTTTGCTTCGCTTTATATCCTGATTAATTCGATCGCAGGTGTCGGGGGGCAGCTTGTGAAAACCGGCCCAGCCGCGTTCAGTGGTGTATTGGATAGCTATTGGCTGATGATGATCGCAGTGTTTATTGGCGGGCAGATCGGCGGGATGCTTGGCTTGCGTCTATTTTCGCCACGTATATTGCGTACGACTACAGCGTTGCTGGTCGGCTATGTTGCTGTCCGCCTGATCGGCCAAAGCCTCAATTTCTGGTAAGAAAAAATGGCTCCCCGGGAGGGATTCGAACCCCCGACCAATTGATTAACAGTCAACTGCTCTACCACTGAGCTACCAGGGAACAGCCCGGCCCAAAAGCATTATCGGTCCGAGCGTGACGTGCCTATGACGCGGGTCGAAACAAAATGCAAGAGGGTCAGGTAACAAATTGTTCCATGGCTATACGATCATCAAGCGCATGTTCGGGATCGAACAGCAAGGTCAGCGCCCGGTTGCGGTCTAATGACACCTCGACACTGGATATGTCGCGGATCTCGCGCTGATCGGCAACAGCGCTGACCGGGCGCTTGGCGGATTCCAATATGTTGAGTTTGACCTGATAGCGGTCCGGAAGAATTGCGCCTTTCCAGCGGCGCGGGCGAAACGGGCTGATTGGCGTTAGAGCCAATAACGCTGAATCGAGCGGCAAGATCGGGCCATTGGCGGAAAGATTGTAGGCTGTGGAGCCTGCGGGTGTTGCGACCAACACGCCATCGCAGATCAGTTCATCCATAACCACGCGGCCATTGACCCAAATTTCGATCTTAGCCGCCTGACGTGTTTCGCGCAGGAGCGACACTTCGTTGATAGCAGGTAAAGTGAATTTCTGCCCCGATGTCGTTTCTATAGTCGCGGCAAGAGGCGTAACCGAAAAGCTTTTGGCGCGTTCCAGCCTGTCAATCAGCCCATCTGGCTGCCAATTGTTCATCAGAAAGCCGATGGTTCCCAAATTCATCCCATAAGCAGGCAGTGTCCGGCGATCTTCAAGCAAACGGTGCAGCAATTGCAGCAAAAAGCCGTCACCGCCCAGTGCGATAACAGCATCTGCGTCATCAAGGCCGACAAATTCATGGCGTTCGCGGAGCAGTTTTTCGGCATCGCGCGCAGGCTCTCCGGGAGCTGCTAACAACGCAAGTCGGGGAAAACGGCTCATCCGCCGGTCGCATTCATATGACGGTTAAGGCGCAAGCTGCTATCATCCATCTGACGTTCAAAGTCGTGGCGTTCCGGCTTTAGTCGCAATGCCTGTTGCAATAATTGGTCGACCCCGGCCGTGCCATTATTACGGATCGCAGCGCGCAGATCGACATGGAGCTCTGATCCGAGGCACATATAGATTTTTCCGTCAGTGGTGAGCCGAAGCCGGTTGCAATCGTCACAGAAATTGCGGCTCATCGGGGTAATCAAGCCCAGCCGAAGACCTAGCGGTTCAACCTGCCAATAGCGAGCAGGGCCAGCGGTGCGGTGGTCAAGCT
Organism: Sphingomonadales bacterium; assembly: GCA_013297725.1. Classification (GTDB taxonomy): domain Bacteria; phylum Pseudomonadota; class Alphaproteobacteria; order Sphingomonadales; family Sphingomonadaceae; genus Sphingorhabdus_B. Next base: position 10,886 of record JAAFIB010000032.1, read on the forward strand.
CGCGCAGGGAATAGCGCTCTGTCAAAGGTGCAATAAACTGTTGAAGCGCAACAAACTGATCGCTGCGTCCAACAACGCCATCACCCAAAGGCATGGTTTCAATCAACCCAAGATCATGACCCTGTACCGCGCAGTATTCCGCGATAGGCAGAATATCGACTTCGTTGATCCCTTTCAGCGCAACCATGTTGATGCGGATAGCAATGCCAGCATTTTTGGCCGCTTCTATGCCATTCAAAACTGCAGCTAATTTCCCGCCGCGTGTGATCTGGGCGAAACGCTGTTCATCAAGGCTATCGAGGCTGACATTAATCCGCCGGACATTGGCTGCAGCCAAGGCATCGGCATGTTGCGCAAGCAAGCTCCCGTTGGTGGTCAGCGTCAGTTCGTCTAACCGTCCAGCGGCAACATGATCTCCCAAATGCTGAACAAGTACATCGATGTCGCGCCTAGCCAATGGTTCGCCGCCGGTAAGGCGGATACGGCGGATGCCGTGGTCGATAAAGCGGTCCGCAATCAAAGCGATTTCAGTGTAATCCAGCAATTCATCGCGTGGCAGGAAACTTTGATCCTCTGGCATGCAATAATGGCAACGGAAATTACACCGGTCAGTCACCGAAATGCGCAGATAATCAATCTTTCGTCCAAAGCCGTCGAGCATTTCGCTGTCCTACCGCTGCATATCAATGCTGGCAATGGTTGCGAAAGACTTTGTGTCTATTACAGCGTTGTAATGACATTGCACGACTCTGGAAAGCGACCCAAACCGCTTCGCATGTCTCGCTCGCGTGAGGCGCGTGAGTGGTTGTCTGTGTATAACCAGAATTCACACGGGCCGGTTACGCTATTCTTGATCGGGATTCGCGACCTGAAGCAGATTAACGAGCGCCATGGACGCGGCGCAGGCGATGCTGCCATCCGTCAGGTTGGTCATAAGATAACACAGTTCGCCGCACAGCAGTTTCCACCAGCGCGGATTACGGCGCGACTGCCCGGGCGTGAGTTTCTGTTGATCCTTGATGGAGAACGAAACGAAAAGCAGTCGGAAATCGTCGCGGATGCTTTACTGAAATCATTGTCAGGCAATTTGGGCGATGCAGAAGGGCTTCTTCACATCAGCGCCCGTATCGGTTTTGCACAAGCTGAGACTAATGAAACGGGGGCCGAGCTGCACTTCAGGGCAACCGACGCTTTGGCCAAAGCTTATGCGCGTAAGGGCAAACGCCATGCGGGCGCCAGATCGAACCTGGATATTGGCTTTAAGTTGCAGGCAGAGCTTGATGCAGGCTTACGTATTGCAATCGAAAGTGACCAAATAGCCATCATGCTGCAGCCGCAGTTTGACGTGGCGACAGAACATCTTGTCGGGGCAGAAGCGCTGGCCCGCTGGCGGCATCCGACCTTGGGGGAAATTGGCGCGGCACAGCTTTTTTCTACAGCAGACCGCTGCGATATGCGTGACGAATTGTCTCAGTTGATCCAGCGTAAAGCAATCGCGATTGCGGCGAACTGGACTGGTGCTCTCGCTGACCTGCGCCTTGCAGTCAATTTGGGGGCTGAAGAACTGCGCGAAGGCTACTCTGATAGGATGATCGCTTTGTTGCAGGCAACAGGCTTTGATGCAGGGCAGCTGACACTTGAGCTGACCGAAGAAAGCTTGATCCGCGATATTGACCAAGCAGCGGCACAGCTTGAAAAACTGCGCGCGTTTGGCGTGCGTATTGCTGTGGACGACTTTGGAACTGGGTATTCGAGCCTGTCCTATCTAAAAGACTTGCCGCTTGATTACTTGAAAATCGACAAGGGCATGACTCCAGATATCGTCGGCACAGGCAAAGACCTTATTGTGCTGCGCGCGATCATCGCGATGAGCAAAGCGTTGGAACTCAAAATAATCGCAGAGGGTGTTGAAAGCGAACAGGAGCTGGAGCTGTTGAAAGCCGAAGGCTGCGATTTCTTCCAAGGCTTTCTACGCTCACCACCTTTGAGTGCCGAGGCATTTGAAAAATACGCGTTGTTGGCAAATTAGGCTGAGGCTTTCCGCGCCAGATTGGCAAGGCCTTTTGACAGTTGCAGACAGCCGTTTAGCTTGGCCCGTGGGTCGGGCCAGTTGCGGTTGATCACCAGTTTGCTGTCCGGCCGTAGCTTCGCTACTGCACCCAATTTTTCAACATAAGCAAGCAGGCCAGCGATATTCGGCGGGCGGTCGTCATGGAAACTGACCAAGGCACCGCGCGGGCCAACTTCGATTTTCGAGACCTGTGCGACCAATGCGTTCTGTTTGATTTCAATCAGCCGCATAAGGTTTTGCGTGGGTTCAGGAATGGTCCCGAAACGATCGGTGATTTCGGCGGCAAAGCTTTCCACATCACCTGCCTCATCCAGATCATTAAGGCGGCGATATAGCGCCATCCGCACCGCAAGATCAGGGACATATTCCTCAGGGATCATGATCGGTGCATCAATCGTAATTTGCGGTGAGAAGCTGCCGCGCGGCTTGGCAAGGCCTTGCGCCTCTGCACGCACCGCCATAATCGCTTCTTCAAGCATGGATTGATACAGCTCGAACCCGACTTCGCGGATATGCCCCGACTGTTCGTCACCCACCAGATTTCCTGCACCGCGAATGTCGAGATCGTGGCTGGCGAGTTGAAAGCCTGCGCCAAGGCTATCCAGATCGGATAGAACCTTTAGCCGCTTTTCCGCTACTTCACTCAGCACGCGGTCAGCCGGTTGTGTCAGATAAGCATATGCACGTGTCTTTGAACGGCCAACCCGGCCGCGTAATTGATACAGCTGCGCCAAACCAAAACGGTCTGCTCGATGCACTATCAGCGTGTTGGCGCTTGGGATATCAAGCCCGCTTTCGATGATCGTTGTGGACAGCAGCACGTCATAACGCTTGTCATAGAACGCGCTCATCCGTTCTTCGATCTCGCCCGCTGCCATCTGACCATGCGCCGTAACGAATTTCACCTCGGGCACTTGTTCGCGAAGAAAATCTTCGATGTCGCTCAGATCAGCAATGCGCGGCACAACGAAAAAGCTTTGTCCGCCGCGATAATGTTCGCGCAGCAATGCCTCGCGCAATACCACAGGATCCCATGGCATGACGTAGGTGCGCACGGCCAGACGGTCGACAGGCGGGGTCTGGATCACCGACAGTTCGCGAAGTCCCGACATTGCCATTTGCAAGGTGCGAGGGATGGGTGTCGCAGTCAGTGTCAGCATATGAACGTCAGTTTTAAGCGCCTTTAGCTGCTCCTTGTGATTCACACCAAAGCGCTGTTCTTCGTCCACCACGACAAGCCCGAGGCGTTTGAATTTGATCGATTTCGCCAGCACCGCATGTGTGCCAATGACGATATCGACAGTGCCATCGGTCAGCCCATCACGGGTTCTGGTCGCCTCGGCTGTCGGAACTAGCCGTGACAAGCGTCCGACCTTTAACGGCGTGTCGGCAAAGCGTTCGATGAAATTGCTGCTGTGTTGCCGCGCCAGCAATGTTGTCGGCGCGATAACGGCAACCTGATAGCCCGCCATAGCTGCAGCAAAAGCAGCGCGCATCGCAACCTCTGTTTTGCCAAAGCCGACATCGCCGCACACCAGCCGATCCATTGGTGTTCCGCTCGACAGATCCTCAAGCACTTCCGCAATCACACGCTCTTGATCCTCTGTTTCGGCATAGGGGAAACGGTCGACAAAAGCAGCGTAGGGGGCAGGCTCCAACTCCATGGCGACGCCGGGACGCAGCGCGCGTTCTGCGGCTGTGCGGATCAGCTCATGTGCAATCCGGGTGATGCGCTCTTTCAGCTTTGATTTGCGCCGCTGCCAAGCTTCGCCGCCCAATTTGTCCAGCGTTACGGTTCCGTCATGCGAACCATAGCGTGATAGGACATCGATGTTTTCAACCGGAACGTAGAGTTTATCTCCGCCCGCATATGTTAAAGCGACGCAATCATGCGGGCTGCGGCCGACGGGGATCGACGCAAGTCCCTCATAGCGGCCAATTCCGTGTTCGATGTGGACGACATAGTCGCCAGTTTGCATCGCCTGCATCTCTGCCAAAAAGGCATCAGCGCTTTTCTTTGATTTGCGGCGGCGAACAAGGCGATCGCCCAATATGTCTTGTTCGGACAGCAGGACCACATCGGGCGAGGCAAAGCCATGTTCGATTGGCAGCACAACCATCGCTGCTGCGCCGCCTGTGGCTAGACCTTGGGCGTGCTGCCAGTTGTCGGCCAATTTCAGCGGCGGAGCTTTATGATCCGAAAGTAGCCCTTGAAGCCGGTCGCGTGCACCGATGGAATAGCTGGCAATGATCGGCTTTTGTCCAGACTTTGCAGACTGTTTTAGATAGGCCGCAACAGCGTCATAAACATTATCTTTCCGAGCACGTTCGGGGGCGAAATCACGCGCCGCAGATATGCCAAAATCCATCGCGCTCGCGCTATCTGGTGTAGCGAAGGGTGATATGACGTGTGCCAAATGCCGTTCAAAGCGTTCAGCAAGTTCGTCTGCGCCAAGATAAAGTTGGTCGGGCGCTATTGGCCGATAGCTTCCGGGACTGGCTGACTGTGCCTTCACGCGGTTTTGGTAGTAATCGTCGATCGCATCGCGCCGTGCTTCACCAGCTGCGACTGTCGCACTATCGCGCAGGACAAGGATGTCTGGCCCCAGATGCTCGAATAATGTCTCCAGACGTTCTTCGAACAGCGGCAGCCAATGGTCCATTCCAGCCAAACGACGACCTTCGGAGACAGCCTGATATAGCGGATCGCCAGTCGCAGTTGCGCCAAAAAGCTCTCGATATTGTGTCCGAAAACGCCGGATTGCGTCTTCGTCCATCAATGTTTCGACGGCAGGTAACAAGGCGAACGTTTTAATCGTGCCAATGCTACGCTGATCCTGAGGCGAAAACTGGCGGATCGTTTCTATCTCGTCACCGAAAAAATCGAGGCGTAGCCCGTGTTCGCTACCGGCAGGGATCAGATCGACTAAACTGCCGCGCATCGCAAACTCGCCAGCCTCGGCAACGGTATCAACGCGGAAATAGCCATTGGCTTGCAGTAATGCGGCCAGTTTCTCGCGGCTGATCGATACGCCGGATGCTAAGGTCGCGCCGGTTTGGCGGACGCGGAACGGCGTTACCACGCGCTGCATAATCGCGCTGATCGTGGTCAGCACCAGTTGCTTGGTTTTGGTTGGCGCTTGCAGAGCGTTCAGCGTTGCGGTGCGCTCGCTAGTCACTGGCAGTGATGGCGATGCGCGATCATATGGTAGGCAATCCCATGCCGGGAATTGCAAAATCTCTATTTCAGGGGCGAAAAACGGCACTGATTCTGCCAATCCGCGCATCGCGATTTCATCAGCGGCAATGAAAAGCGTGCGCGACTTCGCCCCGCGCGTCAGGTCGGCAAGCAATAATGGCGCAAACCCAGCGGGCACTGACGATAATGTCAGCGGCGATTTCGCGATTAGTATTTTCTGGATGTCAGCCATTTGGCTCCAACCCGGCGGGCAGCTTTATATAGTCCAACCGCCGCATCGCATCCATCATCGGTCCTTCGAATTCCGCAGGCACTGCGATAGTTCCCATTCCCCAACCCATGATATCAACGTCTTGTTCATCCAATATGCGTTCAAACCATGCGAAATCCTCCGCGCTCCAGTTGTCAGAGGTTGCATCATAAAACCCGCCGACAATCGCATCCGCCTCGCGTGTGCCGCGGTGATGTGCGCGATAGTGCAATTTCCGGCGATAAGGGTCCGTAGTCATAAAGAAAATCTCAATGGGGCTGGTCTGACGACAAGTCGCCGATATAGTGCCCGTAACCATGCGCCCAGATATTCTCAATCCGCTATTTACAGAAACTGGTGCGTTGAAAGGCGTCGGTCCCGGGCTTGCGAAGCCGCTTGATCGTCTGGGCCTGACGCGGGTGAGGGATCTCGCGTACCATTTCCCTGCCGGATGGACGTATCGCAAGCAAGTGCCATTGCTTGATGCCGCCGATGTCGGGCAAAATATCATCGTGCGTTTGGTGATAGTCGATCATAAATCTGGCGGTAATGCGCGTGCTCCAACGCGAATTCATGGTTGTGATGCAGAAGGTAATTATGTGTCGCTGGTGTTTTTTGGCCGCAATGCCGGTTGGGCGCGAAAGCAGCTACCGATTGGTGAAGAACGGACGATCTCGGGAAAGCTGGAGCAATACGGCCAAGAGCTTCAGATTATCCATCCTGACCATATTGTCGCAGGGGGCGAAGCGGTCCCTGCAATCATGGAACCCGTTTATCCCTTGTCAGAGGGTCTGACTAACAACCGTGCGGGGCAATTGGTTGCACAGGCGCTCGAAAAGTTACCCGATCTGCCCGAATGGATCGAACCGGGGTTGTTTGCACAAAAGGGCTGGAAAGGCTGGCGCGAGGCGCTGGCGAGTGTGCACCGCAAGGAAGACGCGAGCCTTCAAGACCGTTTGGCCTATGACGAGCTGTTCGCCAATCAGCTTGCCATGCGCCTTGTCCGTGCAGCTCTTGATAAAAGGCGCGGAACGCCGATTACAGGCGATGGCCGGTTGGTCGGGCAGCTACAGATGCCCTTTGCCCTAACAGGGGCGCAGCGGCGTGTGATCAGCGAGATTGAGGGTGATATTGCGCAGCCAAGGCCTATGCTGCGGCTGTTGCAGGGCGATGTCGGTTCGGGAAAAACGATGGTCGCGCTGCATGCTTTGCTCCGCGCGGTCGAGGCTGGATTACAGGGTGCTTTGCTTGCCCCAACTGAAATTCTGGCGCGGCAGCACTTTGCAAATTTGCAGAAAATGCTCGCCGGATTGCCCATCAATATCGCCGTTCTTACTGGGCGGGATAAAGGCCGCGCGCGCGAATCTACATTGATGGGGCTCGCCGATGGTTCGATCCACATACTGGTTGGCACGCACGCGATTTTCCAAGAAGCCGTGACGTATAAGGCGCTGGGGCTGGCTGTGATCGACGAACAGCACCGGTTTGGTGTCAGCCAGCGGTTGATGCTGTCCAAAAAAGGTCGCGGTGTCCCGCATCTGTTGGTGATGACCGCAACGCCTATCCCGCGCAGTCTGGCTCTTGCGGCTTATGGTGACATGGACGTATCGCAGATTGATGAAATGCCGCCGGGACGAACGCCTGTTGAAACGTTAGTGATGTCGCAGGAACGCCTTGGCGAATTGGTTGATGGCGTCGCGCGTCATTTGTCGTCGGGTAAGCAAGCGTTCTGGGTCTGCCCGCTGGTTGAGGAAAGCGAGCATAGCGACCTTGCCGCCGCTGAACAGCGTGCTGCTGAACTGCGCCTTCGCTTTGGCGATCAAGTGGCGGTCATCCATGGCCGGATGAAGGGGCCGGAAAAAGACGCAGTGATGGAGGCATTTGCTGCTGCGAAAACCCGGCTATTGGTGGCAACCACAGTGATTGAAGTTGGCGTCGATGTGCCGAATGCCAGCCTGATGGTCGTCGAGGCTGCAGATCGTTTTGGTCTGGCACAGCTGCATCAGTTGCGCGGACGCGTGGGTCGCGGCAGCGAGCAATCGCGCTGCATTCTGGTACGCAGCCCTCATATCGGCGAAACAGCGCGTGCGCGACTGGCACTTATGCGCGAAACTAACGATGGGTTCCGCATTGCCGAGGAGGATTTGAAACTGCGCGGGGCAGGGGAGATGCTTGGCACGCGGCAATCGGGGGACAGCCCTTTTCGCGTTGCAACCAATGAACAGGTGCGCGAATTGATTGGTGCAGCGTCAGCCGACGCACGGTTGCTGCTGGATCGCGATGGCGGGCTGGACGGCGCGCGAGGTGCCGCTGCCCGGATTGCCCTTTATCTGTTTGAACGTGATGCCGGTGTGGCAACACTTAGAAGCGGTTAGCGCAGCTTGACGCCCACTTGTTCAATCAATGCAATGAATTCTGGCAAGCGGATTACGCGCTCGAATTGAAAACCGGCTCGGCCTTCAACGGTCCAGATCAGATGCGCTTCGATGCGACCGACTACGGGCAGGCGCAGCTCGATACGATCACCATGTTCAAACACAGCATTGTCATCGATCATAAAACCATGCGCTGACATGTTGGCAATATGAATGCGTTGATCGCCATGACGGCGACTTTCGGCAATTGCTTTGTGGCTCGCACGGTGGCGGGCTGCGCGGCGCAGGTCATAATTCGGATCGGCGGCTTTGGTTGCCATAACTTGTATTTTCCCTGTCTCGGGGTCGCGAAACCCATGTGACAGTTTTTTCACAACAAATGGTAAAGCGGTGGACAGATAATATTAACCGAAGCGCAGAATGCCGTGTTTCTTTTTACCAGATGATATTTGAATATCACCTGATGCATCTGAAATAAAATGATTTTCGTCCAAAATCTGCACGCCCTCAATACGTGCTCCGCCGCCAGAAATTAAACGCCTTGCTTCGCCTTTTGATGCAGCAAATCCGATGGAAGTCAGCGCATCAATGATGCTGATACTGCCTGTTTCGACCACATAAGTTGGCAAATCGCCGCCAGCGGCGCCCTGTTCAAATAGTTGCCGTGCCGTTGATTCGGCAGCTTGCGCGGCCTCAGCACCGCGGCATAAAGCCGTTGCTTCGTTGGCAAGAATGATCTTCGCCTGATTGATTTCACTACCACCCAGAGCTTCTAACCGGGCGATTTCATCAAGTGGCAAATCGGTAAAGAGTCGCAGAAACTTGCCGACATCGCGGTCATCGGTGTTCCGCCAGAACTGCCAATAATCATAATGCGATAATTGCACTTCGTTCAACCAAACCGCCCCCGAAACCGATTTACCCATTTTGGAACCGTCGGCTTTGGTGATTAAAGGCGTGGTCAGGCCGAATACCTCATTGCCATCCATCCGCCGGGTCAATTCGACACCGTTGATGATATTGCCCCATTGGTCAGACCCGCCCATTTGCAAGCGCACGCCCATTGTCTGGTTCAGATGGCGATAGTCATAGCCCTGCAAAATCATATAGTTGAATTCTAGGAAGGTCATCGGCTGTTCGCGATCAAGCCGCAGCTTAACCGAATCAAATGTCAGCATACGGTTGATGGTGAAATGCGTGCCGACCTTTTGCAGCAGTTCGATATAGCCAAGCTCGCCCAACCAATCATGGTTGTTGACCATAACCGCGTCTGTTGGCCCATCGCCAAACACCAATAGCCGCTCAAATGCGGTGCGGATTGAGGCGATGTTGGCCTCAATCGTTTCGTCAGTCAGCATTTTGCGGCTTTCGTCGCGCCCGGTCGGGTCGCCGATCCGCGTTGTTCCGCCGCCCATGACTACAACGGGCTTGTGCCCTGCCTGCTGCAAACGGCGCAGCAGCATGATGGAAACCAGATTGCCGACATGCAACGACGGCGCGGTGGCATCAAAGCCGATATAGCCCGGAACGATTTCTTTCGCGGCAAGCGCATCAAGCGCGCTTGCGTCTGTTTGCTGATGGATATAGCCCCGTTGCTGGAGCAGGTTCAAAAGATCGGACTGAAATTGGGTCATAGTGCCGCTGCGCCTAGCATGGAGTTTTGTTTTGGCCAATCTCTCGATGAACTGTCATCCCGCGACGCCCGCTTCGACAGTCAGCGCAGTGACGGTGGAGTGTGAACTACAGCCGCGGGGAAAGCTGTGGCTTCGCTACTTTGTTGACTGTGGTATCAACAATGTGATTTTGCCACCTAATGCCAAACCTAAACGAACAGATGGGCTGTGGACCACGAGTTGCTTCGAGCTTTTTCTCCGTAAAACTGATTCGTCCAGCTATATTGAGTTCAATTTTTCGCCATCATCAGAGTGGGCCGCCTACAGGTTCGATGATTATCGCAAAGGTATGGCCAATTGGGAGACAGCCACGCCCGAGATATATGCCTATGCGAGCGAAACACATTATGCGTTGGAGGCAACAGTGTCGCTCCCGCACGGTCTGTGGGAAGCTTCGCTGTCCGCTGTGATCCACGAACGCAATGATATCAAAAGCTATTGGGCGCTAAATCATCCACCGGGTGAGCCAGATTTCCACCATAAGGATTGCTTTGCGCTGAAACTCGCGCCACCAGAGGGTCTATGAAATTCGGAATTGATCGCTTCATTGCTGAACCTACATTACGCGCCCCGTTACTCGGCAAACGCGTTGCTCTCCTTGCCCATCCTGCATCGGTAACAGCCGATCTTGTCCACTCGCTTGATGCGATTGCAGCGCTAGAGGACATTCAATTGACCGCAGCGGTCGGCCCGCAGCATGGGCTAAAAGGCGATAAGCAGGATAATATGGAGGAAAGCCCGGATTATACTGATCCGGTGTACAACATTCCGGTGTTCAGCCTTTACGGAGAAGTGCGTCGCCCCACAGGTCAGATGATGGGCACGTTTGACACAATTTTGATTGATATGCAGGATCTTGGCTGCCGTATCTATACTTTTATCACAACTTTACTCTACGTTTTGGAAGCTGCTGCGGAGCATAAGAAATCCGTATGGGTGCTGGATAGACCTAACCCGGCGGGACGTCCCGTTGAGGGGCTGACGTTGCAACCCGGTTGGGAAAGTTTTGTCGGTGCTGGTCCATTTCCCATGCGCCACGGGCTTACATTGGGTGAGATCGGGCACTGGTTTATCGACCATTACAAACTTGATGTAGATTATCACGTTATCGAAATGGAAGGTTATGCACCTGATGCTGCCCCCGGTTTTGGTTGGCCAGAGGATCGCGTTTGGATCAACCCCAGCCCCAATGCGGCCAACGTAAACATGGCGCGTGGCTATGCTGGCACTGTGATGCTCGAAGGTGCGACGCTTAGCGAGGGTAGGGGAACGACCCGACCGTTGGAGCTGTTCGGCGCACCAGATATTGATGCGCGCGCAGTTATTGCGGAAATGCGGAGGCTTGCACCAGAATGGCTAAATGGCTGCATCTTGCGCGAAATTTGGTTTGAACCAACGTTTCACAAACATGTGCGCACATTATGCCACGGCGTGCATATCCATGCCGAGGGACCGCATTATGGCCATGCGGATTTCAAACCATGGCGGTTGCAAGCGCTTGCATTCAAAGCCATCCGCAGGCTCTATCCCGATTACCAAATCTGGCGCGGCACCGATTTCAAATATGAATATACCAATGATGTGCTTGCTATTGATGTGATCAACGGAGGCCCTGCGCTTCGGCTTTGGGTGGATGATGATAACGCAACGCCAGCCGATCTGGATGCGCTGACACTGCCAGATGAGGCCGCGTGGAATGACGCGCGCAAGCCCTATTTGTTGTATTGATCATGGCCGACCATCCAACTGTTCCTAATCCTCAGCTTAGCGAAGCGGAGGCCGAAGCGCGGCTTGGGGCCAATCATGCCGATTTCATTGCGATCATGGCAAAGGCCGACCACCGCTTTCACGCGGGCGATCACAGGGCCGCTGCGGCATTTTATCGCTCGGCTGTGCGTCTGGTAGAACAAAAAGGTGCAACGTCAGCCGGAATGGCTCGTGACGCAGCGCGAGCACAGGCTATGGGTGTCTGGTTCGATCAATTGTTTAAGGATCATCTGCTCAACTCGCTTGATAAAGCCGGGTTCACAAAGGCGAACCGGCACCCGCGTTTTCAGAAATCTTTGGAGATTATGCTCAGTGAACGCGAACGTCCGCCGGAGTATAAGCGCTTCCCGCAAACGCCTTTAGTCTATTTCTATCCAGACTTGCCGCATGTCGAGTTTGTTGATGTAGCTCAATATGCTTGGCGCGAAGCTTTTGAGGCCAGATTCCCGGTGATGCGCGGCGAGGCGCTGGCCTTGCTGGACGGACAAGCTGATTTCCGCCCCTATATCCGCACGAATACTCAGCGTCCCCAAGGCGATGTTCACGGAATGCTCGAAAATCCGGATTGGAGCACGTATTTTTTGTGGGAAAACGGCAGCCTTGTGGACGATCATGTCGCCAATTGTCCGCAAACATTCCAATCAACGATGGATACTGTGCCGCTGTGTCACATTGGTCCACGCGCACCATCGGTAATGCTTTCGCTGCTTCGTCCCGGCGCGCATATCCCGCCGCATACGGGCATGATCAATTGTCGCTACATCTGCCATTTGCCGCTGGTTGTTCCCGAAAATTGTGGCTTTCGCGTGGGCGAAACGACGATTGAGTGGTCCGAGGGGAAAATGATCGCTTTTGACGATACCGTTCAGCATGAAGCATGGAACCGCAGCGACAAGAACCGGCTTGTCCTGATTTTTGACATCTGGCGTCCGGAACTGGAGCCCGTTGAGCAAGAAATGGTGACAGCATTGTTCGCAGCAGTCGACTCTTACTAGGAAGCGTGCATAACGTTAAAAAAAGGGAGAGACAGGATGGAGCAGGCAGCGCCGAAAAGCTCGTTGCGATTGACATTATGGGTCTTGCTCGTTGTTTACATCCTAAATTTCCTTGACCGCCAGATTCTCAACATCCTTGCCGAGCCAATCAAGGGAGAGTTGGGGCTCAGCGACACTCAACTCGGCTTGCTTGCTGGACCTGCCTTTGCGGTTTTCTATGCGGTGCTTGGCATCCCGATCGCGCGCTACGCCGATCGCCGCAGCACCAACCGTGTGTCACTGATTTCGGTCTCGCTGGTCATTTGGTCGGGGATGACTGTGCTTTGCGGTTTTGCCCAGAATTTCTGGCATATGGCACTCGCCCGCATTGGTGTGGGGGTCGGTGAGGCGGGCTGCACGCCCGCAGCACACAGCCTGATCAGCGATGCAGTTGCACCCGAAAAACGCGCATCGGCCATCGCCTTTTATGGCATGGGCGTGCCTATCGGCACCTTGCTGGGGCTGCTTATTGGAGGGGTGGTAAACGATATCTGGGGTTGGCGCGCCGCGTTGATGCTGGTTGGCGCGCCTGGCATTCTGCTGGCCATGCTGCTGCCGTTTCTTCTGCGCGACCCGCGTCGCTTCGGGTTGATGAAGGGCGATTCAGCTCCGGAAGGCCCGCCGCCAATTCCTGTGGGTGAAGCGATTGCTGAAATATTTACCTCTCGCGCATATGTGCTGCTGCTGGTTGCCGCGTCAGTCGCTGCCTTTTTGTCCTATGGGAAGGGGCTGTGGACGCTGTCGCTGTTTATCCGCAGCCACGGCATGACTACGACCGAGGTTGGACTGATCGGCTCTATCGTGTTGGGCATTTCGGGAGTGTTTGGCACTTGGCTTGGTGGCTGGGCGGCGGACCGCTTTGGCTCGATCAATCGGCGGCACATTTTGACACTACCCGCAGTCGGAATGGCGATTGCCGCACCTATCCAGTTTTTGGGCTATGGCGCCCCTATTTGGTGGGTGGCAGGGTTGCTTATCCTTGTGCCGACCATCCTTAATGCGGCCTATTACGGCCCGGCCTATGCTTGCGTGCAAGGGCTAGTGCGTAAAGAACTGCGTGCGGTGGCTGCCTCTGTCATGCTGTTTGGCCAGAACCTGATCGGCCTTGGCCTTGGTCCCTTCATCTTCGGTGCGTTGTCGGATTGGCTGGAGCCCATGGCGGGCACCGAAAGTGTGCGCTGGGTGCTGTTCGGCGCAGCGTGGCTTGGCTTTATTCCGGCTTTTTTCTTCTGGCGCGCAAGCTTGCGGTTGAATGCAGAATTGGATCAAAAGGGTTAGTTCTTCCGCACCAGTTCGCGCATCGCGTCATCCAGACCCTCCAGCGTCAGCGGATACATCCGGTCCTTCAGCAGTTCTTTGAGAATTTTGGTCGACTGTGAATAGTTCCAATGCGCCTCTGGCGTGGGGTTCAGCCATACCGCCGCCGGATAGGTGTTTACCATACGCTGCACCCAAACAGCGCCAGCCTCCTCGTTGAAATGCTCGACCGACCCGCCAGGATGGCTGATTTCATAGGGGCTCATCGCCGCATCGCCAACGAAAATCAGCTTATAATCATGCGGGAATTTGTGCAGCACATCCCACATCGGCGTGCGTTCGGAAAAGCGCCTGCGGTTGTCTTTCCATACCCCTTCATAGGGGCAGTTATGGAAGTAGAAGAATTCAAGGTTCTTAAACTCTGCGGTCGCTGCGCTGAACAGTTCCTCGCACAGCTTGATAAACGGGTCCATGGATCCGCCGACATCAAGGAACAGCATAACCTTAATGGCGTTGCGCCGTTCGGCACGCATATGAATGTCGAGCCAGCCCTGACGCGCTGTGCCGTTAATCGTCGCACCAATATCCAGTTCATCCTGCGCACCATCGCGCGCAAATTTGCGCAATCGGCGCATCGCGATTTTGATGTTGCGCGTGCCGAGCTCTTTGGTGTTGTCTAGATTAGCAAACTCGCGCTTTTCCCAAACCTTTAGCGCACGTTTGTGTTTGGATTCACCGCCAATACGAACGCCTTCGGGGTTATAGCCGTTATTGCCATAGGGTGATGTCCCACCAGTGCCGACCCATTTGTTCCCACCCTCATGGCGCTTTTGCTGTTCCTCCAAACGCTTTTTCAACGTCTCCATAATCTCGTCCCAAGAACCCAGCGATTTGATCGCCTCCATTTCCTCGGGTGTCAGAAATTTTTCTGCGACCGCCTTCAACCACTCCTCGGGAATCTCGGCCTGCGAACTGCCAAATTCGGACATTATTCCTTTAAAGACCTTGTTGAACACCTGATCAAACCGGTCGAGCAGAGCCTCGTCTTTCACCAGCACAGTGCGGGCGAGATAATAGAATTCCTCGGGGCTGCGCTCAATCACTTCGGCTTGCAGCGCCTCTAGCAAAGCGAGATGCTCTTTCAATGATGCCGGAATGCCAGCGCTACGTAGCTCTTCTAGGAAGTTGAAAAACATTGGGGCTGTGGCTCCGGTTAATACTCCAATGCAGTGCCTCTCCTCACCGCATCCGTCAAGCTTTGGAGCCTAAATTAAGCATTCAATAACCATGTCAATTTACACCTTGTCGCATAAACACATGGGTCGCAAAAATAACATGAAAAATCAGAATGTTCAGGAAAATGATTGGATTGATGACACCGCAAAAATCTGCGGTGAAGTGGTCGTTGATTGTTCCGATACCGCAGGTACGCTGGAAAATGCGATGAAATCTGCAAATGAATTACAGCAAAAGCATCTTGAGCTGGAGGCCATCACCCAACAGCTTTCAACCGAAATTGAAAATGTTGCGCATGCCACCGCAGAGGCACGTGAGCTATCCGATTCCGCACGTGAAAAAGTAGCAGCAGGTAGCGCGACGGTAGCAAGTTCGGTTGCCGGATTTACCGACATGGTCGAACTCATTAACCGGCTTGGCCTACACATAACCGGCTTTGCAGCAGCCATGGATCAGGTGAAACGCGCCAGTCAGGCAATCGATAATATCGCGCGCACAACCAATATGTTGGCATTGAATGCTGCAATCGAAGCGCAGAAAGCCGGCGTGGCTGGGCAAACATTTGCTGTCGTAGCGGCAGAGGTGAAAAAGCTGGCATTGGATTCGCGCACTGCAGCGGTTGAAATTACCGGCACAGTCAATTCGCTATCTGCAGAGGCAGAAAAATTGGTCGTTGATATCGGCAGCGGCATTGATGGCAGCGGCAAAGCGAAGGCGCAGTTCGCACATATGGAGCAATTGCTCGGTGGGCTAAGCGATATCGTTGCACAAGTTGATCAGCGAACCGGTGAGATCGCCAATAATACCGCCGCTATCAACGATGGATTAAGCGAATCAAGACGCGTGCGTTCTGCTGTCGATGCCGCAAACGAAGCGATGCATGCGCAATTATCGAATGCACATCATGATATCACCGAGTTAGAAAACCGAGCAAATATCATGTTCGACAAGCTGGTGCACAGCGGCATGTCGCGCGAAGATAGTGTTTTTGTCGAATTGGCAAAGGCTCAAGCATTAAAGATCATGGAATACACAGAACATGCCGTTGCCAGCGGCGCTCTTGCGATGGATTCGCTGTTCGACGAAAATCTGGTGGTGATCGAAGGTAGCAACCCGGTCCGCTATCGTAATGCTGTATCAACATGGGCTGACCAGCACTGGCGACCAATGTTTGACGAAATCAGTGATATGCGTGCAGAGATCCTTACAGCTGTGTGTACTAGCACCAAAGGCTTTCTACCTACGCATATGTCCAAATTTTCGGCCAGACCGACCGGCGACTTTGCCCATGACAACCGGTATTGCAGAAATGGCCGTGTGTTTTTCGAAGGGGTCGACATGGTCGCCAAGGCAAGCACGCAGGATTATTCTATGGCCGTATACCGCCACACGGGTGCGTCCAGCGGCAGCGACAAATCACAAGCCGTTGTCCGTAACGTTTACGTGCCCTTGTTTATCCAAGGTCGTCGCTGGGGCGATTTAGAGATCGCCTATATTTTGTAGGGTAGGGCAATTCTGGGCCGTTGGTTATCATTAAGAACGGCCTAGAACGTAGATCACCCCTGCCGCCGCGCCATAAACGCCAGTCGTTCAAACAGCATCACATCCTGCTCGTTTTTCAGCAACGCGCCGTGCAAGGGCGGGATCGCTTTGGTTGGATCGCGATTTTGCAGAATATCCAGCGGCATATCTTCGTGAAGCAATAGCTTTAGCCAATCGAGCAATTCGCTGGTCGACGGTTTCTTTTTCAAACCGGGAACGTCGCGGACTTCGTAAAAAATATCCATCGCCTTTGACACCAGGATTTTCTGGATGCCCGGGAAATGGACATCGATGATTGCCTGCATCGTATCGCGCTCGGGGAATTTAATGTAGTGAAAGAAACAGCGACGCAAGAAAGCGTCGGGCAGTTCTTTTTCGTTGTTTGATGTGATGACAACGATGGGCCGTTCTGCGGCTTTCACCGTTTCATGCGTTTCATAAACGTAGAATTCCATCCGGTCCAATTCCTGCAACAGGTCATTGGGGAATTCGATGTCGGCTTTATCGATTTCGTCAATCAGCAAAACTGGCAGTTCAGGTGAGGTAAACGCTTCCCACAGCTTTCCTTTTTTGATGTAGTTTTTGATATCGTGGACGCGCTCATCGCCCAATTGGCTATCGCGTAGACGGGCGACAGCATCATATTCATATAGACCCTGATTAGCCTTTGTCGTCGATTTGATATTCCACTCGATCAATGGCGCGTTCAGCGCTTTGGCGATTTCTTGCGCCAGAACGGTTTTACCTGTGCCGGGTTCGCCTTTGACCAGCAAAGGCCTGCGCAGCATAGCGGCAGCATTAACGGCAACCTTCAGATCATCAGTTGCGACATAATTTTGTGTGCCATCAAAGCGCATGGATTCTTCCCCGGATTTAATCGTTCGATTAAGCCGGTAAAGATTGGCGGCGGCGGATGCAACGGTGGAATTGCTGTTCGGGGCAGCCCTTGCAATAATTACATTGCTGTCATTTTATGGTGGCGAGCGGCAATCAAGTGCCAGAGCCCTTTTTGCTGAGCCAACAGCTGTTGGCTACCAAAAGCCATTGCGCGTTCCACCGCAGGGCTCCCCGATAGTGCATCTGCAAGGGCAATAGTCGTAGCTGGGCTGGGCAGGGCGCAACTTTGAACTTCAACGCTAAGCATTAAAGCTGCCTGTTCCAGCATTGGCCGTGTGGCATGCCAATCGAGTACAAATGCCATCGCTACGCCCGCTGGACAGCCTTTACGGTCAGATGTGGCCAGCATTTCAAAGCTGCGCTGCTGCGTTGCCAGCAAAGCTTCAATCTTGTCCTGATCCAAATGCCGCCGGATCGGTCCCGCTGCCACGGTCAGACTGTTCAAAAACGCACGTTCCATCGCGAAGGCATCGGTAGCAGCTACCAGCCATTCCCGCGCTTCAGGGTCTGCAATTTTTTTAGCCGCGTGATCAATGACGCCGGGAAAGCGGCCATGCGAAACATTCAAAAAATGGGCTATGTCAGCCAAAAGGGCAGGGAGGCTGTCCTTGACCGATTTTCTAAGCTCGGGAGCTGTCATGCAGCGATCAAGAAAAACTGTCAGCGGCCCGCTAACAGGCACGCTGCCATTGTCCGCGACAAGAGATGCAAATCCCTCACCAAAGCTGCTGCTTTGAATTGCGCGTTTTTCCATGCTTTACTCCACGTGCAACGAAACGGAGATACGCCCGCGTCGATCAAACCATGGTATTAGCAACAGAGTGTAAACGAGCAGTTTACGGTGACGTCATCTTGCAACTGAAAATTCGTTAGCAAAACGCGACTACTGGTCCAAAAAGCTCCGCATTTTGCGTGACCGGCTTGGATGCTTCAGCTTTCTCAATGCTTTAGCTTCGATTTGCCTGATACGTTCGCGGGTTACGCTGAACTGCTGTCCAACTTCCTCAAGCGTGTGGTCGGTGTTCATGCCGATGCCAAATCGCATGCGAAGAACACGTTCTTCACGCGGAGTTAGCGAGGCGAGGACGCGCGTTACCGTTTCCTTCAGGTTAGCCTGAATAGCGGCATCCACTGGAATAATTGCGTTTTTATCTTCGATGAAGTCGCCCAGATGGCTGTCTTCCTCATCGCCAATTGGCGTTTCCAGCGAGATTGGTTCCTTGGCGATTTTCATCACCTTGCGCACTTTTTCCAGCGGCATCGAAAGGCGCTCGGCCATTTCTTCCGGTGTTGGTTCGCGGCCCTGTTCGTGCAGGAACTGGCGGCTTGTGCGCACCAGTTTATTGATTGTCTCGATCATATGGACCGGAATACGGATCGTGCGTGCCTGATCCGCGATCGAGCGGGTGATCGCCTGACGGATCCACCATGTTGCATAGGTCGAAAACTTGTAACCACGACGATATTCGAACTTATCGACCGCTTTCATCAGGCCGATATTGCCTTCTTGAATAAGATCAAGGAATTGCAGGCCGCGATTGGTGTATTTTTTGGCGATTGAAATCACTAGGCGCAGGTTCGCCTCAACCATTTCCTTCTTGGCAATGCGCGCTTCGCGCTCTCCCTTTTGCACCATGTTGACGATGCGGCGGAACTCGCTGAGGCTCATGCCTGTGGCGGAGGCAATGTCGGACACTTCGCTGCGGATGCGTTCAACCGAATCCGCTTCATTCTCGACGAATTTAGCCCATTTCTTGTCGATTCCGGCAACCGATTCGAGCCAATTCTCGTCAATTTCGTGATTGACGTAGCGATCGAGGAAATCCTTGCGCGGAACTTTGTGACGTTCGGCAAGGCGCAACATCTGCCCACCCAATGCGGTCAGGCGGCGGTTGAACGAATATAACTGATCAACCAGAAACTCGATCTTGTTCGCATGGAACTTTACGCTTTCGACCTCTGCGGTCAAATCTTCACGTAATTTCTGATACTTATTTTCCGAAGCTTTGGTGAATTCTTCACCATTCGCCATCGACTGCAT
>JAAFIB010000033.1 GCA_013297725.1 Sphingomonadales bacterium
TCTGGTTCCGTTTGAACAAGGGCGGCGGATGTTGCGGATGGACCCCAATTCCACCAGCTTTGTGATCGGCAATTACGGTTCGCAAACGCCGCGCGATTTTGAGGCGCTACGCTATAACGCTGAAAAGCTGTTTCCCGATGTATCGCTGGTCAGCGGCGCAGAGTTTGAACAAAGCTCGTCGCTTTACTGGCAGCGCAAAACGGGAGCGGGTGCGGCAATTCTGCTGGCGGCGGTGCTCGCGGCGTTGCTGATGGTGATCCTGCTCGCCAATGGCATCTCGCGTTTTATCCAGCGCTATCATCAGGATTTGCTTTCACTACTCGGCCATGGTGCCAGCGAGCGTGAGGTGGGCACGATCATTATCATAGTCGCGGTACTGATCGCGGTGGTGACGGGTGTAGCTGCGGTCGCAGTGACACCACTTGCGATCCTTTCGACACAGTTCATGCTGCCCTGGGTTAGCTTTCGTCTGACAGATATGCTGGTGCCATTGGCGGCGATTAGCGGGGCATTGACCTTTGCGATCCTCTCTGCGCGCCGGGCGCTGTCTGCTTATGGCCCCGAAACGGTGTTCAGAAGCTGATGCGCGGCTTTGTCCCTCTCCTGACCTTGCTGATGCTAACCGGCTGCGGCGTTGCGCAAAGCGAAGCGTCAAAGCCTGCATCGCCTTATGTTGCGACAGCTGTCGGTCGCATTGATAGCGAAGGCGAAAGCCGGCAATTGGTTGCCGCCGCAGACGGGGTGATCGACAAGCTGTTTGTCGAACGCGGGCAAAATGTGGCGGCTGGCCAAAAGCTGCTCGGTATCGATTGTGGCCCGCGTCTGGCGGAAATTAACGCGCGGGCGGCCATGGGGCAAAAGGCGAATGCTGCTGCGGCAACAATACGGTCCGGCCCGCGTATACAGGAACTTCAGGCCGCCGATGCAGAAATTGCGGCAGCCGAAGCGGCACTGCGTGAACAGCAACAACGCCTGTCAATGGCAGAGGCGCTGGTTGATGACGGCTTTATTTCGAAACGTGATTTGGCAGCACGCACCAATGGCCGCGATTCGGCGCGGGCTCAGCTAGATGCGCTGCACCAACGTCGGTCACTGCTTGCCGAAGGGGCAAGGGGATCGGAAATTGCAGAGGCGAATGCCGCTGCCCGTGCGGCGGTAGCGGACACCTCGGTCGCAAGTGCGCTTGCCGCGCAATGCACGCTGAAAAGCCCTATTGCTGGGCAAGTGCTGCAAATCCTGCGCCACGAAGGTGAGTTTTCCGGGGCCAGCCAAGGAACGCCGCTGATAATCGTCGGTGATATCTCCCGATTGATCGTGCGCGCCGAACTTAGCGAACGCGATGCCGCCAATGTGCGTGCGGGGCAAAAGGTCATGGTCTGGGTCGACGGCAAACCCGAAAAATGGAAAGGCCGCGTCACGCAAATGGCAAGCGTAATGGGCCGCCGCAGCGCGCGTTCACTTGACCCCACCGACCGCTTTGACCGTGATGTGCGTGAAGTGTTCATCGCCTTTGACGGCGCGCCGCCGCCTGCGCTTATCGGCCTGCGCGTGACTGTGGGCTTTGCCAAATGAGCGCAGCGTTGATCCTTGATCATATCAGCCATTCGGTGCTGGAGGCCGGTGCCGAAAAGCGCACCTTGGCAATGCTGAACCGCCGCTTTGAACCCGGTGTGCTTAATGTGGTTGGCGGGCCATCGGGGGCGGGCAAAACAACTTTGCTATCGATCCTGTCGCTAACGGTTCAGGCGACGCAGGGGATGATCCTGTTTGGTGAAACCAATTTGACCGCGCTGAAACCAGCCGCAACCAAGGAATGGCGCAGGCGGCATATCGGCATGGTTTTTCAAACCAGCCGCTTGGTCAATCTGATGTCGGTGCGCGAACATATTCTGCTGTCTGCTCGGATCAGGGGGTCAGGTGCTGCAATTTCCGAAGGACTAAAGCGCCTGAAAGATTTCGGCCTTGGCGATAAACTCGATGCGCGCCCGGGGCAGCTATCAGGCGGGGAAAAACAGCGCGTGGCGTTGGCGCAGGCCTTGTCGTTCGATCCGCCTGTGCTGCTTGCCGATGAACCAACAGCGGCGCTTGACCAGCAGAATGCCGAACTCGTTGCCCAATCGCTGCGTGCCTATGCGCGGGAAAAACAGGCGGTGGTCATTTGCGTCAGCCACGACCGCGCACTGTTCGACGCCGCCGACGACATCTTGAAACTCGAAAAAGCCTGAAGGATTATTGACGATGCATAACCAACGCTTCTTCGACCAAACACTCAGCCTGATTGAACAAGGCCAGATTACGGTCGCACTCCCGATGCTGGCGGGCAAATTATTCTCGGCACAAATTGACGCGATCGCGTGGCCTGAAACGCGGCAGACGCTGTTGCGTCATCCGTTGCACAGCGTGTTGATGGAGGATCCCTATCTCGCCCATTGCTATGCAAAACCGCGCGGTTATGCCGGCGATGCGGCCTTGATCGACATATTGTACGACCGCACATTGCCAGATGGCGTCAGCAAACGGTCCGCCGATCTTTTCAATGTCACCACCGCATTTCCGGCCGCAGAGGCTGTGCGATTGAGGCGGGAATATGCAGAGACGCTTGTCACCACCGCGTGGCAGGCTGGCAAGCGTATTTGCGTTCTGGCGTGCGGTCATTTCCGCGAAGGGGATCGCCTGATCGGTAATGACCTGAGCAACATTGTCGCAGTCGATCAGGATGGCCTGTCGCTGGATGTGGTGCGCCGCAACCATGGCGAAACGATCAATGTCGTTGAGGCAAATGTGTTCAATTATCTTCGCGGTGCGGCATCACGCGGCGAAAGGTTCGATTTAATCTACACTCTGGGGCTTACCGATTATCTTGATGAACGCGCAATGCGGCTTTTGCATAAATTGATGAAAGCCTGTTTGGCACCGGGCGGAACGCTGCTGCTGGCGAACTTTCTACCCTATCATATCGGCACCGGCTGGATGGATGCAGTTATGGATTGGCAGCTGATTTATCGCGACGAAGAAGAGCTAGCTTCATACGCCCGCGAGATTGGATTAAGCTATAAAACATGGACCGATCCGACAGCGTGTATCGCTTGGTGTGAAATGAAAGATGGTTAGCCTCTTGCCAAAGGTGAATCGCGTTGCTAATGGGCCGCCTCACCCGCTGGAACCAATGCGCTGACGCTTTGATTCTAGCCGCCCGAGCGGGCGTAGCTCAGTGGTAGAGCACGACCTTGCCAAGGTCGGGGTCGAGGGTTCGAATCCCTTCGCCCGCTCCAAGTTTTCCTTAATCGCATGAATTCGAACGCAGCGATGTTTTCGCTGTATACGCTTGCTGAGCATTGAGCTGGTCACGTGCGAGTAATCTACATTGGTATTAAAATGGTATTGCAAGTTGCAAAAACTCGCATTACGCACTCCCATAATAAGCTTATAATTCAGGGAGACGTTGCCATGAGATTCGTTCGTCCAACACAATTTTATTCTGGTTCTGCTGCGATCGCGGTTGCCATTGCATTGATTTCCGCACCCGCCATAGCGCAGGAAAGTGATGAGGGCGGCGATGAAGCTGAATCCATTGTCGTAACCGGATCGCGCATCAAAAGCGCGGGGCTTTCATCGACCAGCCCTGTCAGTGCCCTTGAGGGCGAGCAAATCCAGCTCCAGCGTGCGGTTACGATCGAGGATTTTTCGGTCAAAGTTCCACAGCTTGCAGGCGGCGTAAATTCGACATCGGTGGGTAGTGACGCCTTTGGCGCTCAAACGCTTGATCTGCGCAACCTTGGTCAGAACCGCACATTGGTGCTGATCAACGGCACGCGTGCACTGCCGTTTAGTTTCCGGAATGCCGTGGACGTGAATTCGATTCCTGCACCGCTGTTAAAGCGCGTTGATATTCTGACCGGCGGTGCAGGCGCTGTTTATGGTGCAGATGCGGTGGCCGGTGTTGTAAACTTCATCATCAACGATGATTTTGAGGGGCTTCAAGCCAATGTGAACTATCGCGCAGTTGCCGGCGGTGCATCGCAAAAAAGCGGCCATTTGATGGGCGGACTACAACTTGGTGATCGCGGCAGCATCGTCGGCTATCTTGAATATACTGACCGTGACCCATTGCTGGCCGGAAAACGCCGTTTTGCACGCACAGGCGTTGCGACATTACCGATTGGCGGCAATTTTACCGATGTCGCCAGCGGCCGGACTTTTTCTTATGACGCAAATGGTGCCTTCACTTTGACGCCGCAAACCACGGATTATACTCCGCAGTTTCTGCTCGCGCAGCCACTGCGCCGGATCAACGCAGATGTGTTTTTCAAATATGACATTACCGAAGGCATCGAAACCTATGGCCGGGTGATGTATTCGACGGTGAAGACGCAGGGCGGCACACGTTCGGGTCAGAACCCGCCAACAACTGGCGCTGCTGGTATCAACGTCCAGATTTCACAAACCAACCCCTTTCTTGATCCACAGGCGCGGGCGTTGTTGACCTTTGTCGGTGGCGTCGCCAACGTTACGGTTCGTCGTTCGCTGGGTGAATTGGGAACGACCTTTGCCGAGAATGACCGTGACAATATTCAGGCACAGATCGGCCTGCGCGGCAACATCACGCCCGCAATAACATGGGACGCTTATTATCAATATGGTCGCTCGAAAGAATCGATCACAGTAAAGGGTGATGGCCTGAAATCGGGCTTTGCGGGCCTTGCCAATACCACCGATATCTTTGGCCCCGGCGGAAATTTCACCAGCATTGAACAAGATTTCAACTTTGGTGATCGCACCCGTACACAGCAGGTTGCTTCAGCCTATATCGCAGGTGACACCAGCGATTTCTTCACCGGCTGGGCCGGGCCAATTGGTTTTACGGCGGGCTATGAGTTCCGTAAGGAAACCGGGCGGTTTAATTATGGTTCGAACCTAAACACCTCGTTTAACCAAGGCGCAGAATCGGCACCGCCTATCCCGCCATTTATTAAGGTCAACGAGCTGTTTGGTGAATTGGTCATCCCGATTTTGAAGGATGTGCCGCTGATTCAACAGCTGAACGTTGAGGGCGCGTATCGCCGGTCGTGGTATGATAAATCGGTCGGTGCAAACCGCAGCTATGATACCAATAAGCTGGGCATTAACTGGACAGTCACTGACGATTTACGTCTGCGCGCAACGCGTCAGACAGTCATCCGCGATGCCAATATCGGCGAGTTTGCAAACCCTGTATTCTCCATTCCCTTTGCCAATTTGCGCACAGTGGCCCGGCTGTTCCCGCGTTATGCGGGCGACCCCTGTGTCGGAGCGACAAATACTGCAACGATCGCCCAATGCACGGCGCAGGGTTATCGGGGACCTTATGATTCCAACAATCCAGCGAATTTGACTGGCGGCTATTTCTTTGGCGGCAATGCCAATATCAAAGCGGAGCGCGGTAAAACATGGACCGTGGGCGGCGTCTTTACGCCTAGCTTCATTCCCGGGATGAGCTTGTCTGTGGATTGGTATAAAGTTAACATCGCTGATGCTGTCGGCCAGATTCAGCCGATTGATGCGATTGCCAGCTGCTATGTCACCGACCCCACGCCGGGTAATCCGTTGTGTGCGGCGGTAACGCGTGATCCGGTGACGGGTTTCATCCGGAATGCGTTTGTTGATGACCGCAATTTGGCAGCGATCAAACAAAAAGGTATCGACGTTGATTTCAAATATGGTTTTGATGTTCCCATGGGCCTGCCCGGCAATAAATGGACATTTGGCTATCAGGGCAGCTTTGTCACCGATTATACGATTCAGCGTAACGCGGTGCTGACACCTGTGGATTGCAAGGCAAGATATGGCGCACGCTGTTCGTCTGACCTTGTGACCTTGGTGGCCCCTGATTATCGCCACCGCGCAACCTTCACATGGGATAGCGAGCCGTTGACCGTTCAACTCGGTTGGAAACGTATTGGGGCTGTTAAGGATAGCGCCGTTGGCAGCGTCGGCGCGATTCCAGCGTTTGATTATTTCGATTTGAACATGGCACTGCGTCCACCCATTGACGGCCTGACGCTGACGTTCGGGATCGACAACCTACTCGGCAAAAAACCGCCGCGTCCTATCAACCCGGGTGCGTTTAACACCTTCCCAGACACATATGACGTGCTCGGCCGGACATTTGGTTTCTCGCTGACGATACGGCGCTAAACGGCTTAGTGAAGGGGCGGCGTTACGTGCTGCCCCTTTGCCGCTGTTCAACCTATGACACCGCTTGCTTTTACAGGATGGGACTGGGCCATTCTTGCGGCTTATGTCGGCATTTTGGCGATTGCAGGCTACGCCGCAACACGGCGCGGCATCCGCACCGCCGATGACTATTTCCTTGCAAGTCACCGTGCGCCCACTTGGCTGGTTGCTGTTTCGGTGCTTTCCACAGTTCAGTCTGCGGCGACTTTTCTCGGCGTTCCTGACAATAGTTTTCGCGGAAACTATACGTATTTAACCAGCATTCTGGGTGCATTGTTGGGAGCGGTGATTGTCTCCCGCGTGCTGATCCCGCGCTTTTATGCGATTGGTGCAACTACGGTCTATGAGCTGCTCGAGCAGCGGTTTGACGTTGTCGCGCGCCGCGCCGCCGGGTTGATGTATCTGATCGGGCGCGTCTTTGCGAGCGGAGCTAGGCTCTATCTTGCGGCCATTGCGGTATCGATGGTGATGTTCCTGGATGTCGAGCCGCAACATCTGGTCATTGCCTCGTTTGTTCTGCTTCTTTTCGGATTGGCCTTTACCTTTATGGGCGGGCTGAACGCTGTGATCTGGAGCGATCTGATACAGGTGATCTTGTATGTCGGTGCGGCTGTGTTGGTACTGATTTTCCTACTCGTCAAAATCCCGGCTTCAATCCCCGAGATTATCGCGGCTTTGCAAAATGGGCCGCTCGGCGTTGATAAGCTTCAGGTGGTCGACACTTCGTTTAATCTCACAGCGCCCTTTTCGCTGCTGGCGGCTGTGACCGGGCTCACGTTGCTGAATATCGGCAACTCGGGACTGGATCAGGACACAACGCAAAGGTTGCTGGCCTGTGATAATGCGCGCGATGGTTCCCGCGCGTTAATGGCATCGGTTTGGGCTTCAATTCCTGTTATCCTGCTGTTTCTTGTGATCGGGTCGCTTCTACATATTTTCTATGAGCGCCCCGACCTTATGGCGACAAACAGTGCGGCCATAGCCAAGACATTTCAGGGTGAGAAAATAACTGTCTTTATGCACTTCATCCTGAGTGAAATTCCGCCCGGTCTGCGCGGGGTGATTACCGTCGGTATCATCGCAGCTGCTGCAATCAATTCGGGTTTGATTTCAATGTCCGCCGTTTTGGTGAATGACTTTTACCGCCCCTTTGCTGAACGACGGCATAGTTATGAAGAGGCGCATTTCGTATTGGCTGGGCGGCTCGCGACGGTCGTACTTGGTTTGGCTCTCTTTGCGATGTCGATCATTTGCTATTATTGGCAGCGTTACAGCAACTTACCGCTGCTGGACTTTGTGCTGGGAGTCATGGCGTTTGCATATTCCGGGCTTCTTGGCGTGTATGCGACGGCTTTGTTCACAAAACGCGGCTCTTCGGCGTCAGTTATCGCGGCGTTGATCGGCGGATTTCTGGTCATCCTGATGTTTCAGGGCTATGTCGTCGACAGCCTAGGTTTGCCCGCTGTTCTAAAGAGCATCGCCTTTCCGTGGCAGCTGTGCGTTGGCACAGCAGTCGCAACAGCAATCTGTATGCTAGGCAGCCAAGACGCACGATCCGATCAAGGGGATGTCCATGTCAAATACTGAAGGCCGCGATCCCCGCTTCGCCGATATCGATAGCTGGCCGACGACTGATGCGGTTGAGGCGATGCTCGATGGGCAGATAGAGGCGTTGGTCGCCATCCGTCAGGCCACATCTGCAATTGCCACCGCTGCTGATGCCGCCGCCGAGCGGTTATCCGCAGGCGGGCGTTTAGTTTATGCAGGCGCAGGCACATCGGGCAGAGTTGCAGTGCAAGACGGCGTTGAACTTGGCCCGACCTTTGGTTGGCCCGAAACCCGGCTTGCGTATCTGATCGCGGGGGGCATGACCGCGCTGGCGCACAGTGCAGAAGGTGCAGAGGATGATGAACAGGCGGGCAGGGAAGCAGTCGCAGCCACAGCAATCACCGAAAACGATGTTGTCATCGGCGTTGCCGCAAGCGGGCGGACACCATTTACGCTTGCTGTGTTGAACATGGCACGCGCCGCAGGTGCCTTAACCATCGCCATCGCCAATAATCCGGGTGCGCCATTATTGGCCGCCGCAGAGCATGGCCTATTGGCGGCAACTGGCAGCGAGATCATCGCCGGATCCACGCGGATGAAGGCTGGAACCGCACAGAAAGCAATCTTGAACATTCTGTCGACTGCGATCATGCTACGGCTGGGGCGCGTTTATCGGGGGTTGATGGTCGATATGCAGATTTCCAACGATAAGCTGCTGGCCCGTGGTCAAGCGATGGTTGCATCGCTTTCCGGCTGTTCCGATCAACAAGCGGCATTGGCGCTTGCGCAATCGGGGAACAACATCAAAGCCGCAGTCCTTGTTGCGATGGGGGCAACGCCCGAGGCAGCGATAGAGCGTCTGGCTGCGCATCGCGGGACTCTGCGCTCGGCAATCGAGGATGGCGAGGATTCGCCCAAATGACCCCGGCTGCAAAAACATCATCGCCCACGCACAGCAATTCGCCGATTTACATGCAATTGGCGCAAACTTTGCGGCAGCAGATCACTGATGGCAAAATCCTTTCGGGTGAGGCACTGCCATCGGAACGCGATCTGTGTGCCCTGATGGGCGCCTCGCGGGTTACAGTGCGCAAAGCGATTGAGCTGTTGATCGAGGAAGGCATGCTGTCGCGGCGCCAAGGCTCGGGAACCTATGTCACGCCGCGCATCCAGGCTCCCGGATCATACCTGACCAGCTTTAGCGAAGATGCCGAGGCCCGCGGTGAAACCACCACGACGCTTTGGATGGAAAAAACCCTTGGCGTTGCAAGCGACGAAGAGGCGCGTTTACTGGAACTACCCGAGAACGCTAATGTGTTGCGCCTAAGCCGTGTGCGCATGGCAGACGGTGAGCCGCTGGCTATCGAGAATGCCGTTGTCCCCGCAGATATGCTTCCCGCAGTCGCAGACCTTGGCAATTCGCTTTACAAGGCACTTTCGGAACGTGGCAACAGACCGATTAGCGGCCAGCAAAAAATCCGCGCGGCCCTTGCTGGCCCTGCCGAAGCGAAATTATTGGGTGTCGACGAAGGATGCGAGATTTTGCGGATCGAACGATTGACGCGGCGTGCAGATGGCAAGCCGGTTGAACTGACCCGGTCTTCCTACCGCGGCGAACGGTATGAATTTGTCAGCGAGCTGCGCGGCCCGTTTGTTGTGTTATGACCAGCCCAGTTTCCCAACGCGATTTATCGCTTGATAGCTTTCGCGGGCTAGACGTCCTGTTGATGATTTTGGTCAATGTTCAGGGCAATGGCGACGCTGCATTTGGTTTTATCAAACACGTCGAATGGCATGGTGTGACTCTGGCGGACTTTGTCTTTCCGGTGTTCCTATTGATTGTTGGCTTATCTGCGCCGCTTGCCCTTGAAAGGCCCGGTGCGGTGTTCAGCTGGGGCGGAATATTGCGGCGCACAGCACTGCTGTTCCTGATTGGCGTCGGCCTTAGCTTTTTGATAAAGCCTACGCTTGACCCTGACATGATCCGTTGGACCGGCGTGCTGCAACGGATTGCGATCGTTTATCTGGTCTGTGCGGCGGTGGTCTTCATCCGTAAAGGTACAGGCATTGCTATTGCACTCTCGCTGGGTTTGCTCGCGCTTCATAGCTATATGCTGCTGCGTGTCGGGTCGCCCGGTGGCGGCCCTGCCAGTATGGAACCGGGCATGGGGATCAGCGGCTGGCTTGACCAGAATTTCATCCCCGGCCGGGTATTGCGCAAAACATGGGAGCCGGAAGGCGTGCTTTCGACTTTGCCAGCCATCGTCAATGCACTGATCGGGATTGCGGTCATGCGCCGGATACAGGCCCACGGCATCGGCAACGCGTTGCTTGGCGGCATAGGCGCTGTGTTGGTTATCGCCGGATTGTTGCTAACGCCATGGTTGCCGCTGAACAAAAATCTTTGGACTGCAAGCTTTGCTCTGGTGACAAGCGGTGCGGGTTTGGTGGTCTGGGCCGCGATGCGCGCATTATGGCCAGTGATAGCCAATAACCGTATTGCGAAATGGACGGTCAGCCTCGGGCAAGCTGCGCTGACGCTTTATGTGGTTCATACGCTGTTGATCGCGGTCATCGTCCGCAAGCTGCCATCGGGCGAGAAAATCTGGGATGTAACCTACGAGGCGCTAGCATCGACTGGCCTGTCACCGGCCAGTGCATCGATGCTTTACGCGGCTATTGCTGCCGCAATCAGCTGCGCCATATTGCCATGGCTGAAGAGACGCGGCTGGATATTAAAGGTTTAATCGTTGTTAAACTCCAACGATCTTTAATTTGTGATGACGCACGATTGATCCCAGCTCTTTAAGTGTCTTGCCGCCAATCAGTACTTCCTCATGCGCAGCCCGGATCGCTTTGAACGTCGCCATGGCATGCGGGTCGTCATAACCCTTGTCCTGTGGGTAGCTGACGGCCATCACCAGATCCCAATCCTTGTTTTCTTCTATATCCTCATAAAGCGCGTAGTGGGTGAAGATCCCCTGATCGAAGCCTTTCTGGTCCATCGCGAACCAGTTGGTGACAATGTAGTGGGTGAGGTCGGCTCGCAGGCCCGGCAGCGCCTTGAGATAGGTTTGTTCGACCAATACGGTTTTGGCTGGAGCAATTCCGGATTCTGTTGAGGCGATAGCAGAGCCCGCGATCACCATGCCTGCTCCGCCTACTACCATCCGTCGCGTCAGTTCAGTCATTCATTGGTCCTCAATCGAGAAAAATTTTCCCAGGGTTCAAAAGCCCCTTGGGGTCTAGCGCCTGTTTGATGGCGCGCATCATCGCAACGCTGGCGCCGCCATGTTCGCGCAGCATTGCCTCGCGCTTGCCAAGGCCAATACCGTGTTCGCCAGTGCAGGTGCCGCCAACCGAAAGTGCGTGGGCGATCATCGCTTCGTTGATTGCCTTTGCCTTGTCCCAGCTGGCGG
Source organism: Sphingomonadales bacterium (assembly GCA_013297725.1). Classification (GTDB taxonomy): domain Bacteria; phylum Pseudomonadota; class Alphaproteobacteria; order Sphingomonadales; family Sphingomonadaceae; genus Sphingorhabdus_B. The sequence goes on from JAAFIB010000033.1 coordinate 11,181, forward strand.
GATCATCAGGCGGCAGAATGAAAAAGACGTGGAAATTGCCGTCGCCGACATGGCCAAGGATTGGCGCGAATAGGCCGGATGCTGAAATTGCGGTTTTAGCCCGCGCTATTGCTTCGCCCAAATGGCTGATCGGGACACAAATATCGCTGATCCATGCGCGAGCGCCGGGGATCATCGCTTTGGCCGCCCATAATGCGTGGTGACGCGCTTTCCACAAAGCGTTGCGATCCTCGGTTGCTGTAGCGGTTCGCAGCTCGCCTCCGCCGAACGCCATGCCGAAATCCTTTACGCTTTCCAGCTCGCCAGCAATGCTCGCCGTAGTCCCGTGAAATTCCAGAAACAGCATCGGTCTTTCCGGCAGCCCAAGCGCACTTTGGACATTACACGCGCGGATCGCCGCTTCGTCAAGCAGCTCCATACGGGCGACGCCGATGCCTGACTGAATTGTGGCGATCACTGTTTCTACAGCGCCTTCGATACTGGCAAAATCCCATGTCGCTGCAACGATGCTGTCGGGTTGCCCGTGCAGGCGCAAGCTAGCCTCGACAATCAGGCCGAGCGTCCCTTCTGCGCCGGTAAACAAATGGGTCAGATCATATCCCGATGCCGATTTTCGGGCTTTTGTGCCGGTGCTGACCAGCTCGCCGTCGGCGGTTACTACTTTCAGCGCAAGGACATTATCCCGCATGCTGCCATAGCGGACGGTTGTCGTGCCAGAGGCCCGTGTTGCGATCATCCCGCCCAAGGTTGCATTCGCCCCCGGGTCGACCGGGAAAAACAGCCCGGTATTGCGAAGTTCCAGATTAAGCTGCTCGCGCGTTACACCGGGCTCAACTGTCACCACCAGGTCTTCGCTGAGGACTTCGATGATCTGGTTCATCTGCGAAAAATCGATACACAAAGTGCCAGCATGCGTTGCTGCGGCATTGCCCTCTAGCGATGTACCAGCACCATAGGCTACAACGGGCATTGCCTGTTCAGCAGCGGCAACCATCAGTCGCTGAACCTCTTCTATGCTGATCGGTTGGGCGACCAAAGCAGGCGGATCATATGCGTGCGGCCCTTCACTTTGGGCATAGGGGGAAAGCGCCGCAGGTGCCGTTAACAGCCGCGACCCGAAATGGTCGGCTAGGCGATTGGCAAGGTTGCTTTGCTTTGTCATAATTGTCGCGCATAGCAAGGTTGCGCTGCCGGGTAAATTGGTATTATATAGGTATTATATGACCCTATCAGAATCCGCCGCTGCGCTTTGCCCTACATCAACGCGCATGTTTGCCGAAGCAGCGGAGGCGGCGGCAGTTGTTGCTTGGCAACATGATGCCAATTCTGCGCCTTTGGCGGCGCTGGCGGCACGGTTACGACAGCTAAATCCCGACATTATCTTTACCTGTGCGCGCGGCAGTTCGGACCATGCGGCGACCTTTGCCAAATATCTTTTTGAAACCCATCTTGGCATCCCGACGCTGTCACAAGCGCCATCAATCAGTTCGATCTATGGCAATGCGCTGCTGCATATGCAGGGCCAGCCGTTTATCCTGATCTCGCAATCGGGGCGTAGTCCGGACCTATTGGCCTCTGCTGAGGCAGCGGCAAAGGCGGGTGCTTTGGTGATTGCACTGGTCAATGATACCGGATCGCCGCTTGCCGATATCGCAGAGATTGTGGTCCCGCTGCATGCTGGCCCCGAAACTAGCGTTGCGGCGACAAAAAGCTATATCGCGACACTTTCTGTGATTGCGCACCTTGCCAGCCTATGGCGCGAAGATCCTTCACTGACCAGCGCGCTTGCAGGGCTGCCAGATGCTTTGGCCTCTGCTTGGCAGGCGGATTGGTCGGCGGGTGTCGATATGTTTGCGAACGTGCGCAGCCTGTATGTTCTGGGGCGCGGGCTGACGCTTGGCATTGCGCAAGAGGCTGCACTGAAATGTAAGGAAACCTGCGGCATCCATGGTGAGGCGTTCAGCATCGCAGAGGTTGCGCATGGCCCGATGGCGCTGGTTGGGCCTGACTTTCCCCTGCTTGTCTTCCCGCCATTGGATAAGGCAGCGGCAGGCTTGGATAAAGTGCTGGCCGCGTTTGCCGCGCGGGGTGCGCCGATTGCATTGGCGGGGGATATTCGGGAGCATAGCGTCAGCCTGCCTATGGCTTCAGGACTTCATCCGGTAACGGGACCGATCATAATGGCGCAAAGTTTCTATCGGCTGGTCAATGCGCTAGCGGTGCGGCGCGGGTTTGATCCGGACCATCCGCCGATGCTAAAAAAAGTGACTGAAACACGATGACCATGACACGATGACTGAAACAGCAATCCGTGGCGCGCGCATTCTTGCGGATGGGCAATGGCTTGATGACCATGCGCTTGTGATGGATGGTGGCCGGATTACGGCGATTGTCGATGCGGCGTCTTTGCCCGCAACGCTGCCAGTCGAAACGCTGACCAGCGGACTTCTGCTGCCGGGTTTTATCGACACACAGGTCAATGGCGGCGGCGGGGTGTTGTTTAATGACCAGCCGACGCTTGAGGGAATAACAGTCATTGCAGCGGCCCATCGCGCCTTTGGCACAACGGCATTTTTGCCGACGCTGATCAGCGATGATCTTGATGTTATTGCGCGTGCGATTGCGGCGGTGGATGCCGCTATTCTGGCTGGTGTGCCGGGCGTCGTTGGCATCCATGTTGAGGGGCCGTTTTTGAACCCGGCTAAGCACGGTATCCATGATGCAAATAAATTTCGGGCGATGGACAGCGAGGCCATCGATCTGCTCACATCGCTACGGCATGGCAAAACACTGGTTACTTTGGCACCGGAATGCACTGATCCTGCGATGATCGCGGCGCTGATCGCGCGCGGCGTTACCGTTGCGGCGGGGCATAGCCTTGCAAGCTATGAAGATATGCAGCGCGCGGTTGCAGGCGGGCTGTCGGGCGTCACCCATTTGTTTAATGCGATGACACAGCTGGAAAGCCGCGACCCCGGCCTTGTCGGTGCCGCCATCGACCTTGGATTGACATGCGGAATTATTGTCGATGGCTATCACGTCCATCCGGCGGCTTTACGCGCTGCCTTTCGGGCAAAGGGCGCGGATGAGTTGATGCTGGTCACAGATGCGATGCCAAGCGTTGGCCATGATGCTGCGGGTTTTGCACTGGGGGATATCTGGATCAGCCGGCAGTCAGGTGCATTGCGCGGCCCGGACGGCACACTGGCGGGTTCCGATCTCGACATGGCGCGTGCATTGCGTAATGCGGTGTCGATGATGAATATCGATCTGATCAGCGCCAGCAAAATGGCGAGCACTACCCCGGCTGGCTTTATTGGCCTTGGCACTGACTATGGCTGCCTCGCCCCCGGGCGGAGGGCAGATATCGTGCATCTGGATGATGCTCTGCTGCCGCTGGCGACATGGATTGCGGGCGAACGCATGTGACGCCACAGCTTGGCACCATAGAGGGTTATTTTGGCCGCTGCTGGTCATGGGACGCGCGCGCCGCTGTGGTCAAACAATTGGCTCCAGCGGGCTATCGGTTTTTCCATTACGCGCCAAAAATAGATGCCAAATTGCGGCGCGATTGGCGGCAACTGCATGATCCGGATCAGGCGTCTGCGATTGCCGCATTTGCGCAGATCTGCCGCGCTCATAACGTGCGTTTTGGCGTCGGCTTAACCCCTTACGGGGCGCATCTCGATTTTGACGATGACGCCCGTATGGCGATGAAAGCAAAGCTGGCGCAGCTGGACGCATGGGGCATTGATGACCTTGCGATCTTGTTCGATGATATGCGCGGCGATTTTCCTGACCTTGCCGACAGACAAGCGGATATCGCCGCATTTGCGATCGCCAACAGCCGCGCCACACGGTTTTTCCTGTGCCCTAGCTATTATTCTAATGACCCGGTGCTTGACCGCGTCTTTGGTACTCGGCCTGAACAGTATCTTGAAACCTTGGGGCGGCGGCTTGATCCTGCGGTCGCTGTCTATTGGACCGGTGAAGAGGTGTGCTCCCCCGAAATCGGCCGGTCCCATCTGCGCGATGTATCGGGCCTGTTGGGTCGAAAGCTGGCTTTGTGGGACAATTATCCTGTCAATGATGGCCCGCGTATGTCGCAATATCTGCATCTGCGCGGCTTTACCGGGCGCTGCGCCGATGTCGGGGAGGTGGTCAGCCACCACGCGATCAATCCGCTATCGCAGCCGATCCTTGGCTGCATTCCCGCGCTGACCCTGCCGATGCTGTATCAGCAGCGCGGCGATTACCAATATAGCGCTGCCTTTATGGATGCGGCCAATGGCGTTTGCGGCCCCGAACTCGCTGCGATGCTTCAGGCTGATCTGCTGACGCTACAAAACGGCGGATTGGATAGGATGAGTGACGAGACCAAAGCCAAATATAGCGAGCGCTATTCGGCAATTGACCATCCGGCGGCACAAGAAGTCGCCGATTGGCTAGCCGGTGGCTATGCGATCACGGGTGAGATGCTGCAGACGCAATAGGCAATCCGGCAAGGATCAGCGCGCCGTCCAATGCATCGCCCAGCGGGTCATCGACCTGCGCCACAATGCGCTGGCGCAACCAAGGCTTCATCCGTTCGGCAAGCCCGCCCATCAAAACACATCGCGGCGCACCGCGCGCGACAATCGTTTCGATGAAGCGTTCAACATGCAGCGCAGCATCGCGCACAATCGATAGCGCAATTTCGTCGCCATTATCGGCATAATCCATCACAAGCGGAGCCAGACGCGCATAGTCGCCGGGTGCTGCTTCATCCATCCATGCTATGACTCTGGGGATGGCATGTTCAAATTGTTTAGTAACGGCTTGGCTTAGCGGTGTTGGGCGGGTGCGCCCATCCAAAGCACGTAGTGCATGGCGGATCGCGCTTAGCCCCAATGCCGCGCCGCTGCCTTCGTCAGAGATCGGAAAGCCATAACCACCGATGCTAAAACTATCCTCGCCGCGTTTGACCAGCCCGACGCTGCCTGTGCCCAGGATCAAGATCGCGCCATCTGCGCCCAGATGCGCGCCAAGATTTGCGATCATCGCATCGCTGCTGAATTGCACATTGGCAAAGGGAAAGGCGAGCGCCTGAATATGCGCCTTCATCCCCATGCGGTTAATGCCGGCAATCCCCATGCCGCAGCGGATTGTTGCTGCCTCTTCGTCTGAAAGCGCAGCATTTTTGATGGCAGAATTACAGACTTCTAAAAGCTGTGTGTGCAGCGCCTCTATGCCGATCCGCGCGTTGGCGGGGCCGCCAGCGGCCTCGGCGAGCATCTCGCCTTTCGCATTCGTCAGCCTAGCTTTTGTGGCTGTGCCGCCAGCATCAATGCCCAAAAAGAAAGTCATGCCGCACATCGTTCCTTCTGGCTATCTGGCCTGCAGATTTAGTCCCTTTTATGGAACCCAAATATCCATACACTCAGAAAGTATTGGTATTACATTGGTATTTATCATGCGGTGTGATAGCTGTCTATCGGTATTTGGTCGGGTATAGGCAGCGGCCACATCAGAACATATATTTCATCTTCACAGTCTGATTTCCTGCGCCCGATAGCGCAAAGGATGCGGCCTTGAACTTTGGCGGGCCAAAAGTGATTTTCGGATTGCGCGAAAAACCAAAGCCTTCGCTGGGGATTGCCATCGAAGTGTCCAGCTTGCCATTACCATTTTCGTCATGGATCAACGACAGGGCATAGGTTCCCGATGCAACAGCGCCAAAAGAAACGCTGCCAGCCGCAGTTGCTTTAACCGTGCGCTTCAACGCATTTGGGTCTTTTGAACAATCGGGGAATGCTTTGCTGCTAGCGGTCAAACAAATCAGGACATTGCCTTTTTTGCTGCGCAGGCCAGAAACCGCTACATCAAGTGAGCTGTCCGTCGATGCCACTGCTTGCGTGATGGCTGGAGTCGCCAGTGCTGTGAAGCTTCCAATGGCCAAGACCCAAGTCAGTGCCGCAGACCTTGTCCCAAAACCTGAAATACAAACCATAATTCCCCCTATACGCATCGTGATGCTTTTGGTGATGCGTTGCTGTTATCAGCCAATTTCCTAATATGCCGTTAACCATGAATTTCGGGAACATCTCCCAGCCCATATGGTTGGTGATGCCCATAAGCGTCATAATCGCTAGCACAACTGCCAATGCCCCAACATGAATGGGTATGCAAAACACGAGAACCGGTATCACAACCGCGCCGGTCAGCGCCTCCCATGGGTGAAAACTCATCGCGGCCCATGCGGTAGGCGGGCGGCTTTCATGGTGGACAGCGTGAGCGGCCTTAAACCACCACGGACGGTGCATCAAACGATGCGTCCAGTAAAACCAAGCATCATGCGCAAGAAGATAGAGGAATATCGAAACTGGCAGATACCAAACAGGATAGTCAGCAATATCGGCGTAGATCAATGTCCAGCCCTGCGTGTCCCACCCCCATGTGACGATCCCTGCAGGGACACCATAAATTGCGGCGGACAGTAAAGACCATTTAATCTCGCGGCCAATTTGCGGTTTCAGCGCGGCGTAAAGGCCCGGTCGCACTTTTTGCGTCAACCACGCGAAAAAGCCGCTGGTGGCTAGGTAGCGGAGCCCGACGATCAAAGTCATCGCAAACGCGGAAATCAAAGCAGCGAGCATGCAATAGCGTGTAGTGCGACGCGCGCAGCTTCGCAATCCTTCAGCCGCTTTTAAAAAATGCACAGGATGGCGGTTTCATACAATCATAGCGCCACCATGTTATCTATTGTAAATTTATTAACGATGATCCGGGGAACGGATTGCACAGCGCTCGGTATAACCGGGCAAACAGGGGGTCGCATCACTGGCGCAGCGTCTGCGCGGGGGTGCACTAAATCAGTCATCTTCGCTTGCGTTGCGTAAACTCAACGAGGGAGACTTAAAATGAAATTTAAACTTTTACTGACAACCGGATCAATCGCAACGGCTGTGGCCGCGTCCATGGTCCTTTTCGCTTCGCCTGCCATGGCCCAGAATACCTGTGACGTGGATGGCACAGACGCCGGTAATAATGCCGCCGATGCCAATGATGGTGCAACGGCAACGGGCACGGATGCACTAGCGTGCGGCCAAGGAGCAACAGCCAGTCAGGCAGGCGGTACTGCAATAGGCACTGGCGCACAGGCGCTTGGTCCAAGCGCAGTCAATCCAATCTTTGCCACCGTCGCAGTCGGCTATAACACAGTAGCACAGGATAATGCTGTCGCTATCGGCAACAGCGCACAAGCGCGTTTTAGTGGCACATCCAGCCAGCCCAATATCGGCATCAACTCAGCTACGGCAATCGGCGGCAATGCTGTCGCAGTGGGGGCCAACACGGTAGCGATAGGAACAACAGCACGCGCAGGGACAGGCTTTGCCATCAATACTCCTGGTGCGCCGGTCAACGCTGGCAATAACATCACCGTTGTTGGCGGTCGTGCCGAAGCAAACCAGAATGGCGCAACCGCTATCGGCGCCAATTCGGAAGTGACTGCCGTCAACGGCACCGCATTGGGACAAAATACTGCTGTTACAGCGGATGAAGGAACCGCCATGGGTAATGGTGCCAATGTGCAGCAGGCTGGCGGCATCGCCATAGGTTCTGGCGCACAGGCACTTGGCCCCAGCACCACAAACGTCATCTTTGCGTCGATTGCCATGGGCCACAATGCCATCGCGCAGGATAACGCAGTCGCGATAGGCAACAGCGCGATTGCGCGGTTTGGCGGGACCGCAAATCCGCTTGGCACTGGCATCAATTCTGCGGTTGCGCAGGGCGCAGGTGCGGTCGCTGTTGGTGCAAACACTGTCGCAATCGGAACCACGTCGCGTGCAGGCACAGGCTTTGCCTTTGATACGCCGGGGGCTGCTGTGAATGCCGGGAGCAACATAACAGTCGTTGGCGGTAGAGCCGAAGCGAACGAAAATGGCGCCACGGCAATCGGTGCCAATAGCAATGTATCGGGTGCAAACGGCACTGCGCTTGGCCAGAATACGGCTGTTACACAGGCTGGCGGTGTCGCCATCGGCAATGGTGCGCAAGCAACAGCAACCAATGCGGTTGCGCTGGGTGCTGGTTCCATTGCCGATCAAGCCGACACAATCTCGGTCGGTGCGGCTGGCGCGGAGCGGCGGATTGTGAATGTGGCTAATGGCACAGCAGCCACCGATGCAGTAAACGTCAGCCAGCTGAACGCAGCTGTCGGCGGCGTTGCAGGTTCAGCAGCGACCGCGCAAACAACCGCCAATACCGCGTTGGCAAATGCAGCCACTGCGCAAGCCACCGCTAACTCCGCAATTGCGCAAAATACGGTGCAGGATGGGCAGATCGCGGCGATCCAAGTGCTGAACAATACGCAAAATGCGCGTCTGACTGCGTTGGAAACGCTTAGTCTTGGGGCAATCCCTGCGTTGCAAGCGCTAACCGCGACGCATTCGACGCAGATTGCCGAATTGTTCGCGTTGACCGATCGTGATCGGCGTCAGGCCCGCCGCGGTACTGCAACGGCGCTGGCGCTGACTGCGGCACCGATGCCATCGACTCCCGGCGGCATCGGCTATGCGTTCAACGTGTCGAACTATCGCAGCGAACAGGCGCTGGGCCTGTCCATTGCCGTGCGCACCAACGGGGATAAGCCTTTTGCGATCACAGCCGGTGCGTCTTATGCGGGTAACAAGGATATTGGCGCACGTGTCGGTGTTGCCGGAGAGTTTTAACCGCTTGGGGCCGGTTGTTTAATATTGTTTCCCGCAATCGGTCCAAGGCAGGCCGGAGTTAACGCTCCGGCCTGTTTTTTATGGCGCTTTCCAAGTGACGCTGCCTTTATACCGTCCGCTGGTGGGGTTGCCCGCTGCATCTTTAGCTGGGCTGAACCGGGCGCGTTTAACAAAGGCACTACAGGCAGTCTGGTCCAAAACGGCATGGCCGGATGAAACCGTTGTGGTGCAGGACACCGGCTTACCATCGGGGCCAACGATCAGTTCAAATCGCGTCGTACCCTCTTTGTCATGGTTGCGCACAGGATAGTCCGTGTTCAGGATAACCGAGCCCGGATTTTTAAGCGAGGCAGATGCCAACCACGGCATTACGGGCGCAGTGGACGCTGGCTGACTGCATCGTGCCATGCCCGATGCCAAAATTTCAACTTTTCCCGGCGTGCGGCACGCGAACAGGTCAACCGCTTGTTCGGGCCAAACCTTTTGGATGCCGTCCCCTTTGGCGTTCAATGTTTCGCGGATCCAGCTTTGCGTGCGCAGGCACAGGCCGGGGTCGTTGCTGGGCTGAGCACAAAACGCCACATCGACGGTATAGTCGCATGCGTTCGACAGGCGATATCCGCCTTGGTCATCTGCGCGGTATGTAATGCAGCTTTCCGCCGCAAGCGTAGGTTCTGATTGCAGCGCGCTGACCCGCTGCGGCATTGATAATGCACTCAGCGAAACGGCGAGCACCGCAGTCAAAATGCAGGTGTTATGGCGGTTCATTCTGTAAATTTAGCCCGCAAGTGCGCATCTGTCTATCGCAATGGCTAAATTCCGCCGAATCTCCACAGGCTTTTGCAGGCTTTCGCTTTCCCAAGGCCATTTGCGCGCCTAGGGCATAGTTATGGCATCTGCACCACCTGAACATATCAAATGCGATCTCGCCATAGTCGGCGGCGGGCTAGCAGGCGGGCTGATTGCGCTTGCCATTGCGCGGCAGCGGCCCGAATTGAAAATCGTCTTGATCGAACAAGAGGCACATTTCGGCGGCAACCATATCTGGAGCTATTTCGCCAGCGACATTGCGCCGGAACATCGCTGGTTAACCGCACCGCTCGTCACCTATGGCTGGTCGGGCTATGACGTGCATTTTCCTGAGCATTCGCGGACGCTGGACAATATTTACTACACCGTGGAGTCCGAACGGCTTGATTGGTTGTTGAAAAACAATCTGCCCGCCGCCTCGTTGATTACCGGCAAAGAGGTGAAGGCTGTATCGCCCCGGCTGGTGGTGCTTGAGGGGTCTCAGCGGATCAACGCGGGCGGCGTGATCGATGCGCGCGGCCCCGGCGATTTGCATCACCTCGATTGCGGCTGGCAGAAATTCACCGGGCAGTTGATGCAATTGTCCGAACCACATAATCTGACGCGGCCGATTGTGATGGATGCAACGGTTGATCAGCATGATGGCTATCGCTTTGTCTATGTGCTGCCGTTCGGTCTGGATAAAGTCTTTGTCGAGGACACGTATTACAGTGATCGCCCCGATCATGATCCAAGGCGACTGCGGCAACGCATAGCCGAATATGCCGATAGCAAAGGCTGGCAGGTTGAACGGGTATTGCGCGAAGAAAACGGCGTGCTGCCCGTTGTAATGGGCGGCGATCTGGATGATTATTGGGCAAGCGGTAGCGGGCGGACAGCAAAGGCCGGTGCGCGCGGTGCGTTTTTCCATCCGATCACCAGCTATTCCCTGCCCGAAGCTGTGCGGCTGGCGACATTCGTTGCGGACCTGCCCGATTTTGATGGCGACAAACTTAATATGCTGTTGAAACAACGCGCCGAGGCGTTGTGGAAGAACGGCAAATACTACCGCATGCTGAACCGCATGTTGTTCCGCGCGTCGGTTTCAGGAGAGCGGTATAAAATCTTTGAACGTTTCTACAGGCTTAAGCCCGGATTGATCGAACGCTTCTATTCCGGGCAGAGCACAGGAGGCGATAAGGCGCGGATTTTGGCCGGGAAACCGCCAGTTCCAGTTGGCAGAGCCCTAAAGGCAATACAGCCGCGGAAGAAAGTCAGAGTCAAAGGCAAACCATGAAATCAGCAATCATTATCGGCGCAGGCTTTGGCGGGCTGGCGCTCGCAATCCGGCTGCAATCAGCGGGTATCGCAACGACCATGATCGAAGCTCGTGATAAACCGGGCGGTCGCGGCTATTATTGGGAGCGGCAGGGCTTTGTCTTTGACGCCGGACCAACAGTGATCACCGACCCGCCCTGTTTGCAAGAGCTGTGGGAGCTATCCGATAGCGATATGGCCGCCGACGTAACGCTTGATCCGGTGTCACCGTTTTATCGGCTGAACTGGCCCGATGGCACCAACTTTGATTACTCAAATGATCATGATGCGCTGAACGCCGAAATCGCAAAGCTGAACCCTGCTGATGTTGCGGGCTATGAACGCTTTTTGGATTATTCAAAGGGCGTTTACGAAGAAGGCTATGTCAAGCTTGGCTCCGCTGCATTCCTCGATTTTTCCTCAATGATCAAAGCTGCGCCCGCGCTGATGAAGTATCAGGCATGGCGGTCAGTATATTCGATCGTATCGTCCTATGTGAAGGATGAAAAACTGCGTCAGGCTTTGTCGTTCCATACATTGCTGGTCGGCGGCAACCCGATGAATACCAGCGCGATCTATGCATTGATCCACACCATCGAAAAAGACGGTGGCGTGTGGTTTGCGCGTGGCGGTACTAACCGGTTGGTTGCAGGGATGGTGTCATTGTTTGAACGATTGGGCGGCGTATTGCGCCTGAACGATCCGGTCGAACGCATCACGACAACGGGCGACCGCGTAACTGGCGTTGTCACCAAATCAGGCTGGCAGGGGACTGCCGATGCTGTCGCCAGCAACGGCGATATGATGCATAATTATGCGGCGTTGTTGAAAGACCATCCTCGCGGCGGCAAAGCTGCAAAAGCGTTAAAGCGCAAACGCTGGTCGCCATCATTGTTTGTCGTGCATTTCGGCGTCAAGGGGCATTATCCCGATATCGCGCATCACAGCATCCTGTTTGGCCCGCGCTATAAAGGCTTGCTCGATGATATCTACAAAACCGGCAATGTGCCGGACGATTTCTCGCTGTATTTGCACCATCCGACCGCAACTGACCCGAAAATGGCGCCTGATGGCTACTCGACATTCTACGTCCTCGCGCCCGTCGCGCATCTGGGAAAAACTAATGTCGACTGGGATGGCGGCTTTGGCGACCAGTTTGAGGCTGCGATTTTGGACGAGATTGAGCGCCGCGTCATGCCGGGGCTGAAAGCTAATCTGGCCACCAGCTTTCATTATGCGCCAACCGATTTCGGTCGTGATCTAAACGCGCATTTGGGCAGTGCTTTTTCGCTTGAACCGGTGCTGTGGCAATCCGCGTGGTTCCGCGCGCATAACCGCGATGATGTGATTTCCAACCTTTACTTTGTCGGCGCAGGAACGCATCCCGGGGCAGGAATTCCCGGGGTTGTCGGTAGCGCCAAAGCCACGGCGAAGTTGATGTTGGAGGATCTGGCTGCTTGAAACGCCTAGCTGTGTATTGCGGATCGGCAACGCCCGCTGATCCTGTCTACATCGAAACTGCTCGTGCCGTCGGCGCGGGACTTGCCGAACGCGGCATTGGTGTTGTCTATGGCGGCGGACGGCTTGGCCTGATGGGCGCAGTCGCCGATGCAGCACTTGCGGTAGGCGGCGAAGTCATTGGCGTGATCCCCGAAGCTTTGGTAGGCAGCGAAGTCGCGCACAAAGGCTGCACCGAACTTCACGTCGTACCCGGCATGCACGAACGCAAACGCATTTTCACCGATTTGTCCGATGGCTTTGTTACCATCCCCGGCGGTGTCGGCACGATGGATGAATTGTGGGAAGCGATCAGCTGGGCGCAATTGGGCTATCATGATAAGCCCGTTGGCGTGCTGAATGCTGCGGGTTTTTATGACAGGCTGATCGAATTTAACCAGCATATGATTTCAGTAGGCTTCATCCGCGAACAGCATGCCGGCATCATGATCGTTGATGATATGCTTGACGGATTGCTGGCGAAAATGGCGGCCTATGTTCCGCATAAAAGTATCTTCCAAATGAAGGCTGAGGATTTGTGAACGCGCCGGCGGCACAGGATCGCGCCGCCCTTGTCGCCTTTGCCCGTGACAGCATACAACGCGGCTCCAAAAGCTTTGCGTTTGCCAGCCGTTTGTTTGACCGGGCAACGCGGGAGAGGGTTTGGCTGCTATATGCTTGGTGCCGCAAATGCGATGATCTGGCCGATGGACAGGATCATGGCGGGGCGATGGCGGTGGTCGACGATCCGCTGGTTCGGCTGCAAATGGTCCGCGATTTGACGGCAAAGGCGTTTGCCGGAGAAGCTACTGGCGATCCCGCATTTGATGCCATGGGCGTCGTTGCCCGCGAATGCAGCTTAACTGCCCAAATGGCTGATGATGTGATTGAGGGCTTTGCCCTGGACGCCGCCGAATGGCATCCGCGGAGCGAGGGCGATCTGTACCGCTATTGCTATCACGTCGCGGGTGCGGTGGGCGTCATGATGGCGCAAGTCATGGGTGTGCCGCCGCGGGATACCGACACCCTAGACCGTGCCTGCGATCTTGGCCTTGCGTTTCAACTCGCCAATATCGCGCGTGATATCGACGAGGATGACGCCGCTGGGCGATGCTATATCCCCGATGATTGGCAAGCGTTACTCGACATTGGCCCCGGCGAGCACATGCGGCCACATAACCGCCGGAAACTGGCGCTGATGGGCCGCTGGATGGCGGATGAGGCTGGGCAGTATGAAGCATCAGCGCGCGTCGGGGCTTCGCGTCTGCCGTTTCGTGCGCGCTGGGCGGTGCTGTCAGCGGCGGGCATTTATGGCGATATTGCGCGTAAAGTCCGTGCCGCTGGCGTGGATGCATGGAACGAGAGGATTTACACCAGCAAGCGCGAGAAGCTGCGCTGGGTCCGCCGCGCATTTTGGCAAGCTGTGACAAATAACCCGCCGCTTGCCAGCCGCGACGGTTTGTGGAGCCGTGACGCGCTTAGCCGTTAATTCCGAATTTCCGCAACGCCCGCCAAGCCGTTGCCTTAACGGCATTGCGCGCCGGAAACCGCCCCGGTGCTTTGGGCCGCAGGCCTGCTTTACGCAGCACGCTGTTAAGCGCGCGGGCATCGGCCTCGGCAAAGCTCCAATCGCTGCGCCATGTGATCGAAAGCGAAATCGACGGCTCTGGTCCGTTCTTTACATGATGCGGGGCCATGACAGGCACGAACAGCGCATCGCCGGGTGCAAGCGGCCATTCCGACCCGCCAGACGCAAGCTCTTCGCGCCAAACAAGATTGCGCGGGCCGCCGGTGTGATAGCCTTCATGTGTTTCATCGGGTGCAAAAAACGGGTCGCCTGCCGGGAACTGCGTCATGACTTTTGACCCCCGTAGTTGCAGCAAAATGTTATGCTCAGGATCAAAATGATACGGCGTTACAGCATCGGGCGAGGACACAAAAACATAGCCCTGTGGCCGCAACATCGCCCCGGTTTTCGTCTCGATCAATGGTTTAAGTTCGCCCAGCAGCGATAGCAACAAGGCCTGATATTCCGCGTCTTGCTCAATATTTTTCAACACTGCCCAGCTGCGACAGGTATCGACATTACGGATTGTGTCACCGATGGAAAGGCCATTGGCGATGTCGCTGTCCGGATCAACGCCCGTCGGCAGATCGCCCTTATTGTATTCGACCGAGGCAAACGGCAGTCGCTCGCTTAGCTTGGCCAGAGCCTCTAGCGTTAGCAACGGATGGTCACGCAAGCCATGCATAAGCTTGTGCGGAGTTTCCGGATAGTTGGCCGCAAACAGGTCGCGGGCATCTTTGTTGAAAATGGTCGTCACGTCTTTGTCCTGCCTTTGAATTTCGCTTTGGCCGTCTCCGCTGTCAGCAATGCGGCAAAGGCTGCACGTTTGGCTTTGCCGCCGATGGCGATTGAATAGCGCCCGATGGCGCGCCTGCCAGACCATAGGCTATCGATCATTGGATGGTCCTGTGCTGCACAGCTATCGCACCAGTCGATGCCTTCGCGTTCGAGAAGCGCCAGATTTTCGATCTGCAACAACACACCCGGGGAATAGCGCGCATAATCTTCGTCAAACGCAGTTTTGAACGAGAATGCGCCCGGCGGCGTCAGGAAATTGGCGAGCATCGCGATGGGGCGTCCGTCCAGATAATGCGCGAGCAGTTCAAGCTTTCCCGCGTCTGCAGCTCCGGCCAACACGTCACGAAACAGCGTCCGTGTTGCATCTGCACAATCTAGGGCCGAACCGTTCGCACCTTTCCATCCGGCTTTTTCAAGCGCGAGAAAATCGGCGATCCATTGGTCCAGCCCGCCGCTGCCATCGCTGCGTTCAAAGGTTAGCGCGCCTTCTTCAGCCAAGCGTTTATGCTGTCGGCGCAGTTCTTTACGTTTTTTGCCGCGAACATTGGCCTCCCAATACGCATTGGGGGAAAGCCCGCGTTCCAGCAATGCCCGTTCTTCGCGGTGGACAAGAGCAAAGCGCCGTTTGTCGGACAGGCATTGTTCCTTAAGCGCAGCGGCTACCGGTCCCTCAATTGCAAGTCCTGTCAGGTGCAGAAACAAACCGCTTTCCGGCGCATCATCAAGATGGTGAAGCAACGCGCTCCAAAATAGGCGCTCTTTACCCTTTCGGATCAAAGGCGTGCCAAGAAACGCATTATGGTTCAGCCAATTTTGTGCATGCGGGATCGGCAGGCCAGCGTAGTGGCTTTGCCTGACGATCGGCATGATACCAACCAAGCTGTCGCCGCGCACAACGACAAGGCGAACAGCATTGTTTCCAAGCGCATCCAGCGCCGCGTCCAAATACCAGCGTTCGGCAAACGGATTAGGCTCGCTGGCATATGTGGCCAATGCGTCCCATTCGGCCAAAAGTTGTGGATTTGTAAGCAGTTCCGCTATGGTCAGCACCGTCGTCGCTGGTGAAACAGACGCAACCGCTAAAGACGCAAAATCGCGCTCACTGGCCATGGCGGCAAAGGCGACAGGCGCATTCATAGGTGGCGTTCGCTCCGCATCATGCAAAGCCTTATAGCCCAAAGTCACAAATTTTGCGTGAATATGCGCAAAGAAAAAGGGCCGCGCATCATGACGATGGCGGCCCGTTTTTTAGTGTTAGACTATCAGTTGGGCAGTGCCATTGTAACCTTTGGTTCTTTTTCAGCATCGGTTTCGATGTATGCGGGATTGAAACGACGCGCCCATGCCTCAGCTTCTTTCAACCATTCAATATGAACGTCTTCATACGGCAGGTTGTGCGTACCTTTGGGCTGTTCAACATAGCGGAAGTCGACGCCTTCTTTTTTGCCCGAACCCTTTAAGCGCGACACCAATGTGCGCGACTGTTCGATCGGAATACGTGCATCACGAATTCCTGCTACGATCAAAATCGGCGCCCATTTGCCATCAGTGTTACGTGCCGAGGAAATGCCGATTAAGTTGTCAGAGGTCGCTTGATAATTTGCGCCAAAAGAACCGAATGACCGCGTGTCATAGGCTTTCATCATTGGAAAGTCATAGACGCCTGCACCGGCTATTGCGCATTTCCATGTTTCTGGATCGCGCTGTGCGCCGCGGGCTGTTGCATAGCCGCCATAGGACCAGCCCATAATGCAAGCTCGTTTTGGATCAATTAGGCCCTGCTGACCAAACCATGTCAGAGCGTCATTCAGATCGTCTTGCATGCGCAGGCCATAACCATTGGCCTTGCGACCTTCTTTGACGAACTCTTTCCCATAACCGCCGGAACCGCGATAGTTAGGCTGAATCACGACATAGCCGAGTTCCGCCATCGCCTGATGCCATGGGAAGAAACCAAACTCTTCCTGATCGCGAACACCGAATGGGCCGCCATGCGGCATGACGATCACAGGCAGGTTTTTACGGCTCGGGCGGTGACGGGGATAAGTCACCACTGCCTCGATTTCCATACCGTCGGATGCTTTGTAACGGATTGAATCCATCGGGTTCATTTCCGCGTCTTTCAACACTGGATGATACCAACCCAGCAGCTGCATTTTGCCGGATTCGGTATCGTAGAAATAATAGCCGCCGGGTTCGCTAGGCTTGCCCTTGAAAATCAACAGCTTTGTATAACCGTCGTTCGTCGAAATAATCCGCGAGTTCCCGCGACCGAAATCTTCGTCCAAAAACTTTTGAATTTCGGCCAAACGCGGATCGAACCAACGTGTGCGTTCTTTGGTCGATGTGTAGGCGACGCCTGCCATATCATTGTCAGCTTCATTCGCTACAAGTCCATCTACGTCATAGCCCTTTATGCCAAAAATTGGCTCACCAACGATCTGCATCGTTTTGACGTTGATTTTGTATACTTTGCGGAACCCATCCTTGTTGCTGGTGGCATAGGCCATGTCGGGCTCGTCAAGGAAGATGTCAGGCGTAATCTGTGCTCCGGTGTATGTCGAATCCGATTCGTTCGAAACCGTTTTGAATGTTCCGCTGGCATCGGAACGATACATCAAACGCTGTTTGCCGCTGTCACCATCACCCCCAACACCAGCACGGATAACACCTTTGCCGTCTGACACCCAGCTGCTGATTTCGACATTTGGGCGCTGAATTATCTTATACTTGCCGGAGCGTGCATCGACTTCGATAACTTCGGGGCTGCCCTCATAGTCGACCCCGTCTTTGATGCTATCGCGCTGGACAAGCATTGTTTCGGCTTCATCGTTGATATGCATGATCCGCGCACCATTCGCACCAGCTTTATCCCAGGCTAAAGGCGTCATTTTGCCGGTTTCGACATCATAGCCAACCAACCGCGCCATATCGATACGCTGACCGTTGATATTCTCACGCGATGTCAGCGTGTAAACGATCGTACGGTTGCCAACCCAACGCCAGCTATTGACCGAGCGGTCGCCGACTTCGCGTTGTTCTTCGGCAGCAAGAAAGAACACAGGTGCCGCACCCGGCTTTGTTGCGTCAATCCATCCAAGGTTATCAACGCCGTTTCTTGACATCATCACGGCGATTTTAGTGCCATCAGGCGATAGCCGCGGCGTGCGCATAAAGGGGCGTTTACCAAAAACAGCGATATCGACACGTCCGCCAGCAACAACGATTTCGGATTTTGCTTCTTCCTTGGAAATTGAAGGCGACACAGAACCGACATCTTCTGCATATGCAGCGGCCATTGGAACGATTGAAAGTACAGCAGCAGACATCAAAAGGCCTGCTATTTTTGTAATACGCATAGATAAGCTCCCCAGCTTAAAATTATCCTGAATCGTGGTATAGTGTGTCGCACGCGCGACACAAGATTACGCATGCAGTATGTCGCGTAAATTCGACGAATGGCGATACGGCAATATGTCGGTAACAAAAAACCCCGCCGGATTGCTCCAGCGGGGTCTGGGGAAATGCTATTGAGTGTCCCCAATCGATAGTGACCAAATGGGGACAGCGAATACGCTGTCCCCGAGCTTCGGAAATTTACGCCGCGCCGTGGGCGAGAGCCGCCAACAGCAACAAAGCAACGATGTTCGTGATCTTGATCATCGGGTTAACCGCTGGACCAGCTGTATCCTTGTACGGATCGCCAACGGTATCGCCGGTAACAGCGGCTTTATGCGCCTCTGAACCTTTGCCGCCGTGGTTGCCGTCTTCGATATACTTTTTGGCATTGTCCCATGCGCCGCCGCCCGATGTCATCGAGAT
>JAAFIB010000034.1 GCA_013297725.1 Sphingomonadales bacterium
GGCCGCGACAACAGCCGCCACACACGGTCTTCGCCTCGTCAGCCTTGCACGACCGGACTCCGCGCTGTCCGCATCTCTATAAAGCGGCCGATCAACCAGCTTCTGAACACAGAAATCGCCGGATCGGCCAAATCATCGGCGTGGAGTTTTAGGTAGTAGCCATATCCTTCATCGATCACTGCGTCATAGGGCATGACCAAGCGGCCAGCCGCTATTTCTGGCGCAAACATGTCGATATCGGCGAGAGTCACACCGCCCCCGCCCATCGCATATTGTGCGGCGGTTATAGCAGTATCGAACGAAAGACCCTCGTTTGTGTCAATTTCTAGTCCACATTGCCGGGAATAGCTTGACCACAACAGGTCACGCGGCTGATCCTCTAGCTTGATGTGCAGCAATTCCTGCCCGGACAAGAACTGCGCGAGCGATTGCCCCGCCGCTGCCGCCGCAGTTTCGGGCGAACACAAAGGTGCAACGCGAACCATCCACAACAGATCGGTCACAAAATCGTCGACATTGGGCCGGTCATAAACAATCGCCATGTCGATATTGGTTGGCGGCAGGCCGGTGACATTGGTGCTGGAAACATCAATCCGGTAATCGGGATGCTCGGTCCGGAAATCATGTAGCAAAGGCAAAAGCTGTTGTTGCAGCATCGATGGCGGAATGTGGATGCGCAGCGCCCGTTTCGCCTGCCGGTCATCGCGGATAGCATTCATCGTTTGCTCGATGCGATCAAGGCTTTTGGAGACCACCGGCAGCAACTCTTCACCCGCCGCTGTAAGCGACAGACCCGATGCTTCCCGGTCAAATAGCGGCTTTCCCAGCAACTCCTCCAGCCCGATCACATGGCGGCTCATCGCGCTTTGCGAGACTGATAAAGCCGCAGCACCGCCAGTAAAGCTAAGATGATGGCCCACAGCCTCAAAAGCACGAAGCGCATTGAGCGGCAGCCATCGGCGATTGATGGTGGCTTTATCGGAAATGGCGCATGCCTCCTGTTCCTGCTGTTTAGCGCGTATGCCCACCTTAGCCCGATATTTTGATATAGGGCTATGCGAAAAAGAGATTATTCCGATCAGCCGGAATAGTTCAGTCTTTGTTTCCAGCACGACGAGGGGACCGGCAATGGATATGACACGCATAGATACGCTGTTCCGGCAACGCCGATCCGGCCACACCCTGCCGCAGGATCTGTATATCGGCGCCGACACATTCGATTTCGACATGGCCGCAATCTATGGCGAAAGCTGGCTAGCGGTCGGCATGGAATGCGAGCTGCCAAAAACAGGCAGCTATATCTCGCTGATGATCGGCAAATGGCCCGTCATCATCGTGCGTGACAAGCGCGGCGATATTCGCGCTTTTCACAACAGCTGCCGTCATCGTGGTTCGCTGATCTGTCAACCGGGAAGCGGCACCGCGCCAAAGCTGGTCTGTCCCTATCATCGCTGGACCTATGATCTGGACGGCTCGCTATTTGCAGCAACGCGGATGCCCACAGATTTCGACAAAAGCCTGCACGGCCTGAAACCTGTTGCGATGGAAAATATTGCAGGGGCGCTTTTCATCTGCCTGAGTGAAACACCGCCGCCGATTGATGATTTCCGCGAAAAACTGACAGCCTATGCCGCGCCGCATAACTACAAAGATCTAAAGCTGGCGCATCAAAATGTGCTGGTCGAATATGCCAATTGGAAACTGGTGATGGAAAATGCACGAGAGTGCTATCACTGTCCAACGGGTCATCCCGAACTGGCGACATCGTTTCCCGTCGGCATGTCGAAACATTTCGATACCGCAGATCAGACCAAGGCGCTGACATTTGCGGCGCAGCTGGATGAACTGGGCATCCCGCATGATCCGGTCGAAGGGCCATGGTGGCAAGTCGCCCGTTTTGCGCTCAACGAGGGGACTAACTCGATCTCCATGGACGGTCAGCATCTTTCCAAGAAACTGTTATATGCTGGCAATGACGGTGACATTGGCTCAATGCGCTTTGCGGTCGATCCGCATTCGTTTTCGCACAGCACCGCTGACCATGTTTTCCTGTTCAGCGCAGTGCCGGTTAGCTCGACCGAAACCCATGCCTATAATAAATGGTACGTCCATAAGGATGCGGTTGAGGGCATCGATTATCACCTGCCATCGATGGCGGAACTGTGGGACGTAACCAATTTGCAGGACAAGCAACTGGCCGAAAACAACCATCGCGGCGTGAATAGTCGTGGCTATACGCCCGGCCCCTATTCACAAGAAGCCGAGATGCTCGCCCAGCGATTTGTAGACTGGTATTGCGACAAGGCCCGCGCCTATATTGACGCTCATGTCGACTGATCCAAAGGCGGGTTTAAGGCCCGAAACACTTGCCGTAGCCTATGGCTATGACCCCGAAATGGGCATGGGATCGGTAAAGCCGCCGATCTTTATGACATCCACCTTTGTCTATCCATCGGCGCAACATGCAAAGCATGTGCATGAGGCGTATTTTGATGGCACCGGGCCATTGGTTGGAGCGACTAACCATATATATTCGCGGCTGGGGCATCCGGGGCTAGATTTCCTGGAGAAACGACTGGCGGCGATAGATGGCGCGGAAGAAGCCGTTGCCTATAGCAGCGGCATGGCGGCACATTCGAGCATTGCGCTTGCCTATATCCGCACCGGTGACAGCGTGCTGCATGGCCGCCCCATCTATGGCGGTGTCGATATGCTGTATAACGCCATTATGCCGCAATTTGGGTCGCATGCTACGGCCTATCTTGACGGCACGGACGAGGCTGGCGTTCGCGCCGCGGCCGATGCGGCGATGGCACAGGGGCCGCTGAAACTGATCATTGTAGAAACACCCGCAAACCCGACCGCCGCCATTGTCGATCTCGACCTGATGGTGCGTATCGCTGACGAAGTTGGTGCAAAGCAAGGCCACCGTCCGCTCGTCGTTGTGGACAATACGTTGCTCGGTCCGTTCGCGCAGCGACCTATTGCGCACGGCGTTGACCTTTGCATGACATCGCTGACCAAATACTGCGGCGGGCATAGCGATTTGCTGGCAGGCGGCATCACCGGTCGCAAAGAACTGATCGACCATTTGCGGATGCAGCGCACGACATGGGGCAATCATCTTGATCCCTATACATCGTGGCTGGTACTGCGTTCGCTTGAATCGGTTGCCGTCCGGACCGAGCGCGCGATGGATAATGCGCGCGGAGTGGCCGAATTCTTGCGCGATCATCCCAAAGTTGCAGGCGTCACGTATCTGGGCTTCCTTAAAGAAGGCACGCGGCAACGCGCCGTGTATGATCGGCAGTGTAAGGCAGCGGGATCGACCTTTTCATTCCACTTGTACGGCGGCGAGGCAGAGGCATTTCGGATGCTGGACCAGATGAAATTGTTGAAGCTCGCAGTCAGCCTAGGCGGATCGGAAACACTGATCTGCCATTCCGCCAGCACCACCCATTATGCTGTCGCACGCGAACAGCGACTGGCGGGCGGCATTACCGATGGCACAATGCGGCTGTCGGTTGGGCTGGAACATGTTGACGATTTGATCGCCGATTTGCGGCAAGCGCTGGAGGCGGTGTGATGGAACTGAACTTTACCGGAACTGATTTGTGCGCAATCAACGGCGCGCGCAGCAAGGCCGAGGCGACCTATGATGTTGTTGTCGTTGGCGCCGGGCCAAGCGGGATTGCCGCTGCTATCGACGCAGCGAAAGCTGGGTCATCGGTGTTGCTGGTCGATGAAAATCCGGTTTCCGGCGGGCTGATGGGCAATGACACGCCGCTTTACTTCGGCGGGCGGATGACAGCCGCAACGCAAAATAGTGACCGTATGCTTGAGGCGATTTTCATGAGCATGCCTGCGCTGGAAACGGCGATGGAGGCAGGCGTTGAACTGTTGCTCGGCACAACGGCATGGGGTGTTTACAGGAACGGCCCCGGTGTCGCGAGCTTGCCCGAACAGGTAGTGGGGCTTGCAGATAGCGAGCGATCATGGCTGGTTGGTTTTGGACAGATTGTGCTGGCAACGGGCGCGCGCGATTTACCGATGGCATTCCCCGGCTGGAACCAGCCCGGCGTTATGGGCGCCGCTGCACTGCGCATGCTGCTGACGCGTTATGATGCCTTTGCAGGACGGCGGATGCTGGTCATTGGTTCGCATGATTTGGCACTGGAGACGGCACTGTTGGCACACGGGCGCGGCATCGAAGTGGCTGGCATAGTCGAAGTGCGCGACGCGCCGCAGGGCAATGCAGACCTTGTTGCCAAAGTGGCAGCGGCTGGCATCGCCATCCTATGCGGCCAAACAATCGCCTCTGCCAAAGGTGGCATTGATGGTGTGGAATCCGCGACGCTCTCGGGCGGCGACGTGATCGTATGCGACACGATCTGCATGGCCGTTGGCCTTATCCCGTCCATCGAACTTGTCGATGACAATCGCCTCTGCCAAAGGTGGCATTGATGGTGTGGAATCCGCGACGCTCTCGGGCGGCGACGTGATCGTATGCGACACGATCTGCATGGCCGTTGGCCTTATCCCGTCCATCGAACTTGTCGATGCGATGCACGGCAAACGTACACTTAACGCCAATCGCGGCGGCTATATCCCGGCTGGCGAAGCAACCGTTACTTCGGTCGGCAGCTGTGCTGGCCTTGCCGACACTGGCTTTGACCATATCGATTATCGCATGGAATGGATGCAGGCGCTGTCCAACGTCAGCGCCGATGACACGATCATCTGCCAATGCGAAGAAGTGACGCGGGCAGACCTGATCGGCGTGCAACCGCCCAATTATCTGCCTCGTCCAGCACCTATGTGCGCACGTTCGCTGGAAACACTGCTGCACGATGGGCCAGCCAATCAGGATCAGATCAAGCGGCTGACGCGGTCCGGCATGGGCGTATGCCAAGGCCGCCGGTGCCGCGATCAAGTGGCAATGCTGCTCGCGCTGGAATCTGGGACACCCTTCGGAACCATTCCGCTCGCCACACACCGCGCACCGGTTCGCCCGTTACCGCTGAAAATCATGGCCGAATGGGAAGAGCCCGCCACGATGGATGCGGCATGGGATGTGTGGTTTGGCATTCCAACCGCATGGGTTCCGCATGAGGATATCGGCACGCCGCACGAAGACGAACACCGCAAGATGCTCTATACAGGGATGTACACATGAGCGGGTCGGAAGTTGTTATCGTCGGCGGCGGCGTCACCGGGTTGAGCGCAGGCTGGTGGTTGGCGCGTTCGGGCGTAAAGGTGACAGTGCTCGACAAGTTCATTGTCGGCTGGGAAGCATCGGGCCGCAATGGCGGCGGCGCCTCGCATTATGCCAGTCCGTTATTCGATGAAGAACAGCGGATGTGGCCGCAAATGGATGAACTGTTGGGCTATCCGACCGAGCATCAAAAAGAACGCATCATCATCGCGATGACTGAGCGGCAATGGGAGCAATATCGTTTTGTCGCTGAACGCCATAAGCGGCTGAACCATCCGGTTGAACTGCTGGATAGCAAACAGGTGTTGGACGCGGTGCCGCTGGCGAGCGAGAAATGCTATGGCGGGGTGCATTACAAATTTGGCGGCCATGCCAATCCGCAGCGTACGACCCAAGCCTATGCATGGGCGCTGCAGGATCTGGGCGGGACGATTGTTCAGCATTCCCCCGTAACTGGCTTTGAAACAAATGGTGGCAAAGTTACGGCGGTGAAAACTGCCAATGCCATTTATGGTTGCGATGCCGTTGTGGTGGCGGCGGGTCCGCAGATTCCGCAATTGATGGCGCAGCTTGGCGTAGATGTTCCGCTGGCGGCCGCGCGTGCCGAGATGATCATTACCGAGCCTGCGCCGATGATGCCGTTGACCGGCGTTGACGGGCACAAGCTGTATGGACGCCAGACGATGCGCGGCAATCTGGCCTATGGCGGCGGCCCGCATGAATGGTTGGATGTGGATGCCGATGGGCCCGCAGCGCGGCCTTCGACGACGCTGGCGCGCAATCTGGCAAAGCGTTTGGCTGAACTGTTTCCAAAGGCTGCGCATTTGAACGTGATCCGCAGCTGGGCCGGAGTGATTGAAAACTCGCCCGACGGCCGCCCGATCATCGACCGGTTGAGCAGCCCCGACAATGTCGTGGTTGCGTCGATGTCGAGCGTCGGCTTTGGCCTATCGCCTGCATCGGGCCATGCGATCCGTGATCTGGTGATGGACGGCGCATGCTCGTTCGCCAATCTCGACCTATTCAAGTTGTCACGGTTTGACGGATTGGAAGCGGATTGGCGCGAAAAGCGCGGGTGGATGCCGATCTGATGGAGCGATATTCGGCGCTCAGTTTGTTGCGTGGTGCATTCAATGGGCAGAAGCATTGGCAACCGGCTTGGCGCGATCCTGAGCCCAAATCGCATTACGATATCATCGTTATCGGCGGCGGTGGGCATGGGCTGGCGACGGCCTATTACCTCGCCAAGGTACACGGCCTGAAGAATATCGCGGTTCTTGAAAAGGGCTATATCGGCGGCGGTAATACCGGGCGGAACACCACCATTGTGCGTTCCAATTACCGGCAAGCGCCATTGCACAACCTGTTCGAATTCGGCCTTAAAATGTGGGAGCATTTGAGCGATGAGCTGAATTACAACGTCATGTTTTCGCCGCGCGGTTCGCTGACGCTGGGGCATAGCGATGCCGATATGACGATGCTGGCGCAAAAAGGCGATGCGATGCGATGCGACGGGATCGATGCCGAACTGATGACGCGCGATCAGGTCACGAAGTTTGAGCCTTTGCTTGATATGTCACGCAGCGCGCGCTTCCCAATCGAGGGCGCAATGATCCAGCGGCGCGGCGGAACAGCGCGGCATGATGCGGTGGCGTGGGGCTATGCGCGCGGGGCGGACACGCTGGGCGTCGACATCATCCAGAAATGCGAAGTTACCGGCTTTGTCCGGGATGGCGATGCGGTGGTCGGGGTAGAGACCACGCGCGGCCGTATTGGTGCGGGCCGTGTTGGCATTTGTGTAGCCGGGCATAGCGGCCATGTTGCGGGGCTCGCAGGGCTGAAACTGCCGATTGAATCGCAGACGTTACAAGCAATGGTGACTGAGGGCGTAAAGCCAATGCTCAACAGCGTCATCCAAACACAGTCGCTGCATTGCTATATCAGCCAGTCGGACAAGGGCGGCATTGTCTTCGGCGGTGATCCCGATAACTGGCCAAGCTATGCCCAGCGCGGCGACCCGATGATTATGGAGCGCGCGATTGCGCAGGGGCTGGCGCTTGTTCCCGCCCTATCCCGCCTGCGCATGGTGCGGACATGGTCGGGCGTGACCGATATGAGCTTTGATGGCTCACCCATTATCGGGGAGACGCCGGTACAGAACCTCTATCTCAACGGCGGCTGGTGCTATGGCGGGTTTAAGGCGACGCCCGCTTCTGGCTTCACCTATGCGCACACGCTGGCGACGGGCAAGCCGCACGCGCTGAACGCACCCTTCTCGCTAGACCGGTTCGCAAGCGGCGCGACCATTGACGAAAACGGGAGCGGCCCGTTGCCGAATAGCCGCTAACATGATGCAGATCACCTGCCCCCATTGCGGCCCACGCGCGCAAGCCGAGTTTGTCTATGAACGCACGGTCGATTCCGTCGTACCGCTGGACGCCACGCCCGAAGAGGCGATGAAGACGCTATTCACGCGCAATAATCCGCGCGGAGTGGATGAAGAAATCTGGCGCCACACTTTTGGCTGTCGTGCTTGGATGGTTATCACCCGTCACCGCGTCACCAATGAAATTACCGCCATCCGCGCCGTCGGTCCGGAGGCGATACCGTGATCAACTTCACTTTCGACGGCAAAGCCTATCAGGCGCAGGCAGGCGACACACTCGCCGCCGCACTGCTCCGCAATGGCATTGGCCTTGTCGGGCGCAGCTTCAAATATCACCGCCCGCGCGGGATCATGACAGCGGGGGTTGAGGAACCCAATGCTTTGGTTACGGTTGGCGAAGGCGGCAGAACCGAGCCCAATACCCGCGCTACCGATGTATTTGTTTATGAAGGGCTGGTCGCGCGCAGCCAAAACCGCTGGCCCAGCCTGTCCCTCGATTTCGGGGCCATCTTGGGCCTTGCCGCACCAATCTTCTCGGCAGGGTTTTACTACAAAACCTTTTTCGGTTCGGCTAAACGGTGGATGTTCTACGAATACTTCATTCGCAAAGCAGCGGGGCTTGGCGACGCACCGAGCGAGGCTGACCCCGATCATTACAGCCAGCGCGCGGCATTTTGCGATGTGCTCGTGGTGGGCGCGGGGCCAGCAGGTCTGCAAGCCGCATTAGAAGCAGCCGAAGCTGGCAAGCGCGTTATTCTTGTCGAACAGGACAGCATCCTTGGCCCCTCACTTATCCGGGATCCCCAGAAACTGGATGCCGCATGGATCGAAGCCATCGCCGCGCGCATCCGTGCCGCAGGTGGCCGCATCCTGACGCGCACCACAGCTTCGGGATATTGGGAGCATGATCTGGTCACGCTGACGCAGCGCATTTCCGAACCGGGACAAGTGCCTGCGGACAGCGTTGCCCAGCGGCTGTGGCATGTCCGCGCGGGGCAGGTGATCCTTGCCACCGGCAGCATCGAACGGCCCATGGCCTTTGCCCATAATGACCGCCCCGGCGTCATGCTAAGCCAAGCTGTGCGCACCTATGTGCAGCGCTTTGGTGTGACACCGGGTAAGCGCGTGGTGATCGCTACGAACAACGATGATGCCTATAAAACGGCCCATGCTCTACAAGACGCAGGTGCGGAGATTGTTGCTATCATCGACGCCCGGCCTGCACCTGCCGGAGCAGACAACGGTTTCCCCGTTCACAATGACGCTGTGCCGCTCTCCACAAAAGGCGCGCGCCATTGCCTGAAAAGCGTGAGCGCACAGGTGGGCGGCGTAACGAAAAGCTGGGATGCTGATCTGCTTGCTGTATCGGGCGGGTTCACTCCGGTCGTTCATCTCCATATGCAGGCGGGCGGCACGCTGGACTGGAACGAGGCAGCGCAGGCCTTTGTGCCCGCCAAGTCGCGGCAAAACGTCACAACCATCGGCGGCGCGGCCAACCCCGATCCAGTGTTCACTGTCACCCCCGCGTCAAATCCCAAGAAAAGCTTCATCGATTTTCAAAATGATGTGACCCTCGCCGATGTCGATTTGGCTTGGGCCGAAGGCTATCGCTCGGTCGAACATTTGAAGCGTTACACCACATTGGGCATGGCGACCGATCAGGGCAAGCTAAGCAATATGGCGGCCCTCGGGCGCTTGGCCGAAAAACAGGGCGTGGCTATCCCTGAGGCCGGGCTGACCACATTCCGTCCGCCCTATACGCCAGTGACGATGGGCCTGTTTGCAGGTTCCGGGGCAAAGGATGGCGGCGCGCATATCCGCCGGCTCGCGCTGTATGATGTCCATGCCGCAAAGAACCCCATCTGGCAGCCACTGGGCTATTGGTTCCGCCCGCGTGCTTATCCCGCAAATGGCGAAACGATGCAGCAATCGTCGCGCCGCGAAGCCCGCACTGTTCGCACCAGCGTTGGCATGACCGATGTGTCCACTCTGGCAAAGTTTGAAATCAGTGGCCCCGATGCAGCGGCCTTCCTTGAAACCGTTTGCGCAACCACTGTGAATAAGCTTGCAGTTGGTCGGGGGCGCTACACCTTTATGCTGCGCGAAGACGGCTTTGTCTTTGATGATGGCACCGTCTGGCGGCTCGATGAAAACCGCTATTTGCTGACCAGCTCAACGGGCGGCGCGGACAGGATGGCTACGTTGCTGTCCTATGTCCGCCAATATCTCTGCCCGCAGCTTCGGGTATCAGCGGTCAATGTGCAGGAACATTATGCCGGGATTGCTGTTGCGGGGCCACAGGCTAAGGCGGCGCTGACGGCATTGATCGGCGAAGAACCCCCGCGCCATATGTCGACCGTTCCCGCGACCATCGCAGGCGTACCGGTGATCGTTCTGGCCGCCAGCTATAGCGGCGAACGCGCGTTTGAAATCTATGTTGAGGCTAGCCACGCAACCCCCGTTTGGGCGGCATGTGAAACGGAAGTGAGTGCACACGGTGGCTGCCTGTTCGGCATGGATGCGATGGACTTTCTGCGCATAGAAAAAGGACATTTGGTTGTCGGCACAGAAGTGGACGGGCGGCTGACCCCGCAAGATCTGGGGCTGGACAAGATGCTGAATAAAGCAGGCGGCTTTATCGGCGCATCGGGCCTGTCACGAACTGCATTTTCCGAACCGGGGCGGCGGCAATTGGTGGGGCTGGAAGCTATCGAAGGCACGATCGCGGAAGGAGCAATGCTGATCACCCGCGAAGGCGAAACGCCGCAAGGCCATGTCACCGCCGCTGGCATCCGCGTCATGGAAGGCGGTTCCATTGCGCTTGGCCAATTGGAAGGCGGCTTTGAACGCCACGGCGAAGAGCTTATCGCGACCTCCCCCACACGCGGCCAAAAGGCGCGCATCCGCGTTGTGCAGCCGCATTTCTATGATAGTGCAGGAGAGCGTTACCGTGACTGATGTAACGATTACCGCCCTACCCGCCCCGCCGCTTCATGTGTTTGAGATATGGAGTGAAGCAGGTGCTGTAGCCAAACGCTTTGCCACCGCAACAGGCTTTGATTTGCCTATAATGGGGCGCTCAGGCGGCAGCGATACTTTGCGCCTCATCCGGTACGAACCGACCGTCTGGTTAGTCGAAGGCGATGCGTCTGCACTGACCGATGTTCTAGGCAAAGACGGCGCGCTGACCGCCATTGGCGGCGGCATCGTGCGTGTGCGATTGTCGGGCAAAGGCTGGCGCGCGCTATTGATGGAAGGCGGAGTATTTGATGCGGAGAGTGCCAGCTTTGCCAGCGGTTGCAGTGCCGCCACGATCATCGACCATGTAGCAGTGCGCCTGCATGTGGTCAGCGAAGACACCTGCGACGCGTATGTGCCGCTGAGTTACAGCACGGCATTGATGGAGTTTTGGCACACCGCAGCTGAAACTCTAACCGCTTAACCCACCGGCCAGGTCAGCTGTTCCTCCATCCACGGAAAGCTGTCTATTGTCCGTGCAAACACTTCGCCGCGCAACACACGCTGACACAGTGCCGCTGTGCTTCGCGGAATATCGCCCAATTCGCCCGCGCGTGACACGACCTGCACTTGCCGCGAGAAACGCCCGCGTGCCATCGGTTCAGGCCGCAAATGCGCATGCATCTCTGGCACAGCTGCCAAGCATAAAGGCGTTGTGATCGTCCAGCCCAATCCAGCCGCGACCAGCGCCAATTGTTGGTGCGATGATTCAATCTCTATCGACTGCGGCGGCTTTAGCTTCATGC
This sequence comes from Sphingomonadales bacterium, assembly GCA_013297725.1. Lineage (GTDB taxonomy): Bacteria > Pseudomonadota > Alphaproteobacteria > Sphingomonadales > Sphingomonadaceae > Sphingorhabdus_B. Next base: position 11,366 of record JAAFIB010000034.1, read on the forward strand.
GCACAATCTGCCGTTCGATCTGTTGGCCCATGCCCGTCAGGCGAGAGAAACGGATCAGCGGTATGGTAGGAAGAGTTGATGGCAAATCAACAGGATCGGCATAGTCCCGCGGAAAAACAACAATGAACTGTTCTTCAAACACCGGATGCAGTTCCAACGCGCCGCGATGCTCCAGATTGAAGCTTCCCGTCACCAGCATGTCGATATCGCGCGCCAGAAACTCGCCCTGATGCTCCATCGAAATACCGGACCGGATGTTCCACCGGTCGGCGCGCCCGCCAAGCTCTTTTAGGATCGGCGCAGTCAACAGATTGGCCAGACTAAACGACATGGCAACGGTAACGCTGGAGATCGGTAAAGCCGCACCGTCGCGCACAGCATCATACGTCGAACGGGCATGAGCGATCAGTGTCTGCCCCCGCGCAAACAGCGACTTGCCGCTAGTCGTCAAACCCATAGGCCGCATCGTTCGATCAAATAATGGCGCGCCGATGCTGGCTTCGAGCTTTGCGATTGTCTGCGATATGGCGGATTGCGTAACGCGCAGATGCACCGCACATTGCGACATACCGCCCAACTCTACGGTCATCACAAACACTTCCAGTGCGTGGAGATCAAATTCTTGCGGTAGCTTCATACACTCACGTCAGCATTAACAATGCTAATGCTTAGCCTATGCCATAAATTATGTCACAGATTTTCGGTGCAGCGCGATCAGCCCTTTCAGAGTGCCGACACACATAACCAGCAGCACCAAAGCCAAGGGCAATCCAGAAGCAATCGCCGCCGCCTGCAACGATACAAGACCGCCACTGAGCAACAAGACAACGCCAACGCCGCCCACCGCAAACAGCCAAAAAGCTTTTTGCCGCAAAGGCGTGTCTGTCCGTCCGCCAGATGTAATGGTATCAATCACAAGCGTGCCTGAATCCCAACCCGTGATGAAGAAGATCAGGATGAGGCAGATCGACACGAACGATGTCATCTGCGCCCAAGGCAGCGCTTCCAATAATAGGAACAGCTGCTTATCCAGCGGCGCTTTCGCAAGTTCCGGCGCGTTGCCTGCAACAATCTGCGCAATGGCACCATCGCCAAAGATGGTCAGCCAGACAACACACAGCAAAGTTGGCGCAATCAGCGCACCGATCAAGAATTCGCGCACTGTGCGGCCTTTAGAAATCCTAGCCATGAACAGTCCGACAAAGGGTGCCCAGCTGATCCACCATGTCCAATAATAGGCGGTCCAATCATTGTAGAAACCGGTATCAGTGCGCCCGACAGGATTGGAGAAAGCTGGCAACAGCTGGACATAAGTGAACAGGTTCAGGAATATGTCGCCGAGCAAAACGAGCGTGGAGCCAGTAGCCAAGATGAAAACCATCAGCGCCAACGCGACCCACATATTCAGCTCACTCAAAATACGAATCCCCTTATCAATGCCGCCTTTGACCGAAAGATAAGTCACCGCCGCCATGATCAGGATCAATCCGATGATCGTCAGAGGCGAGCTTGCGATGCCATAAAGATGCGTGATCCCCGCCATTGCCTGTTGCGCGCCAAGGCCCAACGACGACGCCAAACCAAATAGCGTCGCAAAGACCGCAAGCACATCAATCACATCGCCAAGCGGCCCCCAAATGCGCTTGCCAAACAAGGGGTAGAATGCGGACCGAAACGAAAAGGGCATTTTATAGTCATATGCAAACACTGCGAGTGCAAGGCCGACGACCGCATAAATGGCCCAAGGGTGCAATGCCCAATTGTAGGTGGTCGCTGCCATCGCCATGCTGCGCGCAGCCGCTGCATCGCCGGGCGCGCCGCCCAAGGGCGCAGCCGCGCCGCCAGCCATCGATGACGTAAAGTGCGTGACGGGTTCACCGACGCCATAGAAAACCAGGCCGATCCCCATGCCTGCACCAAACAGCATCGAGAACCAAGACAATAGCGAATACTCGCTTTTCGCATCCTTCCCGCCAAGACGGATTTTCCCAAGTGGCGAAAGCGCCACCGCAATACAGAATAGCAGCAATATGTTGCCAACCGAGATCAACAGCCAATCAAATTCCGACACCGCCGACGCGCGCAGCCATGAAAACAGATCCGCCGACGCCTTTGGCGCAAGCACGCTGAACAGGATGACGGAGAGCGAAATAAAAGCGGTCGGAAAGAACACAGCTGGATTGAACGTCATACCGCGCCAGTTGCGGCTCGATTGGCCCATTGCTGTTAGATCAATATCCGTGGACCAGTCTGACATTACATTCCCCCTATTCCCGATGTCAGTGGCTGGCAGTTGTTGTTAGTGCTGTCCATAGCCATGATGAAAAACTGCGCCAGACTTCTATATGGAATTGGTCGTTGCTGTTGCGGATCAAGATGATTTCCACCGTTTCGAAAATGGTGCGCGTGGCCTTTCCGACAGGAAATAGCTCCAGATCTTGAGGACAGCCCGACATGATAAGCTGGGCGGCCCGTGGCCCTTCAACGCACAAACAGATGGAGCGTTCGCTGACATCCGTTACGGCAATAGCAAGGCCTGCTGCCATCGGAATGGAGGTACCTGCGGGTGCGCGCATCAGCCATTCGTCGGGACCAAGGCAAGCAATGCCACCCTCGGTTGCGCCAATCTTCTTAGGCACTTTGACGCCTAGCAAAGTTTCCAGTGCCTGCCCTTGGCGTGCTCGCAACGAGTAACGCGCCATTGGGGGCGCAAGGCTGATCGTCACACCGTCTGCCGCAAAGGGCGCCGTCGGAACTGGCTCGGCGCGGGTAAGCAGATCAGACATTTAGCCGCGCTCCTTGGGGATCGTAAAAGACCATGCCGCTGATTTTGGCGGTGTGCGTCTTGCCCGGCATTGGGATGTGCAGCGTCTCGCCCATCTTGTCCTGCCCCCCGGCGACCAGCGCCATAGCAATCGACCGGCCCAGCGTCGCGCTCCAATAAGAAGACGTCACATGGCCGATCATTTTCATAGGTATTGGCTGGTTAGGGTCAGCAACAATCTGCGCGCCTTCTTCGAGCACGACGTTGGGATCATCGGTGAGCAAGCCAACCAGCTGTTTCCTGCCCGCAGCAACGATATCCGGTCGCGCAAGCGAGCGTTTGCCAACAAAGTCCAGCTTCTTCTTGCCAACCGCCCAGTCCAGACTGGCGTCATAAGGCGTCACTGTGCCGTCGGTGTCTTGCCCGACAATGATGAAGCCCTTCTCAGCGCGCAGCACGTGCATGGTTTCGGTGCCATAGGGCGTGATGTCATAACGATCGCCCTCGGCCATGATCCGCTCCCACAGCGCGCGGCCATAGGCGGTCGGCACATTGATTTCAAAACCGAGCTCTCCGGTAAAGCTGACGCGGAACAGACGGGTCGGGATGCCGCAGATCGCCCCTTCGCGGATCGCCATATGCGGGAAGGCTTCGGCGGACAGATCAATGCCCTCGACTAATGGCTCCAGCAGCTTGCGCGCATTCGGCCCTTGCAGCGCGATCACTGCATATTGCTCCGTTGTGCTGGTCAGCCAAACGTTCAGGTCGGGCCATTCGGTTTGGAGGTAATCCTCCATCATATTCAGCACCCGCGCCGCGCCGCCGGTAGTGGTGGTCAGGTGAAAGCGATCAGGAGCCAACCGCGCCGACACGCCATCATCGGTGATGAAGCCATCCTCCTTAAGCAACAAGCCATAGCGGCAACGGCCTGGCTCCAGCGCCTTCCACGGATTGGTATACATGCGGTTGAGGAATTCTGCGGCGTCCGGCCCAACCACTTCGATCTTACCAAGGGTCGACGCATCAAAAATGCCCACACTGCTTCGCACGGCAACGCATTCACGGTTCACCGCCGCGTGCATATCTTCGCCTGCTTTGGGGAAGTAACGCGCGCGCCGCCATTGCGCGACCAATTCAAATACTGCGCTGTGCTCTTCGGCCCAGCTATCAATGTTGGTGGTTCGGGTCGCCTGAAACAACGCCCCCTTTGCATGCCCCGCCAGCGCGCCGAAAGTCTGCGGCGTGTAGGGCGGACGGAAAGTCGTGAGGCCAATATCGGTGATGGGTTTTGCCAAGGCCGTCGATGCAATCTGCAGGCCGTTGAGGTTAGACGTCTTGCCCTGATCGGTCGCCATGCCGTTGGTGGTATAGCGTTTGATATGCTCGATCGAACGGAACCCCTCACGCACCGCCAGCTTGATGTCCTTTGCGGTCACATCGTTCTGAAAGTCTACAAAGGCTTTGATTCGCGACTGATCCATTGGCGTTGGCAATACGTCGATCACCGCACCCTGACCGAAATTGCATGCTCCCGCGCACGCCCCGACGCAGCGGACATTCTCATTGGGCTGATCAGGCACATAGGCTCCGATATCATCGCACCATTTGAGCGTGCCTTTGCTGTGCGACCACAGATGCACACTCGGCGTCCAGCCACCCGCCATAAGCAACGCGTCGCAGGCGATGCTCCTGATGCCGGTGCCGTCGTTATGGGCAATCTCTATCGTCTTGACGCCGTACCGGCCCGACACGCCAATCACACTGTGACTTAGCTTTACGGTGATACGAAGATCAGCTGCCTGTTTGAGCAAATCTGCATCCACTGTATCGCGGACATCGATGATCGCCGCGATCCCGACGCCTGCCTTGGCCAGCGCGAATACATCATGCCAGCCGCTGTCATGCGTCGCCATCAGGGCGACCGATTTGCCGACGGCAACGCCGTATCGATTGGCGAAGGTTTTGGCGGCTGAGGACAGCATCACTCCGGGGGTGTCATTGCCTGCAAACACCAGCGGGCGTTCAATCGCGCCTTGGGCAAGGATCACTTCGCCAGCCCTGATCCGCCAGAGCTTTTCGCGCGGAGCATCACCGTCATCAGGCAGATGATCCGTCAGCCGCTGGACGGCTCCGATGAAGTTATCGTGATAATAGCCGAACGCGGTTGTGCGCGTCAGAATGGTGACGTTCGGCGCATCGTTTAGCGCCTTCATGCTGCGTTCGAGCCACTGCCAAAGCGAAGGGTCGGCGAGCGCGCTACCACCAGCCTCATCCTGTTCGTCGATTACGGTTACGCGCCTGTTCGTGCCCGCAGCCTCCAGCGCAGCGTCGATCCCGGCAGGCCCAGCGCCAATGATCAACAAATCACAATGCGCATGAGTCGCCGCATACTGATCGGGATCGTCCTCGGTCGGCGCATCGCCTAGCCCTGCAATTTTGCGGATCGCAGGTTCATACAGCTTATCCCAAAACGAACGCGGCCACATGAAGGTTTTGTTGTAAAAACCGGCAGGGAAGAACATCCCCAGCCGGTCATTAATCGCACCGAAATCGGTTTTCAGCGAGGGCCAGCGGTTTTGGCTGACGGCCTTTAACCCCTCATGCACCTCAACATTGGTGGCGCGCAAATTGGGGGTGAAGCGCCCCGGTCCGCGATCCACCGAAACCAGCGCATTGGGCTCCTCGCTTCCCGCAGCAAGCAGGCCGCGTGGCCTGTGATATTTGAACGAACGCCCAAACAGCATCACGCCATTGGCAAGAAGGGCTGACGCCAGCGTGTCGCCAGCAAAGCCTGTGTAGCTTACACCATCAAAGCTGAAGCGCACGGGCCTGCTGCGGTCCACCCGACCGCCTGTTGGCAAACGAAAGCCGCTCATTTGCGCGGCTCCCCGGCCTTATAGGTGGTTTCAAACTTGTCAGTTACAGTATCACGCACCGCGTTAAAGAACCGACCGCAGCCATGGATGTGCCGCCAGCGTTCATGGTGCCGCCCCTTGGGATTGGCGCGGATGAACAGGTAACGCTCCCATTCCTCATCGCCATATGTCGAGGGGTCAACGGGCCGCGATATGTGCGCTTCGCCTGCATAGGCAAATTCAATCTCGGCGCGTTTTTCATCGCAATAGGGGCAGTGGATCAGGATCATCAGTGCGCCACCGCCGCTGCAGCCGCTTCATCGATCAGCCGACCATTGCGGAACCGATCCAGATTATAGGGCGCGTTGATCCAATGCGGCTCATCCTTCGCCATTGTATAGGCGAGCAGATCGCCAGCCCCCGGCGTCGCCTTGAACCCGCCTGTGCCCCAGCCGCAATTGACGTAGAGGCCTTTCACTGGTGTCTTGCCGAGGATCGGTGAGCGGTCGGGCGTCACATCGACAATTCCGCCCCAAGTCCGTAGCATCCTCATGCGCCGGTAAATCGGGAAAATCTCACAAATCGCAGCAAGGGTGTGTTCGACGATGTGCAGCGCGCCGCGTTGGGAGTAGCTGACATATTGATCTGTCCCTGCGCCAATCACCAACTCGCCCTTGTCCGATTGGCTCATATAGGCATGGACGGTGTTCGACATGACAACGCAGGGGAACGTTGGCTTTACCGGTTCAGACACAAGCGCCTGCAGCGGATAGCTTTCCAGCGGAAAATCGAGTCCCGCCATTTGCATAATGACCGAGCTGTTGCCAGCCGCAGATACGCCAACACGTTTGCAGGAGATATAGCCGCGGGTGGTTTCAACGCCCTCGACCGCACCATCCACGCCGCGCCGGATGCCAGTGACACCGCAATTCTGAATGATGTCGACGCCAAGCGCCGCTGCCGCCCGTGCGTAGCCCCATGCCACCGTGTCATGCCGCGCCGTCCCGCCCCGCCGCTGCAATGCTGCACCCAGCACCGGATAGCGCGCATCGGGTGATATGTTCAGCGGCGGGCAGTAAGCCCTGGCTTCCTCCGGAGTCAGCCATTCATTATCGACACCGTTCAGCCGGTTGGCATGGATATGCCGCTTGAAACTTTGAATATCATGCACATTGTGCGCGAGCATCATCACGCCGCGCTTGGAATACATGGTGTTGTAATTCAGCTCTTGGCTCAACCCATCCCACAGCTTCACCGCATGATCATACAAATGCGCGCTTTCATCATAGAGATAGTTGGAGCGGATGATCGTAGTATTCCGCCCGGTATTGCCGCCGCCGATCCAGCCTTTTTCCAGCACCGCGACATTGGTGATCCCGTATTTCTTGGCAAGATAATAGGCAGCGCCTAGGCCATGGCCGCCACCGCCGACAATTATTGCATCATAGGCAGGCTTGGGCGCTGCATCGGGCCATTGTTCGGGCCAATCTTTGTGACCGCCGAGTGCTTTTGCAAACAGGCTGAACGCACTAAACCGAGTCACGCTAATGCAGCCTTTGACGCGGCCACATAGAAATCCTTGAAATCCTCGACCAGCTTTTCCTCGACGGCATAGGGCCCCTGGGCATAGCCGTCATTAGCAATGCCTTGGTGGTTGATCATCGAGAAATAGCCGTCCTGCTGATTGGTTGCGCGCCACAACGCCGCGATATGATCGGGGTCGTAATCGACACCCTCAACCGCATCTTCATGCACCAGCCAGCTGGTCCGCAGCATCGTCTTGTCCGGCCCAATCGGGGTCAGCGAGAATGTCACCACATGATCGCAACAGAAATGGTGCCAACTATTGGGTTGGGTCCAGACAGACAGGCTTGATGTCTCTGGCTCCTTGAAAGGCCCGATCAGTTTCTGGCAAGCAAGCTTGCCATCTATGGACTGCGTCACCGCGCCATTGGCAAGTGGGAGCCTCGCAATGCGGTGCCACCAGCCATCGGGGAACTCAACCAGATCATGTTCGATGCCAAGTGCAGCCCATTCTTTGTGCTTCGCCGCATCATCGGGCGCATCTTTACCAAAGCCTGTCGTCCCCAACACGCTGATCAATTCCGGATGACCAACATCGCAATGATAGCATTCGCGATTATTCTCCATCACCAGCTTCCAGTTGGCGTCTTCGATATAATCATCCTGAACTGCGACCTTTAGCGTATCGAGATTATAGATGCCGATCTGCTCTGAAATGTCCGCCTTTACCCGATCAATCGGTGGCGGATTGTCAGCCATGCAGATGAAGATCAGCCCGCCGACATTTTCCAGCGCCACGGGGTTCAAACCATGCTCGTCCTTATCAAAATCCTCCGCCATGCTGCGCGCGGCGAGTAGCTTGCCATCAAGACCATAGGTCCATTGATGATAGGGACACATCAGGCGCGGTGCGCGGCCCTTTTGCTCCAAACAAATGCGCGCACCGCGATGGCGACAACTGTTCCAGAAAGCCCGCACCTCATTGTCGCGGCCACGCACGATGATGATCGAGTTGTTCGCCAGCTCGAACACGAAATAGTCGCCGGGATTCTTCACATGCGCGACGGTGCAGGCATAAAGCCAGACCGACTTCAACATCACCTCTGCATCAAACGCAAACGCCTCTTCACTGACGTAAAGTTCGCCCGGCAGGGTGTGACCTTTACGGTCCTTTTTCAGCAATGTGGCAATGGGTTCGAAACGCGACATGGACTAGCTCCTAAGCGCCGTATTGTCGGGGTCAAAGGGCGAATCTGCTATGATCGTGGCTTTGTACCTTGTGCCAAGGATAGCGATTTCCAGTTCAGCGCCCTCAACAGCAAGATCGGGCCGGATCATCGCAAGCGCCAGCGATTTACCAACGCGCCAGCCATAGCCGCCAGAGGTGGCGCGACCGACAATCTCATCGCCTAGATAAATGGCTTCGGAACCGCGCGCGTCGGCATCAGTCACGCCGTGAACCTCCATCGTCACTAGCGCATTGGAAAAGCCCTTTTCCTTCCACGCGAGCAAAGCATCGCGGCCATAAAAGGTTGGCTTCTTCATGCTGACAAAACGGTCCAGCCCGCTTTCATAAGCGGCATATTCCACCGACAATTCACGCGGGATCAGCTTATAGCTTTTCTCCAGCGCCATGGATGTCATCGCGCGGATACCAAAGGGTTTGATGTCAAACTCGGCCCCCGCCTCCATCAGCCGGTCAAAGATGTAATTCTGCATCTCAATCGGATGATGGATTTCCCAGCCCAGTTCGCCAATGAAATTGACGCGCAGCGCGTCAACCTGCGCCAGACCGATGCTCATCTTCTTGCCTGTCAGCCAAGGGAATGCATCACTCGATAGGTCAGTATCGGTCAGCTTTTTCAGTACGTCACGCGAACGCGGCCCGGCCAGAACCAGGACGCCCATTGCAGTCGTCAGCCGCTCAAAGCTGACCGAACCATCATGCGGCATCGCCTTTTTCAGATAGTCATGGTCGTGCCGCTCATACGCTCCGGCCGAGACCAAATAATAGCGTTGCGGTGCCAACTTATAGACGGTGAATTCGCTGCGCACCCCGCCCTTGCTGGTCAGCAGGTAAGACAACGAAACGCGGCCTATCTTTTTGGGCACCGCGTTGGTCAATAGCTGATCAAGCCATGCCTCTGCCCCCGGTCCAGAAATCTCACACTTGGCAAAAGCGCTCATATCCTGAAGGCCGACATGCTTGGTCACATGCAGGCATTCATTGCCGACGTGCTCGAAATAGTTGGAGCGGCGGAAGGACCATTTTTCGCGGACCGGTTCGCCCGGTACGACTGGGTGATTGTCGTTCAACAGCACATCAGGCTTATCGAGGTCAGCCTCAGACAGCGCGTAGCCCGCTGGTGCAAACCAGTTGGGCCGCTCCCAGCCGAAGACGCTGCCGAATACAGCGCCCAATGCCTTCATCCGGTCGTAGCACGGTGTCCGCCGCAATGCCCGGCCAGCTTCACGCTCCTCATCAGGGTAATGCACGGTGAAGACCTTGGCATAAGCCTCCTCATTCTTCTCGATCAGGAAACCGCGGCCGGCGTAATCGCCAAAGCGTCGCGGATCGACACCCATCATGTCGATCGTGGGCTCGCCATCGACAATCCAATGGGCTAATTGCCAACCCGCGCCGCCAGCGGCAGTGACTCCAAAACTATGGCCCTCATTAAGCCAAAAGTTTTTGAGGCCCCAGGCTGGGCCAACAATTGGCGAGCCGTCGGGCGTATAGGCGATTGCGCCGTTATACACTTTCTTGATGCCAACCTCACCAAAGGCAGGCACACGGTTCATCGCGGCGAGAATATAAGGCTCCAGCCGTTCGAGCGCGTCAGGGAACAGTTCATATTCGCTGTTCGCTGCTGGCCCATCAACATAGCAAGCAGGCGAGCCAACCTCATAAGGCCCGAGCAACAAACCGCCCGCCTCCTCGCGCATATAGTAACTGGCGTCGGATTCGCGCAGCACGCCCATTTCTGCCAGGCCAGCCTTCTTGCGTTCCATGATCGCCGGATGCTGCTCCGTGACGATATACTGATGCTCGACAGGTATCACCGGAATGTCGAGCCCCACCATTGCGCCGGTTTGCCTGGCGAAATTGCCCGAACAGGAAACAACATGCTCGCAGGTGATATCACCCTGATCGGTGGAGACCAGCCATTCACCATTTGGCTGTTGCGTGATCGCGGTAACAGTAGTGTTGCGATAGATGGTCGCCCCGCGCTGCCGCGCACCCTTTGCAAGCGCCTGCGTCAGATCAGCGGGCTGGATATAGCCGTCATCGGGATGCTGGATCGCACCAATCACACCGTCCATATTGGCAAGCGGCCAGATGGCTTTCACCTCATCAGGCGTCAGGAAGTTGACGTTGACGCCAATCGTCCGCGCAACGCCTGCATAATAATGATACTCGTCCATCCGGTCCTTGGTTGTCGCCAGCCGGATATTGGTAACTTGCGAGAAGCCCGCGTGAAGATCAGTCTCTGCCTCTAAGCTGGGGTAGAGCCCGACCGAATATTGATGCAACTTCCCCACCGAATAGCTGAGATTGAACAATGGCAATAGCCCTGCCGCATGCCACGTAGAGCCCGATGTCAGCTCCTTACGTTCCAGCAGGACAAGATCGCTCCAGCCCATTTTGGCAAGATGGTACAGCGTGCTGACGCCCACCACGCCACCACCAATCACCACCGCCCGGGCTGTTGTCTTCATCTTTGTTATCCGATCACGCAGTTTAGCCTCGCCTATGTCAGCCAAAGCACACAGCGATCAATCCCGCGCAGCCCTTCGCAGCCCAGTATTTGCTATTCTAATGCTAAGTATTAGGCGCTTAACCTTTGCGCGCTTTCAAAAGCAGCTCTGCGATAGCGTATGTCCGTTCGTTATCGACATCGATAGCAAATGCACCGTCGGGCGTAACGTGCGGTACAACGCGCACACCGAACCGGCGGGATATAGCGCGGAATGCTCCATCAAGTGACGACCAGCCGAAACGGAAACGGATCAGGTTCCAAATCCCGAAGGCCTTTGCAATGCGCGCCCGGTTCTTGGCAAACTGCCCGCCCTGGCGGAATGCCTCTGTCGCAGCGAGTGCCGAACTGTTGCGCAGCCAAAACACATTGCAGTTGGAAACAGCGACATCGCTGAATTCATAGAACTTGCGCTGCCCCTCTGGATGCGCGGCGCGGATGGATTCGCGCGTGGCAAGAACCACCACTGCATCACCTTCACCGGCCAGCGCCGCTTCATGCACACCGCGCAGATAATCCGGTTCGGCAAGCACATTGTCCGCTGTTGTGATCATCAACGGAAAGGCGCTTTCGCCGCCTGCCGCGGCAATCGCGGCTTCAACGCTTTCGACGATCCCTGCCTGCGCTTTGCACAAGATCAGCCGTCCTGATGCTTTCAAGGCGACTACACCGGTCAGGTCCGCAATAACGTCCGGATCGTGAATCGAAATTAACACCCGCGCATCGGGAAACGCAGGATCAACCGCCTCGACCACCCATTGCAACAATGGCTTACCCATGATGGGAACGCGGCATTTGTGGGTAACGCCAGCGCGCTCTGCCAGCGGATCAAGTGTGCCGTCGCGTTTGCCCGCAAGGATCAATATAGTCGGTGTTATCATCATCCGGGCGCTATAGTGGTGCGTTCGTAAAGCGGCAAGCTTAGGGTAGCAAAGCCGCCCGAATTGGCTTAGGCGACGGCTTCAACCCAAGATTAATCCCCGCAATCCAAACAGGCATTTATGACAAACCCTCTTCGCATCGCACCGCTTAAAATAGGATTGGCCGGTCTTGGCACGGTTGGCACTGGCGTAATTCAACTGATCGAGGAGAATCGCGATCTGATTGCGCGGCGGGCGGGGCGTCCGATTGAAATAAGTGCTGTCACTGCACGCGACCGTACCAAAGATCGCGGTGTTGATCTGTCAGCTTACCGCTGGGTCGATGACATGGGCGAACTAGCGACAGCGGGCGATGTTGATGTTGTTGTCGAGCTGGTCGGCGGATCAGACGGTCCTGCGTTGACGCTTGCGCGCGAGACGCTTGGCAATAACCGCGCGTTAGTCACCGCCAATAAAGCCATGATCGCGCATCACGGTGCCGAGCTTGGCGCCTTGGCCGATAGCAAAAATGCTCCGCTTAAATTTGAAGCGGCTGTCGCAGGCGGTATTCCGGTAATTCAGGGCTTGCGCGATGGGGCCGCAGCAAACCGTATCGAGCGAGTTTACGGCATCTTGAACGGCACGTGCAATTTCATCCTGTCAGCAATGGAGCGTGACGGCCGCGACTTTGCCGACGTGCTGGCCGATGCTCAATCCAAGGGCTATGCCGAAGCTGACCCCAGCTTTGACATCGACGGCGTTGATGCAGCGCACAAGCTCTCGATTTTGGCATCGCTCAGCTTTGGGTCTAAAATCGATTTCGCCGGTGTTGAAGTGCGCGGCATTCGCAAAATCCTTGCCGCCGATATCGCGCAGGCGCAGGCATTGGGCTATCGGATACGCCTGATCGGATTTGCCGAAATTGATGGCAATAACGGCAACGCGCAGATTTTTCAGCGTGTGCATCCTTGTCTCGTTCCGCTGTCGCATCCGCTCGCCAATGTAACGGGGGCAACCAATGCTGTGGTTGCAGAGGGCAATTATTCCGGGCGATTGCTGTTCCAAGGCGCAGGTGCTGGCGACCGGCCAACGGCATCGGCAGTCGTAGCCGATCTGGTTGATATCGCGCGCAAGGAAACCGGCCCTGCATTTTCGGTTCCGACCAACGAACTGGAAAGCCTGCCGCGTGCATCGGCGGCGCACCGTATTGGCCAAACCTATTTACGCATGCTGGTCGCCGACCGTGCAGGCGTGCTAGCCGAAATCGCCGCCGCCATGCGTGACGCAGGGCTTTCAATCGAAAGCCTTATCCAGCGCGAAATTACCGACGGATCCGCGTTGATATCGATGGTAACGCACGAAGGCCATGAAGCAGCCATCGATGCCACACTCAAAACCCTGTCCGGATCATCCTGCCTGCTGGGCGAACCTATGGTGATGCACATTTTGGGGGAATAGGCTTAGATCAGGGCTGGCGCACTATTCAGGTGCAGCAAGGGCTTCTTCCGGCTCTGGCTGCGCCTCATCCTTAACGATAGCGTCGGGTTCGGGCAGGCCGCGAAGAAACTCCTCATAGAGAATTGCAGGTGGGCGGCGTTTGCCAAAGCCAATCGTCACCCCGCCCGAAAACGGTACCTGACAACCTGTCCCCGGAATACACGCCGCGGCATTTGCATTCGCGTTAGCGCCAGAGCTTTCCGGAACGCGTTGATCGCCAAAGATCAACTGGTCCTCGCCATTATCGACTTCGGCGCAGACGACAATCTCCTCACCCTCCACAGGTTCAGGGCATTTCTTTTTCTCTTCCAGCTTAGCGCCGTCGGCACCTTTTTTGACAATCGTGTCAACGGGTCCGATCAATCCGGGCGTTTGCGCATGCGCAGAGGGAGACTGTAGAAGCAGTGCAAACAAGACTAACACTGCTCTCGACATAGGGGCACTCCTTGCCTATCGAAGCGACAAACTTCGATGAACCTTCCCCCATTATGTTCGCACCTTCCCCAAGGAGACGAACAACATCTTGTGATTACGGAGATAAAATGCAGCCTTCAAGCGATATTCTCGACCGCATATTGGTGCTGGAAATGGTGCGTGTCACCGAAGCTGCCGCAATTGCTGCCGCCAGACTGATCGGTCGCGGTGACGAAAAGGCCGCTGATGCAGCAGCCGTTGAAGCAATGCGCGCTGCGCTGAACGAACTGCCCATGGACGGCACAGTTGTCATCGGCGAAGGCGAACGCGACGAAGCACCGATGCTGTTTATCGGCGAGAAAGTCGGTTCTGAAATTGGCACGGGCCCCAAAATCGATATCGCGCTCGATCCGCTTGAAGGCACAACTATTACAGCAAAGGCTGGGCCCAATGCTCTCGCCGTTCTCGCCGTTGCCGAAGAAGGCAATCTGTTGAATGCCCCCGATGTTTATATGGACAAGATTGCGGTTGGCCCCGGCTATTCCGCAGGCATCATAAGTCTGGAAAAAAGCCCAAGCGAAAACGTCTTGGCCGTTGCCAAGGAAAAGGGCGTGTCGCCCGGCGAAATTATTGTGTGCGTTTTGGACCGTCCGCGTCATGAAAAACTGATCGCCGAACTGCGCGAGCTAGGTTGCGGCATCATGCTGATCCCCGATGGTGACGTGGCTGGCGTGATTGCAACGACCAATCCTGATACGACAATCGACATCTATATGGGTTCTGGCGGCGCACCAGAAGGCGTATTGGCAGCAGCGGCGCTGCGCTGTGTCGGTGGCCAATTCAAAGGGCGATTGTTGTTCCGCAACGATGATGAACGTCTGCGCGCGCGCAAATGGGGCATCGAGGATCTGGACAAGATTTATGACCTTGAAGAACTGGCCAAGGGCGACTGCATCTTTGCCGCAACCGGTGTGACGCATGGTTCGTTGCTTGCAGGCGTAAAACGCAGCCGCGATGGCAAATTGACCACCGAAAGCGTCGTGATGCGCGCATCGTCAGGCACGGTGCGCTGGGTAAAAAGCGAGCATGGCGCGCGTTAGAACACGCCTAACGCTAAGCCCTCTGCCATAGCTGCGCCAAGATCGCGGGCGATCCTTAGGTCTTCCTGCCGGATCACTTTAGTTGCCAATATCGCCTCTGGCGTTTGCGCATGGGTGCACACGATGATGCTGTCCGCCACCTTTTTCAGCCGCCAGCCGGTCGCAATACGTTCGGCTTGACGCACAGCATTGTTGCCATCTGAGCCCGCGCAAACAATGATGGCATAAGGTCGCCCCTCGATTTGCCCAAGACACGGGTAATAGGCTCGATCAAAGAACGCCTTCATAACACCGCTGATCGCCGCAAGGTTTTCAGGGAAAACGAAGAGATAGCCGTCCGCATCCAGCACATCGCTGGCCACAGCATCACGCGCTGCAACTAACTGCACGTCAACATCGGCGTTTCCATGTGCGCGCCCGTACGCACCTTGTGAAACCGCAAGCGCTAAAGCCTCTGACCCGCCAGTCATGCTGTCCCAGATAATCGCAAATCGCTTCATTCGACCAACCTTAACAGGCAATCGGGATGACTCAACAGCTGACCCCTTCCCTATAACTGCACTCGCCCCTATATGCGCCGCTCTATGCTTGGCCGCCTGTTCAAACGCACATCAAATGCTCGCCCGCTCGATACCGCGCGGGTGCCAGACGGCGTGCGCGTCTATGCCATTGGCGATGTGCATGGGCGTAATGATCTGTTGCAGTTGTTGCTCGCACAGATTGACCAAGACAACGCGCGCCGCGGCCCCGCCGATACGCAGATCATCTTTTTGGGCGATCTGGTGGATCGGGGCGCGGACAGTGCAGGCGTTATTGAAACGGCCATGGCTTTGCGGGCATCGGGCCGAAAGGTCCGGTTTCTGCTGGGTAATCACGAAGAAATTTTCGTCAAAGCCTGCCGCAGCGGCGACACCAAAACGCTTCGCTTTTTTCTGAAAATCGGCGGCGACGCGACCTTGCAAAGCTATCCAATCCGGCGGTCCGAATATCTGGCGCTAAGCTTGGACGAACTAGCAGAGCGATTGCCCAGCCTAGTCCCCGAATCGCATTTGGCGTTTTTAGAAAGCTTTGAGGACCAGATCGTCATCGGCGATTACGCCTTTGTCCATGCCGGCATCCGGCCGGGCGTTGCCTTGTCGGAACAGAAGCGCAGCGACCTACGCTGGATTCGCGAAGAGTTCACCGACCATCGCGGCGATTTGGAAAAAGTGATTGTGTTTGGTCACACGATCTATGCCGAGGTTGAAGAACGCGGCTCTCGGATCGGCATTGATACTGGCGCTTATGCCAGCGGAACTCTGACTGCTATCTGCCTAGAAGGCGGTGAACGTTGGTATCTTCAGACCTGAACGTGAAAAGGCGGCATCCGATTTCCCGGATACCGCCCTTTCAAATGTGCTAGGTGAATTAACAGGAATTTTAGGCGACTTGTTGATGCTCTGACTCGTCCTCAAGATCGCGCAGCACATAGCCGCGGCCCCAGACGGTTTCGATATAGTTTTCACCCATGCATGCCAGCGACAATTTCTTGCGCAGCTTACAGATGAAGACGTCAATGATTTTCAATTCAGGCTCGTCCATGCCGCCATACAGATGGTTCAGGAACATTTCCTTGGTCAGCGTCGTGCCTTTGCGCAGCGACAGCAATTCAAGCATCGCATATTCTTTACCGGTCAGGTGAACACGGGCGCCATCAACTTCAACGGTCTTGGCATCAAGGTTAACCGCCAGCTTGCCAGTACGGATCACCGATTGGCTGTGACCTTTTGAACGGCGCACAACTGCATGAATGCGGGCAACGAGTTCTTCGCGATGGAAAGGCTTGGTGACATAATCGTCCGCGCCAAAGCCAAAGCTGCGAACCTTGGAATCCATTTCCGAAATGCCCGAAAGGATAAGCACTGGCGTCTGCACCTTAGCAACGCGGAGCTTTTTCAGCACATCATAGCCGTGCATATCCGGCAGATTCAGGTCGAGCAGAATGATGTCATAATCATACAGCTTACCCAGATCGAGGCCTTCTTCGCCCAGGTCAGTCGTATAGACATTAAACCCTTCAGTCGCGAGCATCATCTCAATGGCTTTCGCCGTAGTTGGCTCGTCTTCAATCAACAACACGCGCATGCGGCCGGTCCCTCTTTGCTTATTGCAACCCCCGATGACTGTTTGGGAACGATCCCGAACCGCCAACGGCTTTATTAACCATAAGAGAGATGAACTGAAAAGGTTAATTTCGTCTTAACACGCAGAAACCCGCGAGTCGCAAGCTATGTCTGGGGCAAAAAGTGACTCAATTCTGCGGTTTTTGCGCAAATCCAGTGCGCTCATTTTTTTGTAAAACCAGATCATAACAACAATTTGTCCGGTCAAATTGTCATTTGCCAATCCCAAATGCGCTTGCTAGCCTGTGTTTAATAGAGCGGAGCGTCGTATTTAATGCGTAGTATCCTGCTCAACAATCAGGGAGACTATCATGAAAATCACCAAGCTTACCTTATGCTTATCGGCAAGCATTTTGGCGATGCCTGCCTTTGCTCAGGATGCTGCGCCAGAAACTACAGAAACAACTGCCACCGATGAAGGCAAGCCCATTGTCGTCACTGGATCGCGGATTAAGCGTGACCCTAATGATAGCTCGCTGCCACTTCAGGTTCTGACCAGTGAGGAATTTTCGCGGGAAGGCATTAATAGCCCAGAACAACTGATCAGTTTTCTCTCAAGCAACGGTAACGGCCTAGATAATCTGGCATCCAATGCGGACGTAGTTGGCGGCGCTCAGCGCGGCAATAACGG
>JAAFIB010000035.1 GCA_013297725.1 Sphingomonadales bacterium
GCCCGCCTTGCCGCCCTGCGCGAACAATTGAAAGCTGATCGTCTCGACGGCTTTGTCGTCCCGATTTGCGATGAACATATGTCTGAATATGTCGGCGAATATGCGCAGCGCCTGGGCTGGCTAACAGGCTTTGGCGGGTCGGCGGGCAGCGCGGTTGTCTTGTCAGAGGAAGCCGCAATCTTCACCGACGGGCGCTATACCTTGCAAGTGCGCGAACAAGTGGATGGTGCGCATTGGCAATATGTTGGCGTTCCTGAAACCAGCATTTCCGAATGGCTAAAGGTGCATACTAATGAAGGCGGGCGGATCGGCTATGACCCATGGGTGCATACCAAAGGCTGGGTGGAAAGTGCGACCAAAGCACTCGCAGCCAAGGGTGCAGAACTGGTCCCTGTCTCGCACAATCCGATTGATCAGGTATGGGATGACCAGCCGGCGAAAAGCGATGCGCGGTTGGTGGTGCATGAGGACCGCTATGCCGGGCAGAACAGTGCCGAGAAACGCGGACAAGTCGCCGAATGGTTGACCGCGAATAATTTGGATAGCACCGTTGTCGCCGCACTCGATTCCGTTGCGTGGCTGCTGAATGTGCGCGGGGCCGATGTGTCGCGCACGCCGGTGGCATTGAGCTTTGTTCTCGCCCATGCCGATGGCACAGCCGATCTGTTTGTTGCCCCTGAAAAGGTCGACGATGCTGTCCGCGCGCATCTGGGTAATGCTGTCCGCATCCGCGAGCCGCATGAGTTTGTGCCGCAGCTAAAGGCGATGGCCGGAAAGCGCATTGCGGTGGATCCTGACCGGTCGGTTGCTGCAATCTTTGGGGCGTTAAAGGACGGCGGGGCCACCATCGTCGAAACCCGCGACCCCACAATTTTGCCAAAAGCGCAAAAGAATGTCGTCGAACAAGCGGGCCACCGCGCTGCACAAGCCCGCGATGGCGCTGCGCTTTCACGCTTCCTGCACTGGATGAGCGAAACCGCGCATAAAGGCGGGCTGGACGAATTGTCGGCTGCGGCCAGACTGCAAGCCTTTCGCGAAGACACAGGGATGCTGAAAGATTTAAGCTTTGACACCATCTCTGCCACCGGCCCCAATGGCGCGCATTGCCATTACAAAGTCGACGAAGCCAGCAACCGCAGTATCGAGCCAAACAGCATCTATCTGGTCGATAGCGGCGGACAATATCTGGACGGCACAACCGACGTCACCCGCACCATCTGGGTCGGGCCGGGTGAGCCAACAGCGGAAATGAAAGACCGCTTCACCCGCGTGCTAAAAGGCCATATCGCGATTGCGCTGGCGACCTTCCCCGAAGGAACCCGCGGTGCACAACTCGACAGCCTCGCCCGCGCGCCTTTGTGGCAAGCAGGTCTCGACTACGCCCATGGCACCGGCCACGGCGTCGGCAGTTTCTTGGCGGTGCACGAAGGACCACAGCGGATCGCCAAGTTCACCGGCAGCCAAGCAGGCACCGACGAGCCGCTGCTGCCCGGCATGATTATCTCCAACGAACCCGGCTATTACAAAGCCGGCGAATACGGCATCCGGATCGAGAACCTTGTGCTGGTAGAAGAACGCGAGATCGCAGGCGCAGAAGGGCGGTATTTCGGGTTTGAGAACCTGACTTGGGCGCCGATTGACAAGAGCTTGGTGGATACGGATTTGCTGACCCGCGATGAACTGCGCTGGTGGGATGCTTACCACGCACGGGTGTTGGAGATTGTTGGCCCGCAGTTGGAGGGGGATGTGCTGGATTGGGTGACTGAGAGTTGTTCGGGGTTGACCAAAGGCTAGCTGCACTGGATCGTTGATTTAAGGGGACAGTAGATGACGGGTGCTACGCTTGAGTTGTGCCAAAGCGCATTTAATTGGGCTCAACCCGTTAGCGCACTCGCAGGCGTTATTATCGGGGGTTCGATTTCGTTTCTCACAACTCGCTTGTTCGACAAGCGCCGATTGAAGGAATTAAATCAAGGCCGTGCCTACGCACTCTTTTTCAAGCTCGTCCGCCTTTCGAACGATTTAGAACAGGCCCAAGAACATCTCAAAACCTGTTTTGGCAAACTTGATCAGCTTGATGAGCAAGAACCAAGTTGGCCAAGACTTTTGGATTTCTTTGGATTCTCAGACGCTGAAATTGTGTTTTCTGCGGAAGAGTTGGCATTGGTAGCCAGCATGAAAGACCAGCAGCTGACTATGGATTTGATGGAGCTGGAAGCTGGGCATCGGATCGTCACCAGCACGTTGGAGCAGATTACGAATCTGCGACAGAAAATTGCCGACAGCGGACTTGCCAAGCAAATCAATGGGAATGTGGTTACGTTCGAGGCTACTCAGGAGCAAATGGCCGCAATTGGTCCTACTCTGCTGAATTTAGACAGCTTTGCAAAATCGCTGATCAAGAGTGTACCGGAACTGACTACGCTTTCTAGATCAACAAGCCCGCGATTGAGCGCGAAGATCAAAGATCACTACAAGTTCAAGGACTTCGTGCACCTCAGCTATCCGGAAGATGCAGCGAAAATGACAAATCCCTCTTCCACATAGGGATATGCAATAACGGTGAAAATGCACTTAAGTTTTGGGGACGCAATACTAAGTGTCTGCCCCTCCTTTGTGCCTTCGTGGCTTCGTGTGAAACAAATAACACAGCGTCCGACTGCATAATCTCACACGAAGGCACAAAGAAAGCCCATAACCTATCATTCAGGAGAAGCATTACTCAGCCGCGCGTACAAACTCCCGAAACCATGCCTCCAGTTCCAACTCGCTCAACTCGCCCGCTGCCAAGTCTACAAATGCCACCACCAACTCTGCGTCAGTTGCGGTTAGTTCATAGCCATTGAGCATCAGAAAAGTTTCGCTCACTACCGCAGCAGTGCGTTTATTGCCGTCTACAAAAGGGTGGTTGCGCGCAATGCCATAAGCATAGGCGGCGGCCAGAGCGGATGCCTCTGGTTCGCCATAGGCCGCAAGATTTTGCGGGCGCGCTATTGCGCTTTCCAGCAGGGTCGCGTCGCGCACGCCTTCGCCACCACCGTGTTCGGCAATTTGCTCACCATGCGCAGCAAGAGCCACGTCGAGCGTGACCCGGATCCATTTCTGCGCCACGGTGTTATTTTGCGAGTTCGCGCAAAGCGCGCTTGCGCCGGGCCATCACGTCACGCGCAGCCGCCATCTGGCTGTCGAAATCATTATCCAATGGCCGCAGTTCATAGCCATTGGGCGTTTTGGCCAAGGTCAATGTTTCGCCAATGTTGGCATCAAGATGCGCCAACAGTTCTTTAGACAAGAGAATTCCTGCTGAATTGCCGATTTTTGAGATTTTAACAGTCATGTTCATACAGGTGTTATAACATGATCGCCGAAACAATCAAGTCTGCGTCTTAGACCTTATGATGCGCGCCCAAGCTTGCCTTGATCCGGTCGAGCGTTCCCTTGCGCAACGCATTTTTGTTCCACGCATAGGATCCGCCCGGTAGCATCGCAAGTTGTGCTGCGATACCCATCGCAGTTGCCTCCACCTTATCTGGCGCGACTGCCATGTCCAGATAGCCCGCCTCAATCGCGCCCGCCGGATCATAGATAAATCCCTGCACCGTTGCGCGGGTCAGATGGGTCGGTGCCAGCCTGTCGCGCGATAGCTCAAGCGCAAAGATCGGCAGGTTCATACCCGTCACCGCTTCATTCGCGCCAATTTTATATTCTCCCGCCGCGCCCACGCGCGTGTCGCATGCGCCAAGGATGAACACGCCCATCGCGATTGCATGGCCAGTGCAAGCGGCGACCACCGGCAGCGGGTTCCCATAAAGCCGGACTAGCAATTCAGCACCCGCATCAAGCAGTTTATACACGCCGTCACCGCCAAGGCTGGCAAAGGCATTCAGATCAAACCCGCCGGAAAAGCGGCCGTCGCGGCCTGCAAGCACTATCGCTTTCGCCTCGGCCTCTGCCGTATCGAGTGCAGCGTTTAGTGCGGCAATCATCTCAAAATTGATGGCGTTGGCTTTGCCGTCATCCATACGGATCAGGGCGATGTCGTTGGTGATTTCGACGGTGGCTGGTAATGGGGCGGACATAGTTTCTCTCCCGGATTCTGTTACTCGGCGAATAGATCTAACCTTTACGTAAACGTCAAGCAGTTTGCTACTGAAAGAGCCACATCCGATTTGACTTCAACTTGTGACTAAGCCTTATATGCCGATAGCTCGCTAAATACGCACCGGCTACGCCCTAAGGGAACTCGACGCGGTTAGCTGATTGGTTTAAAGCTGATTTTTAGAATCAACGCGTGTCGGATTAACGTTTTGTGCAATCCAGAATTTCACGCTCAAGGGATCGAGACACGTGAATAATCACAGCAAAATTGCAGCCGGTGATCCTTTGACAATCGTTATTGTCGGCGGTGGAACGGCGGGCTGGTTGACGGCCGCATTTTTGCAAAACCAGCTGCCGCAAACCATAAACCGGCACGTTGAAATCACTGTGATCGAGGCAGAGGATATCCCGACCGTGGGTGTCGGAGAAGCGACCATTCCGTCTATCCGACAGACGCTTGCGGCGTGTGGTATTGAAGAGCACGTGTTCCTGAAAACCTGCGGCGCAACATTCAAGCATGGCATAGAATTCATCAACTGGCGCAGCGAGCCAAAGGTCGGTGGCTCCGATGATGATGCGGACAATAGCTATTTTCATCCCTTTGGCGACCAGATCATGGTCGGCGGAAAAGATGCAACATGGCAATGGCTGCAATTGCCGCAAGAACAGCGCGCGGCCTATGCCGAACAGTTTTCAGTGCAGGCCGAAATTGCCCGGCGCGGCCAAGCGCCAAAGGGATTTTCCGATGCGCCCTATGACGGCGCGCTTGCCTATGCCTATCATCTTGATGCCGGCAAGCTTGCGCAGTTCCTGAAAGATTTAAGCAAGGAACGCGGCGCCTGCCACAAAGTGCAAAAGGTTTTGGAAGTGGACCGGCAGGGTGACGACATAGCCTCAATCCATCTTGATAATGGTGAACAGATCCGCGCCGATATCTTTGTTGATTGCACCGGCTTTGCCGCAAGGCTGATCAATTCGGATAAGCAAAACGGCTTTAACAGCCTGTCTGACATCTTGTTCGTTGACCGCGCCGTTGTGACGCGAGTGGAAAACAAAAGCCTTTCCGATGTCATCGGCTATACCAAATCGACCGCACAAAGCGCAGGCTGGATATGGGACATTGCGCTACAGGATCGCCGCGGCGTGGGGCATGTCTATAGTTCGCGGTATATCGATGATGAAGCCGCAAAGGCCGAGCTTGCAGCCTATGTGAAACAGCCTGTCGAGACGCTGGAAACGCGCCAGTTGAATATGCGCATTGGCTATCATGACCAGCAATGGCGCGGCAATTGCGTCGCGATTGGGTTGTCGAGCGGATTTTTGGAACCGCTGGAATCGACCGGCATTTATCTGATTGAAATGGCAAACTGGGCAATGCTGGAATTTGTGCCGCGCTATGTATCAGGGGCGCAGCCACAGGCTAGTTACAACCGGATATTGCACAATCACTACACCAACATCGCCGATTTCCTAAAGATGCATTATTGCCTGTCAAAGCGCCGCGACACCGCATTCTGGCGCGATAACTGCGATCCTGCAACAATCCCGAAATCACTGCAGGACAATCTTTCAACATGGCGCGCTGCTGTCCCCAGCGTCTATGATTTCAACAGCACCACCCAGTGCTTTTCTGCGACAAATTACAAATTTGTGCTTTATGGCATGGGGCTGCCGAGTGCCGAGAATCCGGCGACTGTGCCAAGCCCGCAGATTGGCGTTATGATGCAAGGGCTATCGCAGCGGCGGTCCAAATTACGCGACCTTGTGGTGCGTGATACCGTTGCCAATGCTGCCTATTTCTCTGCATTGCAGCAGCTGTAGAACGTTCAGAGTATATTTCCTGAGCACAAAAAAATGGCGCCCGCAAGTGCGGACGCCATTTCTTTTTCTGCAGTTCAATTAGAATTTGAACCGGATATTTCCACCAATCGTGCGGCCCTGAATGGAACGTCCGATCGTTACCGTGTTGGGCGCGCTTGCCAAAAGTGACTCGCGGCCGTCATTTGCAGATTCTGTAATCCCTGCCTTATCAAACAGGTTGTTTACGTTGAGCGAGAATTCAAGATTATCGGTCAAGTTTACAGCACCGCTAAGGTGAACGACTGAATAGCCCTTTTGCGTCAGCGTATTGGCATCATTGGCAAAGCTCTTGCTTGTGCCGATCCAGCTTGCCGATACCCGGAACCGGTCAAAGTCCAAGCTAGGCGTAATGGCCCAGATCAGTTTTGCCTGACGTTGCGGACGGTTGCCAATCAGTGCTGCATTTACGACGCCTGCCGAATTCCGGGCATCTTTGATATCCGCATCGGTATAGGTTGTGGTTGCATAAAGGTTAAACACGCCGCTTTTGTAATACGCCTCAAGCTCAAGGCCTTTAGCTTCATATTTGCGGATTTGGCCGGTTGGCGGCGTAATCGTTATGTTCGACTCTTCGGTTTTTGACAGGAATGCTGTGCCGTAGAAATCGAGATCACCTCCGCCAAGTGCTAAGTCTTGCGCCTTGAAACCAATTTCATATTGCTTGACTGTATCAACATAGGCTCCCTCGCTGCCGGGAAGCAGACCGCCACTTGCATTACGAACACCAAAGTCGAGTGCCCGGTCAAAGTTGAACGAGGCACCACTTGATGCACGGCCGAATAGTGAGAAGTTATCACCGATCAGATAGTTTGCACCGACTGACCAGGCAAAATTGTCAGCTTTCAGGTCGGCACGCGCATCTACTCTGCCCGTATTCAGCGACACGGTAGCCTCGGAACCTGTAATTGTTCCGCTGCCATTGAGGTCGAATGGGGCGCCCGCACCTGCAGTACGAATGCCATTTTGACTCATTCTGTCATAACGAATGCTTGCGTCAAAACTCAGACCACCTGTTTTGAAGGCTAACGCCGCAAATGGAGAGCTGACTTCTGCCTCCAGATCATAGTTACGGTTTGATCCATCCCAACCAAACGCCTGATTGACGCCGGCAAGACCATTGATCGAGCCCGGAACACTGATCAGAGCGGCATTGTTTTCCGTCGTGGTAACAATCCGCGACCAATGCCAATCCTGCTTGAACTGCTGGCTCATGAAGAAATGACCAGCGGTCAGATCCAAGGTCGAACCGCCACCAATTTCAAACGATTTAGAAAGGCGGATGTCATTGGCAAAATTGCTATTGTCATCAAGATTGACGTCAAACACAGCAACATCCGATGCCAAACCATTAGGCAAGTTCGCAGCGGTTACAGCAACGCCAGCATTCGGCCCGTTGAAATAGGTCGAACCGGCAAGCGAGGCAGCGTTCAATGCGCCATAGGTAAAGAAGCCAAGAAACTTACCAGAAATGTCCTGATAACGGGTCTTAGTTGACAGCTCGGTACCGCCGCCAAGGTCGAACCGTGTTTCCAGGCCAATGGATTTTACTTGGTGGTTCAAACCATCCGCAGCATCATAAGGCTCAAGCTGGTTGCGACCATTCACCCCAAGACCATTTCTGGTCAGGTTGCTGTAAAGGCTTTGATTGGCTGCATCGAAATTGCCAAGGCGCGTGCCGACAACACCGCTTGTCGCATTACCTGTCCGCGAAACGAGCTGCGGGAAATATGCTTGTTCTTTTTTGTCGATGATTTTGCCTGTTAAACGGACAAAGCCAGCGTCAAATTCTTTGGTCAGGCTAAGGCGGATTTGGCCGCCAGAAACTGGGCTATATCCAGAATCGCGATAGTCGCCGCCTTGTTGGTAATGTCCACCAACATGGAAATACAAATCATCCGCCAAACGGGCGCCATATTCGGCATCGACGCGATAGTCTTTGTGATCAATACCAATTCCAAAAGCAACAGAACCGCCGCCTTCTTTGCCAGTTTTGCCGATCAGGTTGATGATACCGCCCGGGCCGTTGGTTGTGAGCGTTGAGGCTGTACCACCACGAACGGATTCTACCCGTGCCAGCGTTGCATCTGATTTGTAAAAGCCATCCGCAGGCGCAAAGAGATGATCACCGAACAAAAGGATAGGCAGACCATCTTCTTGTAGCGAAAGGAACTTCGCACCGCCGGTTGAAATTGGAATACCGCGAACGTTGATGTTCGAGTTACCACCGCCTGATGAACTTTCCGAACGAATGCCCGGCAATTGACGGAACACTTCGGCAAGGTTGGTTGGATTAGCATCAGCGATAGCATCAGCACCCAACGATGAAACAGAGATTGATGTATCAATCTTGTTTTTACCAGCCGAAGAAACAACGCCGGTCACGATAATCTCTTCATTCTCAAATGTTTCGTCGGCAGCAGCTTCATCCTGCGCATAGGCGGGAGCGGCAATGCTAAGCAATGCAATCGCGGTCAGCGACGCAACGCTTTTGAGTTCGTATTTCTTCATGGGACCTCCCCTAAAATGCCCGTTTTACAGGCTGTTCCTAAATTGCAAAAATCTCTGCGGATTAGCAATCGATTGCGATGTATCATGCAATCGATTGCAATTGCAAGTCGTTACATTAACAAAGCTACATTTTGCGATACTGTTGCATGAAAGCCGCATTTTTTGTTGCGTTCCCGAAAAATTGGCTGAACAAGCGATTGCAAAGCCGGTCATTGCGCTTTGGGGACACAGCCAAGTGAACGATAAAACACGCGTCAGAAATATAAGCGACTTGGCAAAGATCGCCGGCGTCTCTCCGGGTACTGTGTCGCGCGCATTATCGGACACCGGCCTGATTAGCCAAAAGACCCGCGACCGCATCAAAGCACTCGCCCGCGAACATGATTTTCGGCCTAACATCATGGCACGCAATCTGCGCATCCAAAAAACCGGCGCAATCGGGGTCGTCATTCCACTGGGTCATGAAACCGGACAGCATATTTCAGATCCGTTCTTTATTACAATGCTGGGCCTTTTGGCAGATGCGTTGACTGAAAAAGGGTATGACCTGGTTCTATCACGCGTCATCCCGACCGATGAAGACTGGCTTAACCGTTTTGTCGATTCGGGCCGGGTTGATGGCACAATCGTGATTGGCCAATCGGATCAGGCGGCAGTGCTTGACAAGGTTGCCAGTCGTTACCGTCCACTTGTTGTGTGGGGTGGTCATAGTGCCGGGCAAGTGCATTGCTCGGTAGGATCAGACAACCGTTTAGGTGGGGAATTGGCCGCGGCGCATTTGATAAAGCGCGGCTGCGAGCGTCTTGCCTTTTTTGGCGACCCGAACGCTTTGGAATTTGAACTGCGCTTGCAAGGATGCCGCGATGCAATGGATGCGGCGGGGCTAAGCGGAGAAATTACCGTTTTCCCCGCGCACCTGATGGCAGAGGCCGCACATCCAGACATCACCAAGTTCCTGGGTTCTGCCGCTGAACGGCCACAGGGAATTATCGCTGCATCAGATGTTATTGCAATGACGACGTTACGTGTACTGGCCGAATTTGGCTTGTCGGTTCCAGATGATGTCAAAGTGATTGGCTATGACGGCTTGGAATTAACCGAGCATACCTTCCCTCGGCTATCGACTGTTCGCCAAGACCTCACCGGAGGTGCGAATAATCTTGTCGACATGCTGCTCCGACGCATTGCGGGTGAAGATACAGCTTCAGTGATATTGCAGCCTGAACTGGTTGAGCGGAACTCAACCTAGCGTCAGCGCAAACGCACCCAGTAATCCCGAGTGATCGCCAAGGCCCGGTAGAACCACGATCTCGCTCGGATCACCCTTAAAATAGCCACCGCCAAGAGTTGCCGCCTGATGCCGCACGCGGTCGATTAAGCCGGGTGTTGCCATCACGCCGCCGCCAAAGATAATCCGGCCTGGGGCAAATATTGCCTGCATCGTCACCACAGTCTGCGCGACATAGAATGCGATGATATCATGTGCAGTATGGTCCGCTGGCAGCTCTGACAGCGACATTCCCCAGCGCGCTTTTATCGCCGGGCCGCTGGCTAGTCCTTCAAGACAGTCTCCGTGGAACGGGCAGCTACCGTTAAACTCTGTATCATCGGGATGACGCGGCAAACGGATATGGCCCATTTCCGGATGGCCCAACCCCTGCAGTATCTTGCCATTCACAACCGCACCACCGCCAATACCTGTGCCGATAGTGAAATACAGCATCGACCGATGCCCCTGCCCTGCACCCCAATGATATTCGGCAAGTGCGGCACCATTAACGTCAGTGTCGATGGCAACGGGACAGCCAAAGGCCTGTTGCAATGGGCCCGCAATATCCGCCCCGCTCCAATGCGGCTTTGGCGTCTGGCCGATATGCCCCCAATATGGCGAAAATCGATCTAGGTCCAACGGACCAAAGCTGGCAACGCCGATCGCATCAAGCTCGCCGTGCTCACGAAACCAATCGAGCATTGCGCCGATCGTTTCTTCAGGTGTGGTGGTATCGATCCGCGTGGTTGCCTCGATAGTGTCTTTGTCAGTTGCAACACCAAGCACGAATTTCGTGCCGCCTGCCTCGACCAATCCATAACGCGCCGTGTTCATGACGAGATTATGTGTGACGTATCGCCATCAAGTGCAATGCGGAATCGGGGTGCTGGCGTGCCACCAAACTGGGTAATAACAAGATCGGGATTTTCAGTCAGGCTGCGGCCCTTAAGGCCCCAATGGTCGACAAAGCCTGCAACCTCAAGATCGCGCGTGACCCACCAGCTATATGTTTGAAGAGGTTCAGCGACCGGATTGGCCGCAACAAGCCCGGTACCGTTCATCGGCCGATACGGCCCGAACAGCGTGTCCGCAACCATAGCGTAAAGACCCTCAGGTCCAGTCGGCCCGCCGGGTGTGAAGGTGGATGTATGCGTTGACCAAAAGACATAATAACGGCCATCCTGCACACGCAGGACAGGACGCTCCATCTCGTTATTGATCCCGTCGGCCGAGATCAGCGGCGGTAGAATTTGCCAGTCTTCAAAACCAGCGCCATCGGCGCGAGCAATTCCAATCACACCATTATACTCGCTTGTCGAGGCTTTCAACGAGGCGGTAAACAGCAAGTAATCCCTGCCATCTGCGGGATCGCGGAAGTGAAACGGGTCGCGAAATCCTTTGATGAAGCCAGGTCGTCCGACAGACTCATCGGCAACCAGATAATGATCGTTATCGCTGACGACATTTTCAAACGGTTCGGACCAGCCGCTGGCACTGACCGCGTCAGTGTCGATGACTAACCGGCCAGTAGTCTGAAACAGTCGCTGTTCGAATGACAGCTTCGTTTCGCCGCGCCGTCCGGTTGCTGTGTAGAACAGCGTCAGCGCACCCGTTGCCGGATCGTAAACGGTCGAGCCCGCCCATTCACGCGCACCGGGGTTTAAGTGATCAGGCAGCAGATAACCGCAATCGCGCCATTCGCCTGCCCTGAACATCGCCAGTCGAAGCCGGGCGACATCGTGGCGGGCATCAGGATGCAGATCGTCCGCCGCGCACATGATAACCCAGATTTCCCAGCCATCGACTATGACCGTTGAGCCATCATAAAGCTGCACCGGCCATAAATCCCAAAGCATAAAGCCGGGAATGGCAGGCTTAACGTCAGAGGCTTCGATGACAGGTATCTGCGGAATCGCGGCGTCCGCCAGACCCGCGACATGCTCTGCGGTCCAGCGCGTCGTTCCATTTTTCGACGCCTCGAAATTCACTGCGGTGCTCCCTGACCCTTCACTCACACCGCTCTTAACGCCGGAATCAACATTTTCCAGCAAAAACGACAATCGATTGCAAAAACTGGTCATGCGCAAATGAGAGCGTTAGCAACGCAAAGCGTCACAGGATCAGAGAAGCACCAGCCTTTGGCTGTTCCACCATGATTTCAGCCGGATGACCGTCAGGCGTGCGATAATGCTGACGAACCGCATCAATCGCAGCATCAAGACGGCCCTTAGCGACCAGCGCAACAACTGCACCGCCAAAGCCGCCACCCGTCATCCGAGCCCCTCCTGCATCACCGATCGCGTTGGCCAGAATGGCAACCAGCCAGTCGATCGCTGGCGTGGTGATTTCAAAATCATCGCGCATTGAACTGTGGGATGCGGCCATTAGCTGGCCCAGGCTGGCAAGATCATTTGCCTGCAAAGCCTCCGCAGCCCCCAGAGTTCTGGCATTTTCAGTCACAACATGCCGCGCCCGCCGCCATGCAACAGCGTTTAAGCTGCCTTGTGCGGGCAGCGTCGCCAGATCGCGTAAAGCAGCTACGCCGTAATGCGCCGCCGCTGCCTCACATTGTGCCCGCCGCGCATTATACTCACCGTCAACCAGCCCGCGACTGATGCCCGAATGCACGATCAGGATGGCGATATCATCGGGGATTGCGACGGGCGTTACCTCAAGACTGCGGCAATCAATCAGTAGCGCCGAGCCAGCCTCTGCCCGCGCGCTGACCAGTTGATCCATAATCCCGCATTTGCATCCGGCGAATTCATGCTCTGTGCGCTGACCAACTTGCGCAAGGCGGGTGCGGTCAAAATCAGGCTGCCCGGCAAGCGCCGCAAAGGCAAGACCCGACGCGTTCTCAAGTGCGGCTGACGAAGAGAGCCCGGCCCCTTGTGGCATATCGCCATGGATCGCCATATCGACGCCGGGAAACTCCAGCCCCTCGGCCTGCAACAGGCTGGCCATGCCCCGCACATAGTTGGACCATGGCGCAGCAGCATCCGTCAGGATCGGCACGCCAAGATCAAAACTTGTGCTCGCGCTGTTCAAATCACCAGCGATGATGTTGACCATCCCGTCGTCACGCGGACGCACCGCAACCATCGTCTGTTTGGAAATCGCACAGGGCAGCACAAAGCCATCATTGTAATCAGTATGCTCACCGATGAGGTTCACCCGCCCGGGCGCCCGCGTGATCAGTGTCGGCGATGCACCAAAGCTATCGCGAAACAGGGTATTGATTGCGTCGATCATGCACCCTCGCGGTAATGTATCGGCGACACGGCGCGCAGCTTTTCCGCCGCTTGCTCAGGTGTCAAATCGCGCTGCGCCTCGGCCAGCATTTCATAGCCAACCATGAATTTACGCACCGAGGCGGAACGCAGCAACGGCGGATAGAAATGCGCGTGGAGTTGAAAGCCAGCATGCGCATCGCCGTCGGTCGGCGCACCGTGCCAACCAAAGGAATAGGGAAAGCTGGTCTCAAACAGATTGTCGTAGCGGACAGTGAGTTCTTTCAAAACCTGCGCAAGATCGTGCTGCTGTGCTGGTGTCAAATCAGGCAGCCTGCCAACGGCAAAACGCGGCAGCAGCAAAGTTTCAAACGGCCATTGCGCCCACCACGGCACAATCGCCAGCCAGTGCTCGCTTTCTACTATCACCCGCGGCCCACCTGCCTCGCGCGCTGCCAATTGCAGCAACATAGGCTCTCCATGCACGTTCAACCAATCCGATTGCGTCTGGCATTCGGTCACTATGGCATCGGGCAAGAAATCGGTGGCCCAGACTTGTCCGTGAGGATGCGGATTGGAGCATCCCATCTGAGCGCCCTTATTCTCAAAAATCTGCACATAGCGATAGCGTTCGCCCAGCGCCGTCGCCTCATCGCGCCACGTATCGATGATGCCACTAATCTGGCCTGTATCCAGCTCCGCCAGAGTCTTGCTGTGATCGGATGAGTAGCAAATCACTCGTGTCGTCCCACGCGCACTGGAAATCTGGAATAGCGGATCAATCTCGGTTGGCGCAGGCGTATCTTCAAGCAATGCTGGGAAATCATTGTCGAAAACAAAGCATCCTTCATAGGCGGGATTAACATGCCCGGACGTGCGAGCATTGCCCGCGCATAGATAGCAATCAGGATCATAGGCCAGCGGTGCATCAACATTAGGCTCATCGCGCTGTCCCAGCCAAGGGCGTTTGGCGCGATGCGGTGACACAAGGCACCAGCGGCCGCTTAATGGATCAAAACGCTGATGCGGATGTTCTGCTGGGTCAAAACTCATAGCGCCGTCACTTCGATCATCAGGCTGGTCTCTGCCTTCAGTGGTGGCAGTGAAAGGCCGTGTTGAACAAGCCAAGCACCGCCATATTCAATGCCATCGATCCCATAGCGGCGCTTTGGATCCAGCATCGATAGCCGCACCAGGGGCGCATGCCGATGGGATTGCGGCGCGACACGATATACAAACAACAATATGCCATCTGCATCACCATGCGCTTGCCACAGCAGACCGTCATCACCATCGCCCTGCCAGACTTTGCCGTGATGCATCCGGTCGCGGTGAGCCTTATATGTTGCTATCCACTCGGCCAGTTTCGTTCGGTCACGCTCGTCCAGTTTGCGGACATCCAGCTCGACCCCGAAATGCCCCGGCAATGCCACAGCTCCTCTGAAATCCATCGACTGGCTGCGTCCGGTTGCATGGGCGGGCGATGCGCCGATATGCGACCCCATTACCTCTGGCGGCATGAACTGCAAAAAGCCGCGCTGGATGGAAACACGGCTGACCGCATCAATGTTATCGCTGGTCCAAAACCGATGTGTGTGCCGGATGATCCCTGCATCAATCCGTCCGCCACCCCCCGCGCATGCTTCGATTTCGACATGCGGAAAGGCGGCGCGCAGACGGGCCATCAATGCATACGCCGCCTCAACTTGCTTGTGATAGCGCGGCTGGGCACCCGCAGTTGTCAGGTCGCGATTATGGTCCCATTTCAAATAAGTTATCGGCAAGTCTTTCAGCAGAGCGGCGATCTTATCAAACAGATAATCGCTGACCTCTGGCTTTGCCATATCGAGCACCAGCTGGTTACGCGCCGTGATGCCGGGTCGCCCCGGCGTTGCCAGCGCCCAATCGGGATGCGCGCGATATAGCGCACTGTCGGGGTTCACCATCTCTGGTTCCACCCACAGGCCAAACTCCATACCAAGGCCAGTCACATGCTCTGCCAGCGGCCGCAGGCCGTTCGGGTATTTCGCTGTATCGGTCCACCAATCGCCAAGCGAGGACGTGTCATCGTTGCGACCAGCAAACCAGCCGTCGTCGAGAACAAACCGCTCTATGCCAACCGCAGCCCCTGCATCCGCCAGTTCCATCAGCGCGGCCTCATCATGGTTGAAGTAAAAACCCTCCCATGTGTTTAAATGCACCGGGCGCGGTTTCATTTTCCCGCCGGGCCAAGTGATCCGCTGCCGGATTGCACTGTGGAAATTCTGCGCCACTGCATTGGCATCTATACCGCATGTTGCCAGCATCTCTGGCGTTGTGATGCTTTCGCCAGCCGCCAACCATATTTCGCCGGGCGCAAGCCATTCGCCCATCTGCCACTGAAAGCGTCCGTCATCGATCCACTCAATGCTTTGGCGGTGATTGCCAGACCAAGCGAGTTGCGCGCCGTATGTTGCACCCGCCGCCGCAACAATCGCGCCGGGAAAGCACGCGTGCGAGGTCAACCCGCGCCTGTTCTCACGTCGCCATGTGCTGCGTGTCAGCTGATCAGTGATCGGGACAAATTCATCATTATGCCGTCCGCCGAATGAATGCACCTCGCAGGCATCACCCGGCAACGGCACGACCCCTGCGGCCAGCCATTGCACATCAAGGATCGCATCGCCCAAATTGGTCAGCGTTGTGGAAACCGTCAGGACATCGCTTTGGGAATCAAGGTTGAGCGTGATCGCAACAGCGATCTTTGCCACATCGTCAGTCAGCCACATTGTTGCTGTTTGCCCATCCTGTTCAACTGCGCTCGACGTTGCCTGAAAGGTCCAGTCTCTGCCTGCCCGATGCGCCAGCAATGCACTCTCGCCAAACCAGCCAACACCAAGGCCGGGGAACAGCGACAGTGGTTGATCAAAATCCAGACTGAAGCTGGGCGTTGGCCGCGACGCACGTATCGGCTGCAATGCAACACCATCGGGCAAGCGCCGCCCCCAATAACGCCACAAAGGCGCTTCACCCTCGGGCAGCTCAAGGATCAGGGAAACGGCGGTCCCGTGCAGTGTCAAAAATTGCGTCATTGGTTGCTTAGTGCAAGGGCATTGCTGTCCTTACAAGCCCAAATCAAGCGATAGCAGTCTGGCTTTGCGGTTCCCTGATCCGGAATACCGCAAGCGCCGCGATCAACATACAGACACCGCCAAAGATCATGACATTGCGCGGATCGCCACCCAGCAAAGGTTTATACATGAACGTCATAGTGGCAGCGAACAGCAGCATCGGTGCACAGATCATCATATTGAAAATACCCATGTAAACACCAGTGCGTTCCGGCGGAATGGAATTGGCAAGCACGATATAAGGATTGCCCATGATTGAGCCCCAGCTGAGACCCATAAACGCCATCATAACCCACATGAATGGGATCGAACTCGTCAGCGGCAACGCAATCATGCCAAGGCCGCCAAGTACCAGCGCAACGCCATGAAGCTTCGACGCGCCCATTTTACGCGCGACCGGGATCATCGCTAAAGCCGTCGCAAATGCGACCAGATTATAGAATGCCCCCATTGGCCCCGACAGCAAATCAGCCTCGCGGAATTGCGCAGTGGTTGCATCCGACGTGCCGAACAAAGCCATCGAAACAGCAGGCGTGCGATAGGCCCAATAGCAACACATCGCATACCATTGGAACAGGCTCATCCACGCCATTGACCGCATCGCGGTTGGCATTTCACGAAATGCTTCACCGATCTCGGTAAAATAAGCGCCAAAGGATTTGGGCAGCGCCGCAATCCGCGTGCGCTCGTCTTGAGTCAATGGAAGCTCTGGAACGCGCAGGATCGACCACAGAATTGTTGTGATCGAAAGCACTGCTCCAATATAAAACGCATAGCGGGTATAGTCAGGAATCTGCCCCGGCTCAGCAATTTTCGATACGCCAAACCATGTCACCAAAAGGAACGGACTGGCATACGCTAGGCATTGTGCAAGGCCGGTAAAGGCGCTTTGCGATAGAAAGCCAAAGCCGCGCTGTTTCTCATCCAGCCTGTCATTCACATAGGCGCGATACGGCTCCATCGTCACATTGTTGCCGACATCGAGTATGAACAGGATCGAAAACGCCATCAGCACGCTTTGCGACAGCGGCATAAAGAACAGCCCCGCCATACACATGATCGCGCCGATCAGGAAATAGGGTGTACGCCGTCCATATTTTGACAACGTCCGGTCCGACATCACGCCGATGATCGGCTGCACAATCAAACCCGTCAGCGGCCCTGCAATACCCAGCCATGGAAAGTTAGCCTCATCCGCACCCAGATAGGCCCAGATCGGCGTCATATTCGCCTGTTGCAGACCGAAACTGAATTGCAGGCCAAGGAAACCCAGATTCATCTGGAGGATTTTTGAACCCGAAAGGATCGGTTTCAAACCGGCTGAAGATCCCCCCGTTGCCGCCATCGCCTGCGCCATAACACTCTCCTTTTAGCTGGCATTGCGCCAGTCCATGAACACCGTTCTACGCGGATTTCAGATCAGCGCAACAATCGATTGCAATATCGGTATTTCCGGCAATCTGAGTTGCTATTTATCGCGTTTGAAGCAACGCTTTATGATCGCCAAAATTTAGCGCACAGCGCGCAAGGAAATCATCAATCTGCCCCATATCAACCGGCACAATGTCATCGCCCGGCGGCGTGATCTGCGTATCATTTGGAAACGTGCCATAGCCCGCCAGCAAGCAATGCCATGACAGGCTGCTATAATATTTGGCGATATCAAGATCAGCGATAGTCGCACCCAAATCCTCACCGCGAAACCAGCTGGTCATCATGATTTTCAAAGTGTCCGACAAGTTCTGGTTCGCCGCATTATCGCGCCAATATTGCGTGTCTGTGCGCCGGTTCACGCGGTAGTGGCAAACGATATAATCACGAATGCCTTCATAACGCGCGGCAATTTTTGCATTGAATTGATCGCGTTCGCCAGCTTCGAATTGACTGATAAAGCCCTCTACAGTCGCTTGCACAATGTGCAGCGCCGTAGCCTCTAGCGGCTCGATAAAGCCTTGGCTCAACCCAACGGCGAGGCAATTGCCAACCCAGCTGCGTTCAACCCGGCCAACCTTCATCGACAGATGCCGCGCTGCCACATCGCTATCGCGCAAACCCAAATGCGTCCGCAGCTCGGTCTCGGCTGCGTCCTTGTCGATATAGCCGCTGGCATAGACATAGCCATTGCCGGTGCGGTTAGTCAGCGGAATGTCCCACGCCCAGCCGGACGAAAGCGCCGTGGCCGAAGTATGCGGATTGATACCGGTCGGGTCGGTAGGCGTTGGCATAACAACGGCGCTGTCATTGAACAAATTATCCGCGAACGAAATAAACTTCTCGCCCAGCGCCTCTTGGATAATGCTGCCGCGAAAACCGCTACAATCAATAAAGAAATCGCCCTCGATCCGCTCACCCTCTTTGGTCAGCAATGCTGCGACCTCGTCCGTTTCGGAAACTTCAACCTTGGCGATATGTCGTTCCAGATGCTCGACACCCAGTGACTTGGCATGGTCGCGCAGCACGCTACCCACCAGATGCGCATCGAAATGATAGCCATAACTGACATCAAAGGGGAAATTCCCAGCCGCAATCGGTGCAAGCCTTTTCGCGCTCAACACGGCGGGCAAGAAAAAGCGGTCCGGATGCGCCCAGACATCCCGCCCTGTGCGCCGCGCGCGGGTATTGTAGGTGAAACTGTCGAGCGTGCGTGCATCAACTTCGGTATTGAACGGGTGGTAATAGCTTTCAAAACCGGAACGTTCCGACCAGCCTTTGAAGGTAATGCCGTTTTTATACGTG
Source organism: Sphingomonadales bacterium (assembly GCA_013297725.1). GTDB lineage: Bacteria > Pseudomonadota > Alphaproteobacteria > Sphingomonadales > Sphingomonadaceae > Sphingorhabdus_B. Next base: position 18,813 of record JAAFIB010000035.1, read on the forward strand.
GCATTGCACTGTGGCATCCACTCGGCTTCGTCCAGCCCAAGGCTGCGGAAAAAGCCGCGCAACTGCGGCGTTGAACCTTCGCCAACGCCGATGATGCCGACATCTGGCGATTCAACCAGCGTTACTTTCGTGCCAAATGCACCCCATGCGTTGGCCAGCAAGTTTGCCGCCATCCACCCTGCGGTGCCGCCGCCAAGGATGATGATCCGGGCAGGCGGCTTTTGGTTCACTTGGCAGGCACGATCCGGATCGCAAAGCCGCCGCCGGGTGCAATCCGCATGTCCATGCTATCGGCACTGGTGACGTCTTTGCTTTCGATGATGATCGAATGCCGCTTTTCGGTGCGGTAATCGGCATCGTCATCGTCGCGGTAAATCTCTGCTTTGTACTTCTGGCCGGGTGTCAGGAAGTCGAGCTTGAAGGAAACGCTCCGCGCCTCTTCATCGCCCACTGCGCCAACATACCAACCTTCGCCGCCGCGTTCTTTACGGGCGATCGTTACGAAATCCCCGATTTCTCCATTCAGCACGCGGGTTTCCTGCCAATCGGTTGGCACATCGCGAATGAACTTCATCTCGTTGGGATATTTCGCGTAATTTTCTGGTGTATCGGCGGCCATTTGAACAGGTGAGTAAATCACCACATACAACGCCAGCTGCTTGGCGATGGTCGATAATATGTCGCTATCCTCAGACCCTTTTAGGCTAAGCACACCGGGGGTGAAATCCATCGGTCCTTCCAGCATACGGGTAAAGACGACATTTGCCTCATGCTCTGGCGGGTTCTTGCCGCCGATCCATGCGTTATACTCCATACCGCGCATGCCTTCGCGTGCGACATAATTGGGATAGGTTCGATGTAGGCCGGTGCCTTTCACCGGTTCATGCGCATCAATGCCGATTTTATATTCGGCGGCCTTTTCCAGAACGCGTATCTGGTGATTCACCATCCACTGCCCCTGATGCCATTCGCGGAATTTTTTGCCGTCCGCATCCTCACGCTCCATCTGCGCAGCGTCTGTTACATAACCGGTTTTAACGACCATGTAGTTATTGTCGGCGGCAAATTTGAACGCCTTGTCAAACTGCTTTTCATAGTGTGTCGCGGCACCGCCGGTTTCATGATGGCCCATCAGGCGGACGCCTTTCTTCTTGGCATAGGCGACAAGCATTTTGACGTCGAAATCCTCGGTCGGCTTGGCAAAGTCCATGTCATAGCCATTGCCGAACCAGTCGCCGTCCCAACCAACATTCCAACCCTCAACCAGCAGATGAGGGATTTTATTTGCAGCGGCGAAATCGATATAGCGCTTCACATTCTCATTGGTCGCACCGTGTTTTGGTCCGCGCGCCCAGCTCCATTCGCCTTTGATCATATTCCACCAAACGCCAGCAAATTTGCCGGGTTTGATATAGCTGACATCACCCAGCTTATTTGGTTCATTCAGGTTCAGCATCAAATGGCTTTGGTAAACCCCGGCCGCATCATCAGCGATAATCAGCGTGCGCCACGGTGTTTGCCAAGCCCCTTTTTTCTGCACCTTAGCCTCACCTGCCCCGGGATGGAGTGCAGCGCGCAGCGTGTTGCCATCGGTTCGCGCAACGGCCATGCCGGAATAGTCGACAAGTGCTGCTTCGTGCAGTGTCACATGCGTACCATCGGCAAGCTTCATCGTCACCGGCGTATCGGCGTTACTAACGGCAGACAGCGGCGTTTTGTTATAAAGATATTCCTCACGGTTCCACAAAAACGCTGGCTTCCACCACGCCGTTGCGTCGCTTGCAAAGGCGAACTCGGTCAGCTCATCAGCAATGTTAGCTTGCGGCATGTTGGGCTGTTCGGGAAATTCATAGCGAAAGCCGACGCCATCTTCATACAGCCGGAATGTCACTGTAAAGACCCGCCCGATTGCCGTCGTTTCCTTCAGGTGAACCTTCAACTCGCGGTAACGGTTACGGATGCTGGTCCATTCACCCCATGGCTGAGTCCAGGTTTCGTCAAAGTCCCGCGTTTCTTGACCAGTCACAGAAATACGGCGATCCAGCTTTACAACATCGGTGAACAGGAAACCCAGCTTGGACGGCGCAAGGATCGGCTTGCCCTTGCGACTGACGGAATACGCAACACGTCCGTCACCGTCGATGGTCAATTCCACTTTCACATTGCCATCGGGTGAGGATGCAGTTGCCACTGGGGCGGCGAAGGCAGAAGGCGCCAACGTCACCAATCCGGCGGCGGCAACAACGCTTGCGTATTTCTTCAACATCCTCATTCTCCTCTATGCAATCCGTTCAGCGATGAGTGCGCCGAACGCTGGCAGCTCCCTTGCCGATGCGTCATTGACGCTTTCTATCATGCGCCAGCGATCCGGCTGCGCGGGTGTCCAATTCAACGGCTCGGCGCCGAAATTATAAGCACACACCAGATGCTGGCTGGCACTGATGCGTTCAAACACCAGCAGGTTTTCCCGCGCTTCGATGACTTTCAATTCGCCCGACAACAGCGCCTCATTCGCACTGCGGAACCCAACCAGTCGGCGGGTGAAATTCAGCAGCGAGTTCGGGTCATCATCTTGGCCATCAACCGCAAGCGCCAGATTTTCTGCACCCAGCGGCAACCAAGGCTGTCCGCTCGTGAAACCGCCATGCTCTTGCCGTGCAACCCATGGCATCGGTGTGCGTGTGCCATCACGGCTCAGCGTCAGCGGCCAGTTGGCGATGGCTTCGGGATCCTGCAGCTGGTCAAACGGGATGTCGACTTGACCAAGACCAAGCTCCTCACCCTGCCAGATAATGATATTTCCGCGCAGACAAGCAAACAGCAGCATCGCCATACGGGCATATTCTTCGCGCGCATCGGCGGGCGCCCAGCGGCTGATCCAGCGCGGTGCATCATGGTTGGAAAACGCCCAGCTTGGCCAGCCGATTCCCGGCGTATCGGGCCAGTTCTCCAACGCTTCACGCACCAATGCGGGAGTCAGTTTTTCGGCGTACAGAAAATCAAAACCATAGGCGCTGTTGAAATGGCTTTCCCCGGCGGTGAAGGCTTTCATTTCGCGGTCGGGGTCAGCGCCACCTACCTCGGCAACTGTGAACCGCTCTACATACTGATCAGTAAGTGCACGAATACGAGCCACAAATGCTGGAATATCCGGATGCGACTGGTTGTTGATTTTTAGCTGAAAATCAAAGGGCCGCGTGCGAATGCCATTGCCCGCAGGAGCAGGCGGATTATCTTTTAACTCCGGATCGTGCATTGCAAAGTTGATCGCATCAATACGGAAACCGTCTACGCCCCGATCCAACCAGAAACGCACAATATCGAGCAACGCGTCCTGCACATCAGGATTATGCACATTCAGCTGCGGCTGTTCCTTTAGGAAATTGTGCATGTAATACTGGCCGCGGCGCGCATCCCATGTCCATGAAGGGCCGCCAAAGACAGAGGCCCAGTTGTTGGGCGGTGAACCATCGGGCTTTGCATCGGCCCAAACATACCAGTCCGATTTTGGATTATCATGGCTGGCGCGGCTTTCCGCGAACCAGGCATGCAGATCCGATGTATGCGAGAAAACAAGGTCGGCCATCACGCGCAGACCCAGTTCATGCGCCTTGGCAATCAACGCATCAAAGTCGGATAGCGTACCAAAGATCGGATCGATGTCGCGGTAATCCGATACGTCGTAGCCAAAATCCTTCATCGGCGATTTATAGAAGGGTGAAATCCAAACAGCATCAACGCCCAGCGAGGCGATATAATCCAGTTTTGATGTAATCCCCGCCAGATCGCCAATGCCATCGCCATTGGAATCGCAATAGCTGCGCGGGTAGACCTGATAGATCGTCGCTCCGCGCCACCATGGATGGCCGGTTTCAGTCTTGGGGAGGGAACGTGGGCTTTCGGTCATTTTACCTTACAGATTACAAAGTCGAGGGGTGTCAGGGAAACAGATGCAGAGCCAGGCGCATTCATTGTCGGACATGTGCCGTGGAGTGGCGAAAAGCTTGTGGCAACAGGGTTAAGTTCAAAATTACCTATGATCGGAGCATTGCTGGTATTCACAACGACAACAACCTCTTCACCATTTGCCTCGTCAATGCGACTAAAGGCAAACAGACCGGGCTGTTCGCCATGATTGCGCGCAATCGTTTTTCCGCGCCGCAATGCCGACGACGATTGACGGATTTTCGATAGCATTGCGATCTGTTTGTAAATCGGATGATCCTGCGCAAAATTGTCCTGCGCATGGCTGTTTTCAGTGCCAATCAGTTTATTGTCGAGGTAGACTTTTACCTTTGACGCAAACAGCGTTTCGCGGGCATCCTGATCCCCGCCATCTCCAACAAAGCCCTGCTCGTCACCCGAATAAATCGTAGGCACGCCGCGCATTGTGAACATCAATGCATGGCCAAGCTGCACGCGTTTCAACAATTCATCCTGACTGATGTCTGGCATCCGCCTGCGAAGGTTAGTCGAGAAACGCGCGATATCATGGTTGCCAAGGAAGGTCGGCATACGCTTTGCCGATGAAGGACCATCGCGGTAGAGGATGTCGTTCGCGGTTAGCCTGCTGAGTGCCTCTGGGCCATTTTTTCCGCTCAGCGCGTCCAGAACCGATCCTGTGAAAGCAAAATCGAGCGTGTTGTATTGATCTGTCCGATTGTAGCGCGCGAGTGTTGCTGTATCGGTGCCATCGACCATCACCTCTGCAAACATGTGGAAATTGGGAATACCGCGTACCTTGGCGCGTTCCTGCATCGCAGGAATGAATTTCTGCCAGAATTCAGAATTGACGTGTTTTGAGGTATCGATGCGGAAACCATCAACGCCGAAATCGTCGATCCATTTGCCAAACACATCGATAAATCCGCGCACAACACGGGGGTTTTCAGTGGCGACGTCATCTAGGCCAACAAAGTCCCCATAAACGACGCTTTCGCCCTTCCAGTAGCTGTTCCCGCGATTGTGGTAATAACGGATGTCGTTCAACCAAGCTGGGACTTTCACATTCTTCTCAGCCTCGGGCACGAATGGCTGATACGCAAAATTCATGTCGGTCAGCTTGGCGAAATTCTCATCAGTCTGGACACTATCGCCAAGAAATCCTGCATTGATAGGTGCGCCCTTAACACCGCCTTTGCGCGAATAGGGATAGTCAGCGATGTTGCGATAGGCACAATCGCCAGGGCAATCGCGATACTGGATAACGTCCGCAGTGTGGTTCGCCACAATGTCCATATAGACTTTCATGCCGCGCCCGTGCGCTGCATCAACAAACGCTTTGAATTCGGCATTGGTGCCGAAATGCGGATCAACCGAGGTGAAATCGGTGATCCAATAGCCGTGATAGCCAGCACTTTCCTGCCCCGGACCGCCCTGCACAGCTTTGTTCTTAAAGATCGGCGCAAACCAGATCGCGGTTACGCCCATCGATTGGATGTAATCCAGTTTTTGCGTCAGGCCTTTCAAATCGCCGCCCTGATAAAAGCCTTTATGCGTTGGATCGAAACCATGTTTCAATCGGTCGCCCTTAATCCCGCCCATATCATTTTTGACATCGCCATTGGCAAAACGGTCGGGCAGCACGAAGTAGATCACTTCATCTTCCGGCAACCGGTCACGATAGCTTTGGGCAGCAAGCGGAGCGGCAACGCTGGCCGACAGCGTAAGGGCAAGGATAAGCTTTCTGATCATCAGTTTACTCCTGCAGAATAATGACGGGCGATGAAATCTTCGTGGGTGGGCATAGCAGCTACGCTGGCATCGACAATCTGCCGTGTCATGCCAAGAAACCCGTTGAGATCGCTGTCGGACAGCTGCTGTGCAAGCGGGTGATAGCCTGATGGCATTATGCCCTGTCCGACCATAACTTGCAGCCAGCCCAACTCGGTAAACAGTTCGTCCGACGCACGGAAGATACGGCCGTTGGCGCGGAACACTTCCAGCTTCTCCGCCAGCGTATCGGGAATCGCCATGTCTCGGCAGGCTTTCCAGAATGGTTCATCGCGCTGGTTGACGTGATAATGCAGGATGATGAAATCGCGGATCCGTTCAAATTCAAACGCAGATTGCCGGTTATAGGCATCGGTATCCGCAGAGGCGACCGGACCATTTGGCAGGAATTTTAGCAGCCGTTCAATGCCGGATTGAATCAAGTGCAGGCTGGTCGATTCCAGTGGCTCCATAAACCCGCTTGAAAGCCCTAGAGCCACGACGTTGCGGTTCCAGAATTTCCGGCGCATGCCAGTGGTGAATTTTATCGGACGGGGATCAGCCAGCGCTTCTCCATCCAGATTGTCCAGCAGGATCGCGGTGGCCTCATCATCGCTGATATGGTTGCTGCAATAGACATGGCCGTTGCCGATGCGATGCTGCAACGGAATGCGCCACTGCCAGCCAGCCTTACGGGCACTGGATCTCGTATAGGGTGTTAGCGGCGAGACGCTGGCACAGGGCACCGCAACGGCACGGTCACAGGGCAGCCACTGGGTCCAGTCTTCATAACCGGTGTTTAGTGCCTCTTCGATCAATAGTCCGCGAAAGCCCGAACAGTCGATGAAAAGATCGCCGGTTATGACGTTGCCATCCTCCATCACGATGCCCGAAACATCGCCTGTCTCACCATCAATTTGCACATCGGCAATCGTGCCCTCGGTGCGGACTACCCCTTGCGCCTCTGCTCGTGTGCGCAAAAATGCGGCATAAAGCCCTGCATCGAAATGATAAGCATATGTGACCGGCCCAAGCGGTGCATTGGGTGTGGGGTTGCCGCGCATGAAACGGCCCGCCATCGCGGCACTGGCCGAGAGCGAATAGGCGCCCAGCCCCTCATTCGCACCCGCCGCCTTTGCCCGTAGCCAATAATGATGAAAAGAGATCAGGCCCAGATCGCGGCCAACCTGGCCAAAGGCATGGATGTAGCTTTCGCCCGGACGCAACCAACCATCGAACTGGATGCCAAGCTTGAACGTGCCTTTGGTCGCGCGGATGAATTCATCCTCGTCGATACCCAGGGTATTGTTGAACAGCCGAATTTGCGGAATGGTCGCTTCACCGACACCGACGGTGCCGATCTCTTCGGATTCAATCAGTTTGATCGACCAGCCACGCGCCAGGAAACGCGAAAGCGCAGCAGCTGTCATCCAGCCTGCACTTCCGCCCCCGACGATGACGATGGTCTGCTGTTCTGCGCCTACCGCCATAGTTTTGGCCTCATTGACTAGGGATTAAACCCCAGGATTTGCACCTCATGAAAAGTCCCGCCCAAGCGACCCCAAGGACGGGACTCCATGACTACAAGTATTAGAACTTGTAGCTAAATCCAGCAAGGAAACGACGACCATAGGTTTGGTAGTCGATTACCTGCAAACGGTTTGATCCAACCGATGCAAAACGCTCATCCGTCAGGTTCTGGCCTTGCAGCGTAACCGACAGGCCGTTGAGTGCGCCTTCTTTGAAATCATAACCGATTTGCGCGTCGACGATCAATTCGGCCAGCGCTGTACGGCGCGTTGGCGATCCGCCAAAGCCGGTGAAGTCACCCAAGAATGTCGAACGATAACGAGCGCTTACGCGGCTGTTAAAGCCCCATTTCTCAAAATACGCTGTACCGTTGGCAACCCATTTCGAATAGCCCGGGATT
>JAAFIB010000036.1 GCA_013297725.1 Sphingomonadales bacterium
TAATGGTCGGGGAGACAAGATTCGAACTTGCGACCCTCTGGTCCCAAACCAGATGCGCTACCAGGCTGCGCCACTCCCCGACATGGAGCTATATAACTCTTTAGCTTACAAAGGCCAATACCCCGTAAACCGATGCAGCAGAAAACTCTGCTGGCTTGCCAGCCGAAGCCCCGTAAGGGGCGAAGGCTGGTGGGCCCGGAGGGACTCGAACCCCCGACCTAGCCGTTATGAGCGGCCAGCTCTAACCAACTGAGCTACAGGCCCAAACCTGTTTTCCGTTCACGCCGCGCCGATACGTATGCAATGGCGAGAATGCAAGCAACAAATCCGATTTTTATTATTACGGCAGTTTTATTCCTGCAGCGCGCACGATTTCATTCACGTGGATAGGCTGCACATTACGCGCTTTCAAATGCGCAAATATCTTTACCCACCAATCGTAAAAGCGCTCTAATTCCTCAGCATTTCGAACATAGGGCGTATGGCCAACCGCAAGTGATGGCGAGTGGAACGAGAAATTGAGGATCGGAATTTTACGGCGAAGCCCGATATCAATTGCCTGTATCGCCTTTTCCGCCGGAATTCCCTCTGGCGTTAAAGCTATTCTTTCCAACATCCCTGTACGCGCCAGCAAACCGCGTGAGGTTAGCGTTTCAAAGGCACGGCTAAAAATCACTTTCCCAGCAGATTTCAAAGCACCGCTAAAAACGCTAGTCACTGGAAGCTCGATCAATTCGTGCTTGGCGATCCAATAGGGTTCAAGGGGAGCATCTGAATAATTAGGACCACCCTGCCCGGAATAATCAAACAGTGACCGCACCGAGGTGTCGATGGACACGCCCAATTCGCGCAGAATTTTCAGGCTGTTTACGCCAACACCATAGCGACCCGCACGATACATTTGTGGTTTAATACCAAAACGTTCAACAATCATTGTATGGAGAGCTGTCAGCTTTGCCCGTTCCAATTCGGGCGTCAGATTGCATGCATAGCTGTTCGCGACGCTGGGCTCTTCCTGAAATGGCGGATTGACCCATGGATGCAATTGCACACCGACATCGGCGCGCTGCTCGGATACGTACCGCCCTAATAGCTCAACCGCATTCGCATCATTCGCTATCGGATAGTCGACCAAATATGCGGGCCGCACACCGTTATCGTCACACAGCCGTTGAAACCGTTCAATCGACTCAACATGAGTTGTTCCATGGACATCGCGGGTAAACGGCGCTGTCCAGTCAAATTCTTCCTCTGTATCAACGGTTACGATGAAGCGAGGGGTGCCGAAATCAAAATCAACAAATTGAACAGGGTGTTCAGATGCGGAGTTCAGATCAAGTGCTGCCCCCACATTAACGCCCATGTCTAATCGCCCCTGTTGTCCCTGTACAAATGCAAATCGTCTTGCACTGCGGGTATAGTTACTAGCAAGTTTTCGTTTTGAAAGAGTAAACTACCACCCATGTTTTTGGCAAGATTTCGGACGAGTCGAAGTGAAAAGCCAAGTCCAAGAAGCGGTGAACCACCAACTTGCGCAGCTATAACCGGTTCGGACCCCAACAACTCTTCTTCGGTCAGGCCAGATAGCTTGGTGGGCAAAGTTAGCTGAAACCTGTTTTGTGCCACGACGCCAATTTCCGTGCTGAAACGCCCGCGCAGTGTTTCTCCGGCTTGGCACCCCATAATAACAGATGCGAGTAGCCGGGAAAAAAGGCGCTCCGCCATCTCTTGTTCGACTGCAAAAGCGCGCACCGGGTCGGCAATCGACAAATTAACCTGGACGCTTAGGCTATCGCTTACCGTTCGCAGCCGCAAAGCCAGCCTTTCGGCGAGCCAATTGCATTCAGTTGTGCCGCTTCGGATCTCTAATACGCCGCGATCCATCTGTGCAGCGATGGCCAGATCATCAAAACCTGAAAGCAGCTGGTTGGCATCGGCCAATATTGTATCGGCCAGCCCCCGATATTCAGGCTCAACCGGTCCAAACATTTGCTGTTCGATGATTTCAGCAAACCCGACAATTGCTCCTAAAGGCGTGCGCAGTTCGTGCAGTATTTGTTGCAGCTGTTCCGCTTGTCGTTGTGGGTTATGTTGTAGATTGGCAGTCTCAGTAGCCGTAGGACGGCGCATGATTCCGCGAAAACCACGAAAACGACCGCTTTCGGCATCGAAAAAGGGTGACGCACTCATCCGCCAGTCACCCTCGACCACCGACGCTCCGCGCAGGCGCATCCGTGCATTTTCCATCGGCATACGCTGGCGGAAAGCGGCTGCGCCATAGGCATCAGGCCCGGGGCCGTGGTCGAATGCAGGATGTGCGATATCAATGCCGACTATTGCACCGCGCGGTGCACCCTCAACCCAGATCACAGTCCCGTTATCATCGGTTTCAAAACGGATTTCATAGGCAGGCTGCAAAGCGCCTGCACCATCGGGCTCAAACGGCAACTGCGGCGCTTCGCTGCGTTCATGATCGCGGCGCCACTGTTCGAGCCGTTCGACCACTTCACCAATAGGAACAGCCTTATTGTCCCAATTGGGTCGCAACACAGGCTCAGCGACTTCTTCGAGCGATATTTGTGCTTGCGTTCCGGTTAAGGCGAAGTCGCCGCCAGAATACAGCGTCAGCGCGCGTATGGTCAGCGGCCCCAAATCCCTGCGCATCCTAAGGAAACCGCGTGCACGAACAGGCAAATGAGGGACAATATCCGCCCATTGATCATCATCGAGCCGGGCACCTGAAATCACCGCCGCCGCGACAACAGGTGCATCATACGCAAGCAGTTGAACAAGCGGTGCGGACAATATCCGTCCATGAAGCGATTCTAGGGCAGATACTCGGTCCTCAACGGGAACCAAACCGCTCATCTGGCGCGCTTTGATGAGGCCCGATGCGATCTGCGATGCTTCAAATCTCAACGGATTTTGTGCCAAAATATCAATCAACTGACGCCATTGCCCGATGGCCGATCCACCCAATGGAGTGTCAGCATTCCGCAGTGCAGTGCCAAGGCGATCGTCGATGCGCACGCGTGTAATCATTCCCGTACCGTTATGTTTTCTAAGGAGGCGATAGCGACAACTAGGGGTGTAAAAAAGCGGCTAAATTATCGCGTCACACTATGGGACAATTGCATATTGCTATAATAATATTATAAGATTGCATCAAATTCAGACAGGGATATGTCGCAAACTATGGCCTCTATAAACTTTGACGCAATCGACCTGAAACTTCTGGCGGAGTTACAGGAAAACGGGCGGATCACCAATGTCGAGCTCGCGACAAAGGTCGGGCTCACCGCACCGCCGTGCCTTCGTCGGATGCGCACTTTGGAACAATCCGGAGCGATTCGCGGCTATCACGCAGAAATCGACCCAGCGGCTATGGGCTATTCGATCATGGTCTTTGCGATGGTCAGCCTGAAAAGCCAGGCCGAGGAGGATCTGCGCGGCTTTGAGGCTCATGTCCGCGCTCTACCCGAGGTGCGCGAGTGCCACATGCTGAACGGAGAGATCGATTTCATTCTGAAGATCGTCGCGCATGACCTTCAAACATTTCAGGAATTTTTGACATCGAAGCTGACATCAGCACCGAATGTATCGAGCGTAAAGACGTCACTGACGATTCGCACAGCTAAGGATGAACCCGGCGTTCCTGTATAAAACTTACAAAGAACACCGGGTTTGCCGCCTGATCGGCTGTTGCTAAAATTTAGGCTGCAGGTTTCTGATCAAGGTAGATCAACCAATATTCCGCGATCACTTTGCGCCGAGGCTCGCTTACGGCCGCAAAATCGGCCTTAGCGCCAGCGACATTGCCCTGCATCGCCTTTGCGATCCCAAGCCGCAGGCGCGTACGTTCGGACTGGTCTTTGCCGTCTTTGTCGATGACGTTACCTTTTGCCAGCGCCGCCTCATACAACTTCTGAGCTCGGGCATATTCTTTGTAAGACAGCATGCTGTCGCCGAACAACGACGGCTGCATCCCCTTTGGAGCTGCCAGCGCCACCTTTTCATCCTGGTCCCAACCAACCCGCAAAGTGGCATCCGCTGCGTTCGCTGCACTCAGTTGCTCTGTAAAGAAGGTGTTGGTTTTCTGGATTACGCCTGCGGCCAAACCTTCATTGATCACCGCGATTGCCTCTGCAGGATAGCGGCGAGGATCAGCGGCCTCGACAAAATTGCGATAATCGCTTTCAAGCACTAGTCCCTTATTCAGGCGCGCAAGCCGCATAAGGTCGAGAGATTCCTGTCCTTCAAGCTGCGCTGTGCGATCATAAAATATTACCGCATCGCGGTAGACTTTAGGTTCTGGATAGGCGCGGATAATTTCTTTGCCCCAATAGGCAACTTGCCCGACGTCCTTCATCTTTCCGCTAAGTTCCAATGCACGGGACAGTACAGCCTTGTCTGGCAGTGCGTTTTTGGAACGCGCTGCGTCCACCATTTTGCGATACCAATTCATTGCCTCGGCGTTGTTATTCGTCTGCTGATAGGCATTGCCGATCAGCCACTCCACGTTGTTACCGCGATAGCCATCATTATATGCGGCGACCATGTCCGGGATCGCTGCTGCATAATTTTTCTCGTTTGACGCGAAAGCACCGCGTTGAAAGACAAAAACTGATTTGATCTGCATTGGTATCGTTGCACTGCTTAGTGCAAGATCAATGCCTTGTTTTTGCATAGGAACATCGTTGACCTGCGCCCCAACCAGAAACGACAGTCGCCCAGCCTGCACTTTTTCATCATCACTTTTTGCTGCGGCTAAAAGGGCGGGTATAAGGGATTTGGCCTTTGGATAATCCTTTGCCTTTTCAAAGGCATCGTTCGTTGGCGTGTACGCAGCAATGAACTCCTTGGAAAACTGGCCTTGCGGCTTAGCAGCTTCTTCCTTCTTCCCCTTTTTGGCCTTTTCTTCCTTTTTCGGCTTTTCGGCTGTCTGTGCCGATGCAAGAGTTGGCATCGCAAAAGCAGCGAGCGCAAAAGACGCACAAGACAATGCAAATTTGGAAACGGGTTTCATTCAATACTCTCCACTCGAAAGGCTGCGGTCTGTGTATGCCGCCGGTTCAATCCAATAATGATTCCAGCTTTACGTTTCTCAACCGCGATAGGCAATCATGATAGCGAATTTGGCTGAATTGCAGTTGAATGGCGTTGTAAAACCACGTCACGCCGGTGCAACCCGAATCTGTGGATAAACTGTCGAAAAGCGTCAGTTTTATGGCCGCGCGGGTGGCTAAATTCTCACCCGTCCGCTAGAGCATGGGCCACAAAGAAAACACAAGGATTTTGCGGACGTGAGCGAAGAACAAACCGGCAAAGAACCATCGGGTATCGAACCTGTCGATATCACCGATGAGATGAAGTCGAGCTATCTCGATTATGCCATGTCGGTCATCGTGGCCCGCGCTTTGCCCGATGTGCGCGACGGCCTGAAACCAGTGCATCGCCGCATCTTGTTCGCCAGCCAAGAAGGCGGATTTGTCGCAGGACGGCCGTATCGCAAGTCTGCCAAGATCGTCGGTGACGTTATGGGCAACTATCACCCGCACGGCGACAGTGCGATTTACGATGCCCTTGCCCGCATGACACAGGATTGGTCGTTGCGGCTGCCGCTGATCGATGGTCAGGGTAACTTTGGATCGATGGATCCCGATCCACCAGCGTCGATGCGCTATACAGAGGCGCGGCTGAAAAAAGTGGCTAATGCGCTGCTGGATGATCTCGACAAAGATACCGTTGATTTTCAACCCAATTATGATGGCAGCCGCGAAGAGCCAACTGTCCTCCCTGCCCGCTATCCTAACCTGCTGGTCAATGGCGCTGGCGGTATCGCGGTGGGTATGGCGACAAACATTCCGCCGCATAATCTGGGCGAAGTCATCAAGGCGTGCCTTGCTTATATCGAAAACCCCGCGATCACCGTTGACGAACTGATCGAGATCATCCCTGCCCCTGATTTCCCGACCGGACCGTTGATCCTTGGCCAAACCGGCGCACGTAATGCGTATCGCGATGGCAAAGGCTCCATTGTGCAGCGCGCGCGGCATATCGTTGAGGAAGGCAAAGGCGAACGCCGCTCGATTGTCCTGACCTCGATCCCGTTTCAGCTTGGCAAGAACGCTCTTGTCGAAAAACTGGCCGAGGCGGCAAAGGATAAACGTATTGAGGGTGTGTCCGACATCCGCGACGAATCAAGCCGTAAAGGCGTGCGCGTTGTCATCGACCTAAAGAAAGATGCGACCCCCGAAGTTGTTCTGAATCAAATCTGGCGGCACACGCCGGCGCAATCTAACTTCCCGGCGAATATGCTCGCGATCCGTGGTGGCCGCCCCGAAGTGCTGACGCTGCGTGACTTTATCGAAGCGTTCATCCGTTTCCGCGAAGAAGTCATCACCCGCCGGACCAAGTTTGAGCTGAACAAGGCCCGCGATCGCGCGCATATCTTGCTTGGCCTAGTTGTTGCCGTCACCAACATGGACGAAGTCGTCAAGATTATCCGTGCATCATCCTCCCCACCAGTCGCGCGGGCTGCATTGATGGCACGCACTTGGCCGATTGCAGAAATTGCCCAGTATATCCAACTGGTCGAAGCGATTGAGACAGCCATCGAAGGTGATACCTATCAGCTGTCAGAAACTCAGGTTCGCGCGATCCTCGACCTGCGCTTGCACCGCCTAACCGCGCTTGGCCGCGACGAAATTGGTGATGAATTAAAACAGCTTGCGGTTCAGATTGCAGAGTATCTCGCAATATTAGGCGATCGGGTGAAGCTGTATGCGGTGATGCGTGAAGAGTTGGAGGCCATCGACCGCGAATTTTCCACGCCGCGCCTGTGTGAAATCACCGCCAATTGGGACGGTGTCGAAGACGAAGACCTGATGGAACGCGAGGAAATGGTCGTCACCGTCACGCACGGCGGCTATATCAAACGCACCGCGCTTGCCACATTCCGCGCGCAAAACCGCGGCGGCAAAGGCCGTGCAGGCATGGCGACCAAAGACGAGGATGCCGTCACCGAATTGTTCGTGACCAGCACGCACACGCCAGTCTTGTTCTTTAGCAACATCGGCAAAGTATACCGCCTGAAAGTGTGGCGTCTGCCCGAAGGCGGCCCGACCACCAAAGGCCGCCCGATGATCAACCTGTTGCCGCTTGGCGAAGGCGAGACAATCTCTAACGTGCTGACCTTGCCAGAGGATGAGGCCGAATGGGGCGGTCTGTCCGTCGTGTTTGCCACAGCCAAAGGCTATGCGCGGCGCAACAGCATGGACGCTTTTGCCAATGTGCCGTCGAACGGCAAAATCGCGATGAAGTTTGAAGGCGACGATGCTGACGACAAGTTGATCGGTGTTGAGTTGCTGACCCCCGACGATGACGTGCTGCTCGCAAGCCGCGCGGGCAAAGCCATCCGTTTTGCCGCAGACGATATCCGCGAATTCCAAAGCCGCAACTCAACCGGCGTGCGCGCGATGAAGCTGGCGGCGGGCGACGAAGTGATCTCGCTCTCGATCCTAACCCGCGTCGGCACCACGCCAGAGGAACGCGAAGATTACCTGCGTTTCGCCCCGTGGAAGCCCGAAAAAGAGGGCGAACCCACCATGTCGCCGGAACGCATTGCCGAAATGGCGGAACGCGAGCAGTTCATCCTAACCGTATGCGCCAACGGTTACGGCAAGCTGTCGTCGGCATACGGGTACCGCCGCACAGGCCGCGGTGGTCAGGGGATCACCAATATCGACAACATCGAACGCAACGGGCCAGTGGTGGCTAGCTTCCCCGCGACGAAAGGCGATCAGCTGATGCTTGTCACCGACCAAGCCAAGCTAATCCGCATGCCGTTGGATTCATTACGCGTGCTAGGACGTGGGACGGCAGGAGTTCGGTTGTTCAACGTGGATGACAACGAGCATGTTGTTGGCGCGGCGAAGATTGAGGAAAGTGATGAGGGGGAGGAAGGCGTAGACTTATCCGATCCAGAAAATGGCTAGCAATCGTCAACTGTCTAAGCGCTTTTGAAGGTCTTCCGCTTGTCTCTCGTGCATCGAACGATTGAGGTGATACGCATCTCCCAATTCTCTTAGATAATTGAGCTCACGGTCAATGTATTTGACCGCCTCAATTTTTCTCCGCTTTGGGTCCCAGATGTCAGATTCCCAGACTTCCTTCGGCAGCCTTTTGGCATAGTCCCTCGCCTTTAGTAACGCTCGTTCGCGATCCTTTGTATCTGTTTCACGCCAATAAATTGCCCCGGATATCAAGTGGTCGATCTCATCTTCCAACGCAACTGGGTCATTTAGCGCTAGACGACGAACACGATAAGAGCGCTCCAATTGCTCTTCCCGTTTTTTGCTGACGGAGCCATCAGCCCACTCGCTGCCCCTCCACATGTGGTATTCTTCCATTTCGGCAAGAGCCTTTAAGTCATTCTTTACCGCTCCTGCGCGGTACCCAGCGATTTCTTCAACCGTATATGTCCTTGACGCGCAGGCGCATCCGTAGGTTTCGAGCGCCGATTGCGTGCATGCTGCAATCAACAAATAGGCTGAAAGCCGCAACGCAAACTTGAAGACTTTAGAATTCGACATAGAACGTCCCCCTGAGCGAGACCATCATACGAACATTAAAGAGAAATTCAAATAGGTGCCGGTTTTATTGCGGTGACAGTTTACTTAACTGCTAAATTCTAAGCGCTACAAACACACACGCAAAGCCGAGGATATGTTCCCGGCTTTGCTGCCATCTCTCCGCACTTTATGCAGGAGGACAAGTTCTGGGACACAGTTCTGGGGACACAATACTAATTAGCACCCGCCATTGTAGGACAAGGCGCAAAGGCACTAAGGGGTTGCGCTACGCCTTTCCGCCTTTGTGCCTTTTTTACATTCTTTGTTCAAAGTAAGAAGACGAAGCGATAAATTCGATCCATCGCCGCGCTCTATGCCTCAGCCTTAACTGACCATTTGCGTCCATTTTTCTCAGACGGAATAAGGGAATAAGGAACAAAGAGGTCGATTGGAGACACTAAGCTCGCGGCAATCACGACTCCTTATTTCTTATTTTGCTTATTCTTTCTGAGCGAATCCATGGCACTCCGCCTAAGAATTGCGGAAGACCTCGGCAAGCACATGCCTATCTTGCCAACTCGCGGATAATCAAACGCTCCCTCTTATCCATCAGCCTCAGAATTACGTCGCAGTTGCGATCAGTTCTAAATAGACCCCAACAACACGCCGCATGGTCCAGCTATAATCAGTCACCAGTGCGCACATAGAATGCCTCGACTAAGAACACCGTTTATCTTACCGTCATGGCAACTCATCGAGTAACTACCTTATGCGCATGCTAGAACATTTCGCCAAAACTGTAATTATTACGCTCTGCCTGTTGCCCATGCCGCTGGCCGCGCAACAGGCAGAACCGGCTAGGGTCACTCATATTTACTTTGGCATTGAGGGCGGACTAGGCTCGCTGAGGCGCAGTGTGCACATTCATGAAAATGGCAATGTGGAAATCAGCGGTGAGCGATGCGTTGGCTGCCGGTGGCATGCGCCCTACAAACAGCAATTTGATCTATCGGCCGATAATCTGCGGCAAATTAAATCGCTTTTCGATGTTGATGCACTGGATCGGGCATCGCGTGCGCCGTGCACAATGGAGGCCGCAGGGCAAAGCAAGATGCGGCACTATATTTCTGTCTCTTTGGAAGGCGTATCGCGGTCATTTGAGTTTGTACAAAACTGCACATCACCGGAATTAAAAATCGTGAGAGACCAGTTAGCCGAAGCCAACAGCATTTTGGCAAAGGCAGCGCCGCCCGCTAAAAATACCCCAGAATAGGTAGTGTTGCTGACGACGGCCTAGCTTATAGACCTAGAAAGCCCCTCTCCCGTTAAGGAGAGAGGCAATCAATCTACTTCGCAGCAGCGGCAGGAGCCTTAAAGCCGCACTGGCCCTGCTCCATCTTGATCTGCTTTGTGATGCGCTTTGCGTTTTGCGCATAAGCTTCGGTCACAGTGCCTTTCGCAACTGTTTTACCGCGCAGCACGCTGACATTCTCGCATAGGTGGAACACCAGTTCCGATGGCGATTTTTTGGCGCCTGCGGGCGGTGCAATCCAGTACACGGTGTCGATTCCGTTCGGGTTCGCCTCACTCTTGGTTGCCTCAACCACAGCTTCTGAATCTTCCGCAATCTTTTGCGCTTGTTCCGCAACCTCTGGCGAACAGGCCGTTGTCGGCTGTTTCGATTTAATCTGCGAGGCGCAGGCGTTCATATCTTCGGTATATTGTTCGGTGGATGGCGGTTTGAAATCGATGCCGATGACGGTCGCCAGCATGGCAAGGGCAACGCCAACGCCGCCTGCAATCTTCTTATTCTTTGGATCCATATCCTTATCAAGGAAGATTAGCGCGAGCAGCGGCAGGAACGCGATCACGGTGATAATTGCGCCCAGCTGGTTCTGCACAAAGAAGCGGAAGCCATCGGCGCGGCTGGCGGGATCATGCTTGTTCGCGGCTTTCCACATCAAGCTGCCGGCGATGGCGAATACAGCGATGCCGACCAACAAACCTATCAAAAGCGCCAGATTACCGTCGTTAAACGTGCCTCTTTTAAGGAGAACGATACCAGCAATTTCGATACCGATGGCCACGACCCAAGACAGCCCAGCAAAAATGCGCAGCTTTGATGCTTTACCCTTTTGGCCTTGCGATGCTTGCCATGCTTGGGTGACGTCTACTTTCGGTGCGTTTTCATTTTCAGACATTTTGCGATTCCCCTATCATCTTTTTGCCGCACTGTTTTTGCGTATTCAGACCAATCCGTCAGAGCGTATAATTCAGCCTTGGCATATTACGTCCACTTGCCCGCTTTGGCAACATTCTGCGTTTGCGCTGTCAAATCACTTTACGTTTGCGATTAAGCCAGCAGCTAACAGAAAAGCGTGAATCGGCAAAGCTTCCGCTAGGAACGGATACGGGCAATACCTCGTGCACCATAAACGAAGGGAACGCGACCAAGCGATTATCGCGTGGTTCAATAACAATGGGCGCGCTGCGGTCAAACGGGTGGATATGCAGTTCGCCGCCCAGAAACTTGCGGGGCAGCTGATGAAAATAATACACAGCGGTAATCAACCGATCATGCTTAATATGGACCCGGTCATCGCCGGTAAGGCTATCCCGATGCGGGCTAAAAAACTCTCCATCGCCATATGCAGCGAGCCGAATTTCAATATCGGCAAGGTCAAAACGCGCCACGCCTGTTGCACTGCAAATGGCACCAAATGCATCGCGCAAAGCAGCAGTTAATGCTGGCAAATGGGGACCGAGCAGATCACCCGAAACCTTTCCGGTACGCGCCTCTGGATGATAAGTAAGCTCTCCATTGGCCACCACAGAACCAGCTTTAAAATCATCCACATTCAAAGTGCGTGCAAGTAGTCCTTGATGGATTTCATCAGGCAAGAAATTATCCGCAATGAAATGTGGAACCGACGACATTGTCATCACGCCGTGGAATAATGACCGCGTTTAACCAATGTCGTTACAACACCCACCGCGATCATCACAACGCCGCCGTAATACAGCACCCATATGGCAAGATCGATCCACGCCGCCCCGGCCAGTGGTCCCATCCGCGCAAAAATCAACAAGTCCGATACCACAAAAGCCATCGCCCCCATGCCGACGCGATATCGCGGGAAATTGCTGTTCCATGCGGCGGACGCCATACCGGCGACACACACTGTGTACGCTATAGCGGGAAGTGCCATGCCGCGGTCAGTCGGCAGGAAATACGCGAGCAGAGGCGCAAGCAACAAGACTGCGACCGCAAGCATTTTCTGGCTCAGCACAGCATGCACGCGCCGGTGACGCAAGAACAAGTAAATCGCGATGATATGACCTACCGCAAAGGCAATCGCACCCCAAACCATATCAAGTTCCAGCAAGCCATCGCCCAATGCCCAAAACGCCATGACACCAGCCACGAGCAAGAACTCGCCCGTGCGGTGCTTGCGCAAAGCATAGCCGATCAGCATCGCTACGCCGCCCATTTTCCATGCAATGGAAAGATAATCCGGCAAACCAAACTGCCAACCAATCGGGTAGGTAAGCCCAAAGAATAGGCTGGCAAGCAGCCATGGTCGTTTATGCGCAAGATCTTTAGACATCCGTGCCCCTTTCGCTTAGGCATCCAGCCAAGACAAGGGGAATAAAGTCTAGCATCCGATCTGCTGTAAGCCCCGGCCCGCCACGTACGCCGATATCGCCGTGTAACCACGCGCCTATACAGGCGGCTTCAAATGGCGCGTTTCCTTGTGCTAGCAAGCCGCAAATTACTCCTGTCAGTACATCACCAGATCCAGCTGTTGCGAGCCATGGGGCGTTGTGGGTATTGTTGGCGATACGGCCATCTGGCGCTGCGACGACAGTAAACGGGCCTTTCAGCAGCAGCGTAGTTCCTGCTCTTTTGGCACCCTCCTTTGCCGCTTGCTTGCGATCTGCCAATGAAATGTCTGGAAACAACCGCGCAAATTCTCCTTCATGCGGCGTAAGCACCGCGTCTGCGTGTAACATAGCGAACAGCATTTCAGGCTTTGCTTCAAACGCCGTCAATGCATCGGCATCAAGCACGATCGGAATTTTCCGCAGAAGCAAAGTCGCCACTGATTGTACCAGATTATCGGACACACCAATTCCAGGCCCGATTGCCAAAGCACGAACCCGATTATCAATCGCAGAAAACTCCTCATCGGCTTCTCGAAGCATAATAGCAGTAACATGCGCTGCATGTTCAGAAAGAGCGTTGTTGTGGCCAAGAATTGTAACCAGCCCAGCCCCAACCGCCAACGCCGCCTGCGCTGTCAGCCTTGATGCCCCAGTAAACAAAGCAGGACCGCTGATCACCATCGCAGAACCTCTGCTATACTTGTGGCTATCACACGGCGGAGGCGAGAGTAGTGGTCGACCAATAACCCCTGCAGCGTCCAAAGTAAGCGTAAATCCCATAGCTCAGATATGCGCCTTTTGCCTGTGCAACTGCAAGCCTGTTTGCTAGTGGCGCTAGATCATGAGTTACGACGTTCACATCATCGGCGGCGGCCTTGCGGGCAGCGAAGCGGCTTGGCAATTGGGCAAGCGCGGATTGAAGGTGCGCCTGTCGGAAATGCGCGGATCAGGAGAAATGACTGCGGCGCACCAGACCGATGGTCTGGCAGAGCTGGTCTGTTCCAACAGTTTCCGGTCGGACGATGCTGAAAGCAATGCCGTAGGTTTGCTGCATCAGGAAATGCGTACATTAGACTCGCTGACCATGGCGGCAGCAGAGGTTGCCAAAGTGCCCGCAGGGTCCGCACTTGCCGTCGATCGCGACGTGTTTTCGGCGGAAGTTATGCGGCGCTTGCAGGCACTCGGCACTGTAGAAATTGTGCGCGAGCGTGTTGATGCCCTGCCCGCCGATGGCCTTGCTATCATTGCCACGGGTCCACTGACTGCGATGGCTTTGGCCGAGAATATCCGCGGTGCAACTGGCGAAACCAGCCTTGCGTTCTTTGATGCCATCGCCCCCATTGTCTATCACGACAGCATCGACATGGATGTCGCTTGGTATGCGTCCCGCTGGGACAAAGGCGACGGCAAAGACTATATCAACTGCCCGATGAACAAGGAGCAATACCTCGCTTTCCATGCCGGATTGATCACTGCGGAAAAGGCAGAGTTTAAGGAATGGGAGAAGGACACGCCCTATTTCGAGGGCTGCATGCCAATCGAAGTTATGGCCGAACGCGGGCTGGATACCCTGCGCTTTGGCCCGATGAAACCGGTTGGCCTTGATAATCCCAAAACGGGTCGCTGGCCTCATGCCGTGGTGCAACTGCGCCAGGACAATAAAATGGGTTCGATCTGGAACATGGTCGGGTTCCAAACCAAGATGAAACACGCGGCGCAGGTGGAATTGTTCCGCACTATTCCGGGGCTAGAGAAAGCCGAGTTTGCACGGCTGGGCGGTCTACATCGCAACACCTTTATCCGCTCCCCCATATTGCTTGATCGGCAATTGCGACTGAAATCTTCGCCGCATATCCGTTTTGCAGGCCAGATTACCGGCTGCGAAGGCTATGTCGAAAGTGCTGCTGTTGGCTTGATGGCCGGCATTATGGCCGCGCAGGAACTGTCTGGGCGGAGCTTTACTCCTCCCCCCATCACCACAGCATTTGGCGCACTGCTTAGCCATATTACCGGCGATGCAGAGGCGGATAGCTATCAACCGATGAATATCAATTTCGGTCTGTTCCCGCAGCCAGAGGGTAAAGTGCACAAAAAGGAACGGAAAGCGTTCTATACCAATCGTGCCCGCACTGATTTGGCGGGCTGGTTATCGAACCAGAAACTTAACACCGACAGCCCGGCTTCACCACTCGTTTTGGCCGGGTAACGGCAAACTCTTTGCGCGTTAACAACCGGTCTGCGTTGCCATCGGCTTTCGCAAAGCGCTGTCCAGTAGCTGCGGCCCATTCCTCAAAGGTCAACAGATTGTTGCCGTCTTTATCCAGCTTTTTGAAATCCTTGGTCCGGCTGGACATCATTTCAAGACGAGACACCAGATCATCGCGATTACGATCATAGCGGTTGAACCGCTGTTCCTCGCGATTTGCCTTTGGCGCTGCTGGCGGCGTTGGCGGGGCTAGGCCAAATTTCGGCGCATCGGGCCCAGGCACAGGCAGGCTAAGTTCAACCGGCATCTCTGGCGGTGGTAAAGGGATTGGAATTTCTGTGCCTGCATGGCTTTGCCAAAACCATAAACCGACCGATGTAGCGAGCAGAGTTATTGCTGCCCCGACGAGAAGTTGTTTCACCTCCGCCTCCAAATCTGATCGACACCCCACCTAGGTTGTGCGCGATCGCTATCGTCCCGTCAAGGCATGCCAGTTAAGCCGCAGGCCATTTGCCCTCCCCACACCGCGCCATTCAAGATGCGCTGCAAGCGCAAGGATGGAAAGGGGGCGCAGTTTGCCAGATTTTGATATCAGATAATCGGCGCCGGGATTTGCCCAACTCATTCCAAGCGCCATTGCGACCTCCAACTCATAGGGGGCACAGCCGCTCCAGATCGCATAACTTAGAAAAATGGCCTCTGCCCTCCGCTTTGAGGACTGCAGGCTTGCGCCTGTATCGGGATCACAAATTGCAAGTTCCCAAGCATCCACCAACGCCAAAGCAGTTGGTAAAACTGCTTCTTCGCCCTCAAGATCAGTCAATGCTAAAAGCAGAGGTTCACCTTTGGGCCTTTCCCCTACAGGCTTAGCCAAAACGTCTCGCCACCACGCCAGTCGCATTTGCGCAATTAACGGTTCACGCGCCTTTTGCTGCAAATCTTGCAAACGCTGATCAAAAAGCAACAGCCAGCGCAGCCGATTCTTCAAAGCCTTTGGCGCATAGGCAACAGCAAGGATTTGCGGCCCATTCAGGGTCATTTCGGATGTCAATTTATAGTCCTTAATTACTGTTTCTATGAAGGATGGCCGCAGACAACAAAGTTAATCGGCTAGTAACCATCCTTATTTAAGGCTCGCATACCATCCAACGCCTATTGGGTGCGATGAATTTTAATCTGGGGGCATCCGAGATATGACCGACACTAAGCAAGCGACCAAACGCAGCCGCTTTCTTGCGCGCCTTTTGCGAGATGAGGCAGGCAATACGATTGCGATCATGGCGGCAGCGGTTATACCCACCATCGGTTTGGTCGGCGGGGCTGTCGATATGAGCCGGATCTATGTGGTTAAGTCCCGCCTGCAATCGGCGTGCGACGCCGGCGCGCTTATGGGGCGCCGGACAATGGGCACAGGCGTCTGGGCCGCCAATGACGAAGAGGCAGATAAGCGGGCAACGGAATTGTTTAAAGCCAATTTCAAAAGCGGTGCCTACGGCAGTAAAGATTTGCAGTTTTCATATGCCGAAAGCGGTGGCGTCGTAACAGGCCAAGCATCAGCCCGCGTTGACATGACTTTGATGCGTGTGCTTGGTCAAGAATACGAGGATATCGCTGTCGATTGCAAAGCGGAAATGCGCATGCCTGCATCAGACATCATGTTTGTTCTTGATACAACAGGATCGATGAGCTGGGCAGCGGATTCAACTACGGCAGTATCTGCAACCAATCCTTCGAGAATTAATGGCCTTCGCACAGCGGCGCGTTGTTTTTACGAAGCAGTTACAAAAAAGAACATTACGGATGTTACGCCGGCACAATGTGCCGAAACAGCCGATCCCACAAATCCAAATTCTGACGTGAGGATCAGATTCGGCTTTGTGCCATATAGCGTGAATGTGAATGTAGGAAAATTGCTGCCGCTTGACTACATTGCCGATAGCTGGCCCTATCAGACACGAGCTGCGCAAAAGACAGTTAGCCCATCGTCGACTTACACCTTGGGTACGCCCAGCTCCTTAGTCCAAGGAACACCGGCCGCGCCGGTGAACCAAACGCCTGTCAGCACAAGCTGGACTGATTATGGTCAGAACTTGATTATTGGTAACGCGACCAACTACCCCTCGATTTCGGTTCCCAATGCCACCACAAGCTGCAGTGCATATACTAGCAATGTGAGCTCTTATCGGCCCGAAACGATCACACCTGGTACATGGGTCGAAACGGGCAGAACGCCGGCAACAATTACCTATCCTACAAACTCGCAGACGATCAATTATTCGCGCACTGATTCGTCCTATAAGACAGAATTTCAATATAACCTTGTAACTCAAAATGGCAGCACAACATCGACAACAAGGGAACTGGTCTGTAGAAATAGAGATGCTGGTGGTAATCCAGTCATAAATCCATTCCCTACCTACGTTACTGTTACGCCTGGCTCATCAACCAATCGCAGAAATATTTCGGCGAATTACACTGCAGGAAGTGGAGGTCAGGCAAGGACTTGTAATTTAACATCGAATAATTTCGATATTAGTGGTAGCGCAACGTTTGATTTTCTGTGTCGGAGACAGAATAATACTCAAGGCGTTAATATTCGCTGTCAGGGTGAAAATGTGACCACCACAACTCCGACTACGACTAAGACGTGCCAATTACAGTCAAGACAAAATAACCGCCAGACCACTGCACTCACAGCAACGTCGACCGTTCCGGTAAACTGGAATCTGGTATATCAGTTTGACAAATGGAAATATCAAAAAGCGACCCTTAACGTTAGCGCGTTGAAGGATATCCCAAATAATGCCTGGCGGTCTTCTGTGGATGTGCCAATCGGCACTGGCGGAACGCTGCGCAGCGCCGGTTGGAATGGCTGCATTCAAGAGCGCAAGACCGCGCCAATCATGGACAATGACCCAAGCGACGATTGGAATCCAATTCCATCAGATGCACTCGATATGGACATCGAAAATGCGCCTAATCCCGCCGACCCCAACACGCAATGGGGGCCTTCGCTGAACAGCACGGTCTATTCTCGTTACAAATATAACGGATCGAACTGGCAAGGTAGCATGGACGAGTTCGAGACGACGTCAAGCGACACTTACACCGCTCTTACTTATAACAGTCAATATTATTACACGGGTGATATCAACCCGACGTGTCCGACAGAATCAAAGCTTTATAAGGTATGGACCCCGACGGATTTTTCCAGTTACCTTGGCGGCCTGAGTGTTGGGGGCAACACATATCATGATATCGGCTTGTTATGGGGGGCGCGCCTCATGGCACCTAACGGCATGTTCTCCGCCGTGACGAAAGATACTCAGGATCCTATTGAACGCCACATGATTTTCATGACCGATGGCGATACGAATGCGTTTAACACTGACTATTCAGCATATGGGATACATTGGTGGGACCGCCGGCAAAGCAATCCATCGTCCGGACCGTCGCAAGATTGGCTCGAAAAGAATATCGATGCGCGCACTGCGGCTGTTTGCAAATGGGTGAAAGATGAAAACATTACCTTGTGGGTAATCGCTTTCGGCAAAAGCATCAGTGAAGATACGGAAACCCGTTTAAAAGCATGCGCAACCACCGGACGCTACTACAAGGCCGACGATACAACTACTCTCATGAAGCAATTCAAGTCGATAGCCAGCCAGATATCTGCGCTGCGCATGACACAGTGAGCCAAGGATGGAGCATTTTATGACTAAATCCCTGTTTCGTAACCAGAATGGTGTTGCTGTTACTGAATTTGGGCTTATCGCGCCGGTAATGTTCTTGATGATAATTGGCACGATGGATTTCGGCCACGGTTATTATGTCAGGACTGTTCTCAACGGCGCCTTGCGCGATGCGGCTAGGGATTCGTCGTTAGAAGCTGCATCGGCTGTGACAGTACAAACCAGCATCGATTTGAAAGTGAAGGAAACGCTAAAAAATGTCGTTCCCAGTGCTAACATCGATGTAAAGCGCCGCTATTACAAAACGTTTTCAAGGGCGGCCGCTGCACAGGCTGAGCCGATCATAAATGATGCCAATAATAATGGTATATGCGACACGAATGAAAAGTTTCTTGATCAGAATAACAACGGCGTTTTGGACAGTGATGGCGGCGATTCCGGCCAAGGTGGCGCTCGCGATATTGTGATCATCCAGGTTGTAGTAAAGTATAACCGCCTATTCCCGCTCGATAAGTTTTTGGGCGTGTCGAGCGGTCTTACTGTTATCTCTGATTCAATCTTGGCCAACCAGCCTTACGGTGTGCAGCAACAATATGGCACCCCGACGCCAACAATTTGTCCATAAATCAAGCATTCCGGTATTTAAGGGACTATGATGATCATGAAAAGCAAGCTGAAGCCGAAAATGACTGCTCGTGCTCTTTATAAAAACCAAAGCGGACTTGCTTTGGTAGAATTCGCTGTGTCTTTGCCGTTTTTTATCGGGTTGACGATTGGCGGTTTTGAAACCGCTAATTTTGCATTTACCGTGATGAAAGTTGATCAACTTACCTCCAACACAGCGGATGGCGCAGCACGTATCGGCCAAGGCGACCCCCTTTCTGCGAAAAGAATAACAGAGGCCGATATTAATGACGTTTTCGCGGGTACCATTCGTGAAGGTAAAACCATTTTGCTCGGTGATCAGCACCCGTATAAAGATCCGAACACCGGAGAAGTGGTTTTACGAGGTAACGCGCGCGTAATTTTGTCCAGTCTTGAGCCGGTAGTGGGGTTCGACTCTGACGAACCGAAATTTCGCATCCGGTGGCAACGATGTGTCGGCAAAGCTGGTTATTACACGTCGAATTACGGCACTCCCACTACCGCAAGCAGCATTGACTCCATCGGCCCCACAGCCAGTCCAGTGACTGCTTTGTCCGATACCGCTGTGATGTTCGTTGAAACACAATACCGTTACCGACCGCTTATAATGAACGGCTTCGCTTTACTTGACGAGCAGGATATTACTCGAACTGCGGCGATGATAGTTCGCGAACGGCGGGATTATGTCGGTGGAAATGATGGAATATATCCCGTTGCTGGCGTGACAGCATCCACCTGTAGCTAACAGCTAATTAAAGCCTAATAGCTTCCGCGCCCCCGCCACAATCTTGTCCGCATTAATCAACGTCGCACGTTCCAGATTGGCCGCATAGGGCATGGGAACGTCTTCGTTGGTGATGCGCAACACCGGTGCGTCCAGATCGTCAAAGCCTTCTTCCATGCAGATCGCGGCGATTTCGCTGCCGATCGAACAGACGGGCCAGCCTTCCTCGGCGATGATCAAACGATTGGTTTTCTTTAGGCTGGAAAGCACGGCTGCTTTATCGAGCGGGCGGATAGTGCGTAGGTCGATGACTTCAACGTCAACGCCCTCGCCCGCCAGCGTTTCCGCCGCCTCCAATGCTAAGCCTACGCCGATGGAGTAGCTGACAATGGTGAGATCGCTGCCTTCACGCATTACTCGCGCCTTACCGATAGGCAGCACATAATCATCCACATTGGGAACTTCAAAATTGCGGCCATAAAGCAGCTCGTTTTCGAGGAAAACGACGGGATCTTCGCAACGGATTGCCGCTTTTAACAAGCCCTTGGCATCTGCTGCATCATAGGGGCAAATCACGATCAGGCCGGGAACGCTAGCATACCAGGGCGCATAATTCTGGCTGTGTTGCGCGCCAACCCGCGCTGCTGCTCCATTGGGACCGCGGAACACGATGGGGCATCGCATCTGTCCGCCCGACATATAATTGGTCTTTGCCGCTGAATTGATGATGTGGTCAATCGCCTGCATGGCAAAATTAAACGTCATAAACTCGATGACTGGACGCAGGCCGCCCATCGCCGCGCCTGTGCCAATACCGGCAAAGCCATATTCGGTGATTGGCGTATCGATAACGCGGCGCGGGCCAAACTCGTCGAGCAAGCCTTGCGTGACTTTATACGCACCCTGATATTCGGCGACTTCTTCGCCCATTACGAAAACGCGGTCGTCGGCGCGCATTTCTTCGGCCATTGCGTCGCGCAAGGCTTCACGCAGAGTCAGCGTAATCATTTCGGTTCCGGCAGGAACGGCAGGCGCCGGTGCGGCTTTTTGAACTGCGACTGGCTTTGCGACTTCGGCAACTACAAAGGGTTCGGCAACATTTGTTACAACAGCTGGAGCTGGAGCTGGAGCTGGAGCTGGAGCTGCATCTTCATCCTCACTCGCTATCATGGCGATAACGGTGCCGACCTTCACATTGTCGCTGCCTTCAGCGACAATGATCGAGGTAACAATCCCCTCATCAACCGCTTCAAATTCCATCGTCGCTTTATCGGTTTCGATCTCGGCAAGGATATCGCCCGACTTCACACTATCGCCCTCTTTGACTAGCCATTTGGCAAGTGTGCCTTCCTCCATCGTTGGTGAAAGCGCGGGCATTTTTAGTTCGGTGGCCATCAGTATGTCTCCACCAAAACGTCAGTGTAGAGTTCGGCCAAATCCGGCTCTGGCGCTTGTTCGGCAAACTCGGCTGACGCATTCACGACAGCCCGGATTTCTTTTTCGATCACTTTTAACGCGTCCTCGGTTACGCCCATTTTCAGCAGATCATCCTTTGCGCCATCAATCGGATCGGATTTTTCACGCACGGCCTGCACCTCGTCACGACTGCGGTATTTCGCAGGATCAGACATCGAATGCCCGCGATAGCGGTACGTTTTCATTTCCAGCAAAACCGGGCCTTTGCCGCTGCGCACCCAATCGATCGCGACCTCGGCTGCGCCGCGCACCGCCAGCACATCCATTCCGTCAACTTGTATGCCGGGAATGCGGAAAGATTCGCCGCGGCGGTACAGCTGATCCTCGGCGGATGCGCGATTTACGCTCGTTCCCATGGCATATTGGTTGTTTTCAATTACAAAGATGATCGGCAGCTTCCAAAGCTCTGCCATGTTGAAACTTTCATAGACCTGCCCTTGGTTCGACGCTCCATCACCGAAATACGCCAAACACAGGCCGCCATCACCCGAATATTTATGGCCAAATGCAAGCCCTGCCCCCAGCGAAACCTGCGCACCGACAATGCCATGCCCACCGTAGAATTTATGGCTAGTCGAAAACATATGCATCGACCCACCCTTACCGCGCGAAATACCCGCTGCACGTCCGGTCAATTCTGCCATAATTACATTCGGATCAATGCCATAAGCCAGCATATGGCCGTGGTCGCGATACCCGGTAATCACACTATCTTTGCCGGGTGTCAGTGCCGATTGCAGACCAATCGCAACGGCCTCTTGGCCGATATACAGGTGGCAAAAACCGCCAATAAGGCCAAGCCCATAAAGCTGACCGGCTTTTTCTTCAAACCGGCGGATCAACAGCATATCGCGATAGAATTTCAGCAACTCGTCTTTCGTCGCTTCATAGGGAACAGGAGTGGCGGGCCGTTCCCGATTGGCGACGGCATCACCCGATGCAGATGCAGATTTGCTAGTTTTCTTTGCGGGCGATTTTGCCAAGACGTAGTCCTCTCAAAGGCTTATTTAGCTGACGCTACGGATTTAGCGCCTAATCAATCGCATCGGCGGTTGAAAGTGAAATATGCGCATAAGGCATAAGGCATAGCTATTCATTGTTATTAAGCGGCACAACGATCTCGTCAGGTGCCACCACATTCAAATCCTTGCGCATCAATTCTCCCGCAAGATCGGGGTCCACATTGTCGCGATTGAGCAGTTTCTGCTTGTTGCGAAGCGCGTCGCGTTCTTTTTCAAGCGAGGCTAATTCGACTTTGCGTTCTTTCAATGCTTGCCGGTAATCGGTCCAGGCAATCACACCCGTTGGTCCGAGCAGCGCATAAGATGCAATTAACAACAACGCCACTAGCGCAGCGCCCGTTATCAGCGTCGATTTGACATCGCTTTTGGATCGATTGCGTTTTGGTGATCTAACCATCATTGACGCCATAGCACTACCTGTCGCTTATCGAAAGATGCTGCGTCCTGCATAAATTGCACTTCCGCCAAGCTCTTCTTCAATGCGGATCAGCTGGTTGTATTTCGCAAGCCGATCAGACCGCGCCAAAGAACCGGTTTTGATTTGTCCGCAATTTGTTGCAACGGCCAGATCAGCAATGGTTGTGTCCTCTGTTTCACCCGAACGGTGCGACATTACCGCAGTGTAGGACGCGCGCTGCGCCATCGAAACAGCAGCCAGTGTTTCCGACAAAGTCCCGATTTGATTGACTTTTACCAGCAAAGAATTGGCTAATCCGGTTTCGATGCCCATCGCCAATCGCTTTGGGTTAGTCACAAACAGGTCATCGCCGACCAATTGAATTTTATCACCGATCATATCGGTAACGGCTTTCCAGCCTTCAAAATCATCTTCCGACATGCCGTCCTCGATCGACTTGATGGGATAATCGGCACAAAGGTCGGCAAGATATTGCGCCATCGTCTGCGGATCCAGCGACAGGCCTTCGCCCGAAATTTCGTATTTGCCGTTCTTGAAAAACTCAGTCGCGGCGCAATCAAGTGCCAGAACGACATCTTCGCCAGCCTTAAAACCGGCCTTCTCAATCGATGTCATAATGAAATCCAGCGCTGCGCGTGTGGACGACAGGTTGGGCGCGAAACCGCCTTCATCGCCAACCGCCGTCGCCAGTCCCTTTTCATGCAGACCTTTTTTCAGCGTATGGAATATCTCGGAACCCCAGCGCACGGCCTCGGTCAGGCTATCTGCGCCAACCGGCATCACCATAAATTCCTGAAAATCAATCGGGTTATCGGCATGTTCGCCGCCGTTGATGATGTTCATCATCGGAACAGGCAGCACCTTTGCATTCACACCGCCCACATAGCGGTATAGCGGCAGGCCGCGGGCATCTGCCGCAGCTTTGGCAACTGCAAGGCTAACGCCCAAAATCGCATTAGCGCCAAGGCGCGACTTATTCTCTGTCCCGTCTAGCGCGATCATAACCGCGTCGATGTCTTCCTGATCCTCGGCATCATAATCATCGAGCAATGGCGCGATCTCGTTGACAATGGCCTCAACCGCCTGTTTGACACCCTTGCCCATATAGCGGGCTTTGTCGCCGTCGCGCATTTCAACTGCTTCATGCGCACCAGTCGACGCACCAGATGGCACAGCGGCCCGGCCAAAGCTTCCATCCTCCAACAGCACATCGACTTCGACGGTGGGGTTTCCGCGACTGTCGAGTATTTCACGTGCGTGGATATTGACGATAGCAGTCATAGCGGTTCTTCCTCAAAATATCTGGATTTTGGCGCGTTTAGCTTTAACGTCTTTCCAATGCAATTACCCCTGACCTGTTCATACGAATGCCATGGTTACAAAATCTTTGCTGTCTTAGTTGAATAAGGCACTAGATAGTCCCATATCGACGTTGATGGTCCTTAAAGGAGGATGGAAATGGCAGTAGAAAAGAAACCGGCGGCGCAGAAACCCGCAGCCAAAAAACCAGCTGTGGTCAAAAAGCCTGCTGTGCCTAAAGCAGCCTCGCCTGAAACAACAACGCCGAAAAACGGCGTTGCCAAGGTAAAGGCTGATCCCGGCAAAACCGAAGCCAATGGAGTTAAGAACATGAAAGACGAGTTCAACAACTTCAAAGATCAGGCCGGCGGCAAAGCACGCGACGCAGCCAACCGCGGCAAAGAACGCGCCGCAGAGGCCATGGGCGGTATCGGCAAAATCATCCGTGAAAGCGCAGACACCATCGACGAAAAAGTCGGAAAGCAATATGGCGACTATGCCCGCACAGCTGCAGACACTGTTGATGGCTTTGCTGACAAAGTTGACGGCCAGGACATTGACGCCTTGGTCGAGGATGCGCGGCAATTCATCCGCAAAAGCCCGGCAGTTGCCATTGGTGCAGCCGCTGCAATCGGCTTTGTCCTTGCCCGCGTGATCCGTTCGGGTCGTGATTGATAAATCTACAAAAGCGGCTTTGCGTTAGGCCGTGATGTTTCTAAAGGCGGGATGATGGAAAACGACAGCATCCCGCCAATCGTTCACGAAGACGAAGCTCCCTCGCCGCGCGCCCAAATTGCCGGATTAGTCAGCGACGTTCAACAGCTCGCACAGGCCGAGTGGGACTATGCCAAGGCCCGGCTGTCCTATAGCGGCGGTGTAGCGCGCAAAGCGGGGATTTATGCTCTGCTGGCTATCGTCACTTTATCCGCGACGGCCATTTCCCTTGTTGTCGGTATTCTTTTGATTATCTCTAGCTATTGGGGGCCGTGGATTGCCACCGCTTCGGTAGTGCTTGTATTCGGCGTTGCTACCGTTCTGTTTGCGATCAGCGCCAGGAACATCGCCCGCAATCTGACCTTTGCCGAAGATGATCGCGATGACTGATAATGATCGCGACAAGGTTGTGGCGCTTGACCAGAAACGCAGAAACATGCGTGCAAATTTGGCCGGTGACGCGGAAAAAGCAAAACATGATTTGCATCCACATACTATAATTGAGCGTTGGAAGGATCGAAAACGGCTTCAATTAAGTGCCGCGGCAGATACCGGTAAGCAGACCTTTGCAAAAAACGCACCGCTGGTCGGATTTGCTGGCGCAGCGATATTGCTTTTTACTGCGCGAAAACCCATTTCTAGATTATATCAAAAACTCCGCAGCAAAGTGCGGCAGCCTAAGGACCGGAAATCATGAGCAAGCTGGGCGATAATATCAAAACCGCAACAACGGCAGCCAAAGAAGCCAGCGCCACAGCAAAGCGCAGCGCATCTGCCGCCGTTGATAAAAGCAAAGCAGCTGCATCACGCAGCGTTAAATCCTCAAAGGCGCTGGCCAAAAAGGCGGGCGAAACGACAAGCCAGACCATCGACAAAAATCCGCTTGCTATATTAGCAGGCGGCTTGGCCATTGGCGCGATTGCAGCATTGCTGATCCCAACGACCAAGCGCGAACAAAAAGCGCTGGGTAAAGCGGGCAAAAAAATCAATAAAACTGCGAAACGTGTTGTCGAGGCAGCTAAATCTGCGGGTAAGGAAAAGGTCGACAATCTTGG
This sequence comes from Sphingomonadales bacterium, assembly GCA_013297725.1. Taxonomy (GTDB): domain Bacteria; phylum Pseudomonadota; class Alphaproteobacteria; order Sphingomonadales; family Sphingomonadaceae; genus Sphingorhabdus_B. The sequence continues at coordinate 25,491 of JAAFIB010000036.1, forward strand.
CCTAAACCAAGATTCGATGCGTGATCAGTTTCGCGACCTTGTCAACAAGGCCAGTGAGGCAGTAAAGGCCGCTGGCAAGGCTGCCGCTGATGAAGCACGCAGACGCGACTAAATTCAGCATATCGGGGTACAAAAATGACATCACCCAAACTTCATCTGGTCTTTGGCGGTCGCGTTAAAGACCCACAGAAACTCGATTTCTGCGAACTCGATAAACTCGACGTGGTTGGTATTTTTCCTGACTATGCCGAGGCAGAGGAAGCATGGCGCAGTTCAGCGCAGCGGACCGTCGATGATGCCGAGATGCGCTACGTAGTAGTGCACCTGCATAAGTTGCTACAACCTGATGCTTAAGCGTTCCGGTATCTGAAGCGGAGTAGCGGCCAAGTCAGCAACAGCCCGGCAGCAAACCCGCCGATAT
>JAAFIB010000037.1 GCA_013297725.1 Sphingomonadales bacterium
CGGAGCTGGATCGAAACCAATTGCCCCGCAGAGATGCGCAAGCCCCAACGCGGCGATGAAGATGTGTGCTGGGGCGGACGCAATTTTGTCTTTCAATCCGATGCGCAAAAACTGTGGCTTGATCGCTGTGCTGCGGCTGGCCTGACCGTTCCCGATTGGTCAAAAGATTATGGCGGTGCTGGTCTGTCGGCGGCGCAAACCAAAATCTTTCGTCAGGAAATGGCCCGTGCAGGGGCGCGCAGCCCGCTAAACAGTTTTGGCATCTGGATGCTTGGTCCGGCATTGCTGAAATTCGGCAGTGAAGAGCAAAAGCGTCATTATCTGCCGCAAATCGCCCGTGGCGAAATCCGCTGGTGTCAGGGTTATTCCGAACCCGGATCGGGCAGCGACCTTGTTTCAATGCAAACCTTTGGCGAAGACAAGGGCGATCATTGGGTCGTCAATGGCCAGAAAGTATGGACCAGCTATGCTGATAAAGCCGACTGGATTTTCTGCCTTGTCCGCACAGATAAGACGAACAAGTATCAGGGTATTTCATTTCTGTTGTTCGACATGACAACACCGGGTGTCACGACAAAACCGATCAAACTGATTTCAGGCAACTCGCCATTTTGCGAGACGTTTTTCGACGATGTCGTTGTGCCAAAGCATCAGATTGTCGGCGAATTGAACCGAGGCTGGGACGTAGCAAAATATCTGCTCGGCCATGAACGCGAAATGATTTCTGGCATGGGCGGCGATGGCGGCGTAACCTCTATCGGTGCAGCAATGAAAGCGGTGCTGGCTGAAGAGCCCGTGCTGCGCGCGCAGATGGCGTTGTTCGATGTCGATAACCTGACATTCCGCGCGCATGGCGAACGTTTTATGGACGAATGGAAAACCGGCGTTGCGCATCCTGCCTATTCCAACCTGATGAAATATGTCGGCACCGAGCTGAACAAACGCAGGCATGAGCTGGTGATGGCAACGGGCGGATCGGCGGCGCTGGAATGGGATAGCGAAGGATCCAATGGCGGAACAAAAGCCCGCAACTGGCTGCGCACCAAAGCAAACAGCATTGAGGGTGGCACCAGCGAAGTGATGCTGAATGTTGTATCGAAACGGATATTGGAGATGCCGGGGGGTTAAAAGCCCTCTCCCCTTCAGGGGAGAGGGTTGGGAGAGGGGGACTCTTTTGTTACAATCAGACTTGGGCCGGAATAGGAGACTCCCCCTCTCCCCGGCCCTCTCCCCTGAAGGGGAGAGGGAGATACAATATGGCGATGACATTAAACGACGACCAAGCCATGCTGCGTGATACCGCGCGCGACTTTATGGTCAGCGAAGCACCGGTCGCGCATCTGCGCAAATATCGTGACATGGAATGCAAAGACGGTTTTGCCCATGGCCTTTGGAAGCAGTTCGCAGAAATGGGTTTCACCGGCATTTTGATTCCAGAGGATCAGGGCGGATTGGGCCTTGGCCATATCGAGGCAGGAATTGTGCTCGAAGAGATTGGCCGCAATCTATCGCCCTCACCTTTCCTCAGCACATCTGTTGCTGCGGTTGAGGCGTTGAAGCTGGCGGATAAAGCGATGCGTGATCGCTGGTTCCCCGGCATTGTCGCGGGCGAGGCTGTCATCGGTCTTGCGATTGACGAAGGCCCAAAGCACCGCCCCGAAAAAACAGCCTGTATGGCTGAACGCAGCGGCAATGGGTTTAAGCTAAACGGGCACAAGCAGTTCGTTGTGCAGGGCGCATCATCAGATATGCTGATTGTGCTTGCTCGCACCGCAGGCAGCGCTGGCGAGCAAGACGGCCTGACGGTGTTTGCTGTGGAAACCGATACAGACGGACTTTCCACCGAGGCAGCACGGCTGGTCGATTCCAGCATGGGCGCGCATGTCAAATTTGACGGGGTGGAAGTCACCGCCGACGCAGTAATTGGCGAAGTTGATGGCGGCTGGTCAGTCCTCTCCAAAATGCTGAATGCTGGCCGCGTTGGTGCCGCCGCCGAAATGGTTGGCGTTGGCACTGGTGCAATGGACATAACCTTTGATTATCTGAAAACGCGCAAGCAATTTGACCGCGTGATCGGCGAGTTTCAGGCGCTGCAACACCGCGCTGCGCATCTATATGGCGAGATGGAAGGCGCCCGTTCGATTGTATTGAAAGCACAATCGATGATGGACGAGGGCCACGACAAGGCCGAGCTTTATGTGTCCGCCGCTAAAGCCAAGGCTGGAATTGCGTGTAACTTGTCGGTCCGCGAAGGTGTACAGATGCATGGTGGCATCGGCATGACGGACGAATATGACATCGGCCTGTATATGAAACGCGACCGCGCGCTGGCAGAATTTATGGGCGACACATATTTTCACGCAGACCGCGTGGCAACAATGAACGGATATTAAAGCGAAAAGCCCTCGCCCCTTTAGGGGAGAGGGTTGGGAGAGGGGGACTCTTCCACCAATAACACTATAGGGCCGGATTTGGAGACTCCCCCTCTCCCCGGCCCTCTCCCCTGAAGGGGAGAGGGAGATAAACATGGACCTGAATTCACTTTTCAACCTGAACGGCAAAGTCGCAGTTATCACTGGCGGTTCGCGCGGCATCGGTAAGATGATCGTTGAGGGCTATCTCGCCGCTGGCGCAGAACGCATTTATATCAGCGCGCGTAAAATTGATCAGATCGAGGCTACTGTCGCCGAATATGGCGACAAAGTTATTGGCATCCCGTGCGACCTTTCCAGTGTTGAAGGCTGCACCAGCCTTGCCGCGCAAATCGCCGAGCGTGAAGAAAAGATCGACATTCTGGTCAACAATGCGGGCGCTGCATGGGGTGCCGAATTTGGCACTGTTACTGATGCGCAATGGGACCGGGTGTTCGACCTGAACGTAAAGGGCTTGTTCTTTTTGACCCAAGCGATGTACCCGCAATTGAAAGCCGCAGCGACCTTTGAACGTCCCGGCAAAGTCATCAACATCGCCTCTATCGATGGCCTGAAAGTCAACCCATGGCCGACCTTTGCCTATCAGTCATCGAAGGCTGCGGTGATCCATCTGACGCGGAAAATGGCGGCAGAATTGATCCGTGATAATATTCAAGTCACCTGCATCGCGCCCGGCGCATTCCAATCGGACATGAACACAGTCGCGCGCGACCATGCCGAAGCCGTCGGCAAAGGCATCCCGTTCCCGCGCATCGGTTCGCCAGAGGATATGGCAGGGCTTGCCATCTTCCTTGCCAGCCGCGCTGGTGACTATATCGTTGGCGAAACGGTCGCTTGTGACGGCGGCATCGTCCATGGCTCGCTTCCGGGGAACAGCATCCAGCCGTGAAGGCTCTAATCTGTAATGCTCTGACGCCGGACCTTGCCGGGGTTAGTCTGGCCGATGTTGATGTACCGCGCATCGGCCCGAAGGATGTGCTGGTTAAAAACCGCGCTGCCTGCGTTAATTTTCCTGACCTGTTGATGACCGAAGGCGGCTATCAGCATCGCCCCGACCTGCCCTTTATTATCGGCATGGAGAGCACGGGTGATGTTGTAGAGGTCGGTGCAGAGGTCGATACTATTGCTGTTGGTGACAGAGTGATCGTCGGTGGCAAGTCAGGCGCCTTTGCCGAATATCGCGCTGCGCCATCGCGCGCTGTTCGGCCAATTCCTGACGGCCTTGATTATGCCGAGGCAGCGTCGCACACCGCCGGATTGCTGACAGCCTATGTTGCAATCGTGCGGCTGGGGCAGCTTAAACCCGATGAGTCCATCCTGATCCACGGGGCAGCTGGCGGTGTTGGCCATGCTGCGGTGCAACTTGCAAAACACATGGGCGCCACTGTCATCGCAACCTCTGCCAGTGCAGAAAAACGGCAGTGGTTGAGCGGGTTCGCAGACCATGTTCTTGAACCCGGCGAACAGTTGCGCGACGACGTAATCGCGATTGAACCAAAGGGCGTCGACCTTTGCTTTGACCCAGTTGGCGGCGATGTATTCGATCGTTCAGTGCGCTGCATGGCCTTTGGCGGGCGGTATCTGGTTATTGGCTTTACCAGTGGGCGTATCCCCGAAATCAGCGTCAACTATCCGCTAATCAAGGGTTTTTCGGTCATCGGGGTTCGCGCAGGCGAATATGGGCGCCGCTTTCCGGAGCTGGGGCAAGAGAATATCGAGGCTATCGATGCGCTGGCAGCAGGCGGCCTAAAGCCGCATATCGGGGCGCGGTTTGATTTGGCCGATGGGCTGGATGCGCTGCGCTGTTTGCAATCGCGCAAAGCAATGGGACGCATCGCGATCGAGATGCGTTGAACCAGTTGCATTCCTTGCAACTCATCCACTTTTTTTCGCAATTGCACAAAAAGCAATACATCGCCATTTGCAACTCAACGGCGGCGGCACAGTCGCTCCGAAATTTGATGGCCCGGGCAACTCTCCTCCTCTCCCCCTGCCCGCCCGTCATAACGAACGGCCTTCATGCACAGCGTGGAGGCCGTCTTCGTTTGTGGCATTGTTGCGTGCCAGAGTCCGATAGTTGCGCATCAACGCTTAGCATCACTTTGTGCGCCACTTTGTCCACCGCGAACCGCTCTGCCTGTGGATAACCTGTCATAATTCTGTTGTGCGACTCAGGTCGGCATGAGACTTTGTGTTTGTCAGGCAGTGATGCCGCCACGAAAAAGCGAACCTTCGGGAAAGCGATGGAACGGCAGCAAAGCAGTCAGATACCGGACCGGAATGGATCAGAAGCGCAAGCGGAAGAAACAGAAAGGAAAGGTTGCTGCAGGAAAACTGAAGCCAAGTGCGGGTCAAAGCCTCACCGCCGAGATCAACGCCGGGTGACAAACCAACAGCAGTTTGGTGAGTCGACTGCCCCTCGGGACAGTCGACGATCCGGACGCCGGAAACCGGAAAGAATTGCCTTCGGGCAAGGGACTTCCACCTTCAGGCGCAGTGGGCGCTGGTAGCAATACCAGCGCCCATTTATTTTGTCTGGAGCATAGACTGCAATAGCCGCCGATATCTGCCTTCGTTCCTAACCAATTGTTCACCGCCTTTGTGCTATTGCACCTTAATGATCATTAGGAAAACATTCGGCAAATTGGGCAACCGTGCGATGGCGCGGATCGCCACTGGCATGGCTGCAACGCTTATTCTGCCAGGCCGTTCCGTGACGTGCCGCCTTGAAAACATCTCGCGTAAAGGCTGCCGAATTCAACTCACAGAATTGCCAAGACTTGGCGAAACCGTCGTTGTCCGTGTCGACCGGGTTGATGCATTTGGCGCTGTAACTTGGGTACGCGGCCCGCGCTGCGGCATTACCTTTGATAACCCAGTCCCTGTCGAGGCGCTTGAACGCATTCGCTGGTCTGCGGAACATGAGAAAGACCATGAAAAAGGCAAAATTTCCGCGGCGGGCGCTGTCTGGCGCTAACCCCCAGCGTGATGCTGATCACGGTCAATGCCCTATTTTTTCTGCACAGATAGTTTGCGACCCAGCTGTCGCGGCTTCATCTCCGCAACAGCTTCCTTAAAACGGGGGTAGCGCGGTAATAACCACGCCAGCTGCTGCCCCCGGCTTTTTAGCCTCGTGGCCGTTCGTTCAACGTCTGGATCAGCCGCATGACCGAGGCGAATTGTTCGATGGTCTGACCCAGTAATTGCCGATCCTGCGCCGGATCAAGCGTCGCGCTTTCAAACAAATCGTCTGCATGGATTGTCACCAGCAAGTCCCCACCCTTAAACAACGCGCACAGCTTCTCGCCAAAAAAATCGCGCTCCAATTCTAGCAAACGTTCGCAATAGGCGGGATGGACCAGATAGCGGCCCTCAACCTGATCGCTGCCATAAACGTCAAATGCATCCTCAAAACGCGGATCGACCATTTTGATCCGTTCCAGCGTTTGCCCGTCATAGCTTTTGCTATCGCCAAACAAGGTGAATTTGAAACCATCGCGGCGCACCAATGTGGTGCCGATAAAATCGCGGGCAAAGCGCATGCGCAGCAATATGCCTTGGAAAACGGTGACGGTCCGGCGGCTCTTTCCCGAACCGCGCGTCTCTGTCAGCATCAGTTCGCACAGCAAAAATTCGGTACCGCCAACTTCGCCGCGCCATTCATCCTGAAAATAGGAATCATCGTAACTCGGCAACAAATCATATTCTTCGGCACGTTCAAATTCTGGACCAGCTTCCGGATCGACCTTGTAAGAGATACCCAGCGACCCGGCGAGCGCGCCGTTCATTTCTTGCTTTAGGCTGTTGACCATTTTTCGTTTTATTGCCGCAGACCAGCCAAGCCCAACCGTTAGGATCAATGCCGCAACGAAATAGGCAGCCGTATACATATCCGTAATCCAGGCGACCAAAGCGAAAACGCCTGCGACGCCCCAGCTGATGCCATTGATCCGTGATACTTTGCGCCGCGTTTCATCACGCTCAGCCGCTTTCTGGTCCAGCCAGCCACCCAAACCACCGGCCATCAGGCTGTCTACATCAGGCAAATCAATCATGTCTGGTCATCTTCCCCCGAGATGCTAAATGTAACTTCATAATCACGGCAGAGGGGAAAAAGTAGCCATGATGTTGTTTGTTTTGATTGTAATCGCGGTTCTCGGGCTGATGGTCGTGTTCATCTATAACCGGCTGGTGGGATTGCGGCAGAATTGCCGGCAAGGCTGGGCCGATATCGACGCCCAATTGCGGCAACGCCACGACCTGATCCCCAATCTGGTCAACACGGTTCAGGGCTATGCCGCGCATGAAAAATCAACGCTGGATTCGGTCATTACAGCCCGCAATGCAGCGCTTGCCGCGCGCGATCCTGCATCCATGGCAGCTGCAGAAGGCGGGCTGACCGGCGCGTTAAAGGGACTGTTCGCACTTTCCGAAAGCTATCCCGATTTGAAAGCCAACCAGAATTTCCAAACTCTGCAACATGAATTGGCCGATGTTGAGGATAAGCTGGCAGCATCGCGCCGCGCGTTTAATGCAGCAGCAGCCGATTATAACGGCGCGCGCGAGTCTTTTCCCGCAGTGCTGTTTTCCAATACGCTGGGCTTTAACCCGCAAGGTTTCTGGGAATTGGGGGCCGAAGAACGCCCCGCGATTTCAGCCACGCCAGAGGTTAAGTTTTAAACCCCGGCCTTTAACAACCAGTCGTGGAATATCCGCACCGCGCGCTGCTTTAACGCGCGCGGTCGGCAGACGAACCAATAGCTGTACGGGCTTTCAACCTCTGTATCGAACAAGCGCGTCAGGCGGTCGTCCTTTGCATCGCTGAAATGGCTGCCATGCATAATCGCAACGCCAAGGCCGTTTGCCGCGGCCTCCAGCATCAACGGGCCGCTGTCGATATGGTCGATGGCCGCTGGTTTCAGTTTAGGCTGGCCAATGGCATTGCGCCACGCATCAAAGATCAACGGCATATCGCTATGCACCAGCACCGTGTGATTTTTCAGATCGGCTGGTGTTTTGATGCTCTGTTCCCGCATCATCGCCTCTGACGCAATGGCATAGACAGTGTTTCGATCCAGCCGGACACTATACAATTTTGGATCGACATGATCGGCAATGATGATTGCTGCATCAACGACATCACCCAACAGGTTTTCGGCATGGCCCGATGTGTCGACATCGATATGCAGTTTTGGAAACAATTTCCGCAATTCTGGCAAGCGCGGGATCAGGCGCTGTGTTCCAAACAGTGGCAGCACACCCAGCCGCAACCGGTATTCGCCACCTTCACCTGCAAGTTCTTCAACAATTTCGCTTAACGATTCGAGCACAGGCTCAACTGCATCCATCAAAATCTGGCCATCAGAGTTGAGATACATCGCTTGCGATTTGCGTTCAAAAAGCGGCTTACCCATAAAATCTTCGAGTGCCTTGATCCGGCGGCTGAGCGCGGGAGGCGAAAGCGACAACTCGCTGGCCGCAGCTTTGGCAGAACCAAGCTTAGCGGTGCGTACAAACGCTTCTAAAGAACGGAGAGGAGGCAGACGGCGCATAGTCTATATATCCTGTTTATGATGCGTTGCAGCATCCTTGTTCTACCGGTTCCCGCACTGTGCGAAATCTAGGTTTCGCTTGAATTACCTCTAAAAGCCAATTCCATTTTCTGCAACCTCAATTGTTTTCTTCGCACTTGCACAATTTCTCGATCACGTCCATTTAGGACATGCCTTTACAGGCATCCTCTCCTAAAGACTTTCAAAGGGTCGGCGTTCGCGCTGGCCCCTTTTTTTTGGTCTTGCGGTTGCCGCTGTCGTCACGTGCCCCTATCTTGCCGTTAAGCGATAAGGAAAGACCGTAATGGCGAAAGCAAAAGCACAAAAGCTACAAGTCGCAAATGCAAAGGCAGAGGATTCAGGTCGAGGATTTGCCCGCCTTTCCCGGTCAACGCTTGCAGAGCTGGGCCTTCAACAAGGCGATGTGATCGAAATTATCGGCAAACGGTCCACCGTTGCCCGCGCGGTTGACCCCTATCCAGAGGATGAAGGGCTGGACGTCATCCGGCTCGATGGCTTGCAACGCGCCAATGCCGGCGTTGGTGCAGGCGATCAGGTCGAATTGCGCAAAGTCGATTCGCAGCCTGCAAAGAAAGTTGTTTTCGCACCGGCACAAAAGGAAATCCGGCTTGAAGGCCCAGGTGATGCATTAAAACGCAACTTCATCGGTCGCGCATTGGTGACGGGCGATGTTGTTGCAACGCATGGGCAACAGCGTGTTGCCCCCGATAACATGCCGCCGCAATTGCGCCAGATGCTGGCGGCCCCTGCATTCTCACTCACCGAAATACGCCTGACTGTGGTGGCAACGACACCCAAAGGCTTTGTCCACATTGATCAGGACACAGAGGTCGAGCTGCGTGCCGAATTTACCGAGGCAAGCGATGTGCGCCGCGCCGATGTGACTTATGACGATGTCGGCGGCATGGGCGACACGATCCGCCAATTGCGCGAAATGGTTGAGCTGCCGTTGCGTTATCCAGAATTGTTTACCCGTCTGGGTGTCGATCCGCCGCGCGGCGTTTTGCTGCACGGGCCGCCGGGCACTGGCAAAACGCGTCTCGCCCGCGCCGTTGCCAATGAAAGCGAAGCTGAGTTTTTCGTCATCAACGGCCCGGAAATCATGGGATCCGCTTATGGCGAGTCAGAGAAAAAGTTGCGCGAGATTTTTGAAAAGGCAACCAAAGCAGCCCCGTCGATCCTGTTTATCGACGAGATCGATTCGATTGCCCCTGCCCGTGACAAGGTGCACGGCGAGGCGGAAAAGCGGCTGGTTGCGCAGTTGCTGACATTGATGGACGGGTTGGAGCCGCGCACCAATTTGGTGGTGATTGCCGCAACCAACCGGCCCGATGCCATTGACGAGGCATTGCGCAGGCCGGGCCGGTTTGACCGCGAGATCATCATCGGTGTGCCCGATGAAAACGGGCGGCGCGAGATTCTCGCGATCCACACGCGCGGGATGCCGCTGGATAGCAAAGTGTCACTGCGCGAACTGGCGCGGACCACGCATGGCTTTGTTGGTGCAGATTTGAACGCGCTGACCCGTGAGGCGGCGATAGAGGCTGTCCGCCGGATCATGCCAAAGATTGATCTATCGAGCGGCACGATTCCTGCGAACGTGCTCGAAAGCCTGAAAGTCACCCGCGATGATTTTCTTGAAGCGCTAAAGCGCGTCAACCCTTCGGCAATGCGCGAAGTGATGGTGCAAGTCCCCGATGTCCGATGGGGCGATGTTGGCGGGCTGGACGATGCGCAAATGAAGCTGAAAGAAGGCATCGAGCTGCCGATGAAAAATCCTGATGCGTTTCGGCGTCTGGGCATTCGTCCCGCCAAAGGCTTTCTGCTCTATGGTCCACCCGGAACCGGCAAGACGTTGCTGGCAAAGGCCGTTGCGCGGGAAAGCGAAGCCAATTTCATCTCGATCAAATCATCCGATCTATTGTCGAAATGGTATGGTGAAAGCGAACAGCAAATCGCCCGCCTGTTTGCGCGCGCACGGCAAGTTGCGCCAACGATTATTTTTATCGACGAAATCGACAGCCTTGCCCCAGCACGCGGCCGTGGCGGCGGTGAACCGCAAGCGACTGAGCGCGTGGTCAACACGTTGCTCGCCGAAATGGACGGGCTGGAAGAAATGCAGTCTGTGATCGTCATCGGCGCAACCAATCGTCCCACGCTGATGGATCCGGCTTTGCTGCGTCCCGGCCGGTTGGACGAACTGGTCTATGTGACTGTGCCTGACACCAAAGGGCGGCGGCGGATTTTGGATATCCACACATCAAAAATGCCCTTGGCCAAGGACGTTGATCTGGACGATTTCGCTGAGCGCACTGAACGGTATTCGGGTGCCGATCTTGAGGATCTCGTGCGCCGCGCCGGCTTGTTTGCTTTGCGCGATGAAGGCGGCGACGCCAAAGAAGTGGCGAAAAGCCATTTTGAAAAGGCGCTGGAGGCGAGCCGTGCAACGGTAACGTCCGAGATGGAGACAGAGTATCAGGCAATGGAGAAAAAGCTGAAACAAGCAGCGTTAGTTCCAGCCGGGATGGGCTTTATTTCGCCGGGGATGGTAAAGGCGACGCGGGATTCAAAGCACTAGGATCGAACTAGAACCGCTAGCCCTGAGCCTGTCGAAGGGCGTTTTCAGGGGTAGCGCAATGCTTTGAGACGCCCTTCGACAGGCTCAGGGCTAACGGTTTTCTTCAACCTAGGCTGCGCTCAACTGTCTCACCCATGCCGAGCGCCTTTACCAGCACCATCCCCTCGATTGTCACCAGCAGCCGCGCTGCATCACGGGCGCGAGCGGCGGCGTCCGGGCTGGCCAACTGCGCTTCGCCCCAGGCCAAAAAGCCGCTGCCGATCTGCATCGCTATCGGGCCGTACAGCGGATCGCCGCGCCCTGCCCGGCTCGCCAGTTCCAGCCAGACGCACATATAGGGCCAGAATTGATCGTTCAGCACCACAGACGAAATCTGCGTAATCAACTCGCCAAGCGGCAGCGGTTCGCGCGCAGTGCGCTCACTCAGCACGCTTTCCATACGCTCGGCTATGCGTTGTAATGTAGCCGCGATAATCTCGTCTTTGTCGCTGAAATAATACAGCAGCATCCGGTCGCTTGTCCCCGCCGCTTTGGCAAGCGGACGCAGGCTAGCGGCAACAAGCCCATGCGCCAGAACGTGATCCGCCAGCCGCTCAACAATAGCAGCGCGACGTTCATCCGTTTTGTTTGGGGTTCTATGTGTCGCCATTGCATTTGCCCTAGGGTGTTTTTTCTATTGTAGCGAACGCTACATTAATGTAGCAACCGCTACACACAGAATCGGCAAAAGGATATAATGATGAGCAAACATTGGCAAAATTGGTTCTCCGCCTGGGCGATATTCGTCGCCCTGTTTGGATTGGTACTCGCAGGAGGCGCCTTTGACGCGACCGATGGACTGACCTCTGCGCTGTTCAGCCTTTTCGGCAATCCGCTACCCACCGACATCGACTCCCACCACCGCTTTGCCATTGGATTAATGGGTGCTGTAACAATGGGCTGGGGGCTCACCTATTGGGGAGCATTCAAAGCACTCTTCGCGCTACCCCCTGCGACAGCGGCGCCCATCTGGCGGTATTTATTGGGCGTTACGCTTGTCTGGTATGTCATTGATTCGGCAATTTCGATCGCGACAGGTATCTGGATGAATGCTGTTTCCAATACGATAGTCATAGTGCTGTTCCTGATCCCCCTATTCAAAAGCGGGGCAATGAAGGGCTAATGCTTTCCGGCGGCAGGCGGCGGGAGAAATCCTGTCTACCAGTTGATCCGCAGATCGTGTAATCCGAAACCATGAGATTAATAATAGCCGTTGCAGCACTGTCGCTCTTATCCGCCTGTGCAGGCTCGCCCGGTCCTGTCGGCAACAGTGCAGTGCCGCAGCCCGCAAAGTCGGTTGAATTGGACCGCTATCTTGGCCGCTGGTATGAAATGGCGCGTTACGAAGCACCTTTCCAAAAAGGCTGTGAGGGTGTCACTGCGGATTATTCACTTCGTGATGATGGCCAGATCAAAGTTGTAAACACCTGCCGAAAAGGCGGCGTGGACGGCAAATTGGATCAGGCAGTCGGCAAAGCAAAGGTCGTTGACACTGCAACGGGTGCAAAGCTGAAAGTATCCTTCTTTGGCCCGTTCTATGGCGACTATTGGGTATTGGACCGTGCCGATGATTACAGCTGGTCTATCGTTGGCGAACCCAGCGGGCGATATTTGTGGATCCTAACCCGCGCAGCAAAACCAGACGCAGCGACGCGCGGTAAGCTAGAAACGCGCGTCAAAGCCATGGGCTATGACTGGTCATTAGTGCGCATCACGCAGCATTGAGTTTACGCGTTTAAGCCCAACCCGTCCAAAAACGGCGAAGAGAACATGTCGCGCTCCGCCGCATCGGTCAGGATCAATTGCCGGGTCGCGTTCCATCTATCCACTGCCCCGCCAAAAGCTGCCCGCACGCGGGCTTTGGTCAGGTGGTTGGTTTTCCCCCAGTGCATCGCATAAGGCATTCCGGCTTCATCAAACCGCTGCGCCACCAGCTTAATAAGCTTATGCGTTGCATCAGTGTCCACCCCGTCAATATCGAAAACACAGGTCGGATCAAAGCGGGTGAATGACAAAATTCCCGGCGATTTCTGCACATAGCGGCAGGTGAATACAACAGGTGCACTTTTGTGTGACGCAAATGCAATCCGGGCGATATCCAGAGCGCGCGTAACCTGAGCAATCGGCACAGCAAAGCCGCAACTGGCAATCCCTTCGCGCGCGCTGGTAAAGGTATATTGCATCCCCGGCGTAGTGAAATCGGCGGGCGTATCGGCGCGAACGCGCAGCTCGATTGACATCAATGTGCTGACAATCAGGTCGCGGACACCGGGTATCGTTTGAATAGCCGTTGCCACCATCCTTGGCACATCAGTGCCTGGCTCGCTGCCGCTAACCTGATTATAATCGGGCACATAGTTCGGCGGACAAACCTCTTTATACCGCACGGTTGTATAGACGATATCAAAACGGCGCGGGTCGATGATGGTTTGAAAGAAATAGGGTCGCCGCGTTGTATCCGGGATTCCCGACCCAGCAAAGTTCAGCGTATTCATCGCCGTTGCAATTTGCCCGAAAGGAATATGCGACAGCGAACTGTTCAACAGGTAACGACCAGTGGTTTTCAGCAATACTGAATGAACGATGCCAAGCGCACCCAGGCTGACAATCGCTGCCTCAAACTGGGCATCATCACGCACCAATGTCGCGCCAAGCTTTGCCGCAAACGCAGCATTCAGCGTCGGCGCGCTGGCACGTTCAATCCACAGGTTTTGGGTTGCGGTTAACAGCTGAACGCCTGCAACCTGGCTTTCTATGCCGCCGACATCAATCGCCGATCCGTGGATGCCGGTGCCAAGTGAACCGCCGATTGTCTGGCCATTGCTTGCTCCTGAAGTCCGCAGCGCGCGTTTGCGCTGCGGCGTTTCCAGCGATTCGTTAATGCGAGAGATTTTGGCACCCGTTTGCACAAGGAATAGCTCCTCGGCTGTGCCTGCATAGCTAGCATCAAGGTCATTGAAACTGACATTAAACCGCCAATCGATCTGGCTGGTTTCCAATATCCAGCCTTGCTGAACCACCGGAATGTCTGAAAAAGACCAACGGGAACCGCATGCCCGCAGGCGCACGCCCGCCGCCAAGGCTCGGCTGATAATGTGTTGAATGCGCGCGGCGGTTGCCCGCATACCAGCCATCGTCGGCTGACTCGGTGCTTCATTCTGGACAGTCAGCCGTTTTGTAATCGGCACCTGCACATTTTCATGGTGATTGATCCACGTAACATTATCTTGTTCGGAAACAAAGGGATCGGCGGGCATAGCAAATCTCCTTAATTATCAGTGTTGCCGACTTCGGATGGAACATTGCCGCAGACATATTCAATCGTCGTTGGCATGTAGAACCCAAGCGTCAGCACGCTGACCAACGCCTGTCCGACATTCTGCTTCACGCGTACTTCATCGATGATGTTGGAATCGCATTTTGCCACGGTTCGCTTTTGCGATGCTCCCCAACCGATAGCGGCACTATCAACGGTCGTCGGCGGTGTGCCGGGATTGGGTCTTTGCACAACAAGCCGGTGCTCGGCGCATCCGGCCAAAGTTATCACACATGCTATCAGGATCAACGGTCGCATAACACACTCCCCAGACACCAGCTTTCGGTGCACATGAAACGAAGGAATTGTTTATGTTGTTTTACGACCTGTTGGGAATGTCACATCTTATGCGCGATACGGCAAGCAAAAAGCGTCAGAAATCGACAAGCTCATAATGTTTTGGCGGGGTGATGCCCTCCATGCGTTCCGATAACAAAGGCCGAAAGCTAGGGCGGCTTTTGAATTTGGAATACCAGCCTTTAGTCTGCTCGTGCCCGGTCCAGTCAATCCCGCCGAGGTAATCGGCGACAGAGACCTGCGCCGCTGCGGCCATATCGGCCATGCTCATTGTGCCGCCCGCCATCCATGCACGGTGATCAATCAGATAGTCGATATAATCGAGATGTCCGTTCGCCAGCCGCATCGCCTCACGCAGCACAGAGCTATCTGGTGGTTGACGATTGACAAGCCGCTTACGCATCCGTTCATGCAACAGCGGCGCGGTCACATCACCATAGAATTGCTGATCAAACCATGCGACAAGACGGCGAATTTCGGCACGATAAGCCGACGAACCGCTAATCAACGGCACTTTGTCGCTAACCTCTTCGATGTACTCGCTGATCGCCACAGAGTCAGAAATATTCACGCCGCGCGCTTCATCTTGCATCACCGGCGTCCGCGCAGCGGGATTGATGTGCAGGAATTCATCACGGTGATCCCACGGGTTTTCGCGCTTTAGACTATAGGCGATACCCTTTTCGCCCATCTGCAAGCGGACTTTACGCGAAAACGGACATAGGGGGAATTGCAAGAGTTGCCACATTCGCGCTCTGTTAAGCACGAATCGCAGTAAAGGGAAGAGTCTGTTGCAGACTTATCGCGGCAATATCAGTGTATAGTGCCGATACTCGTTTCCAACGATAGCATGATCACCAATCGTTCAATTTGTCGCCAGCGACAATATTGCAGGTGATTACCAAGATTGCGGCTTGCCTCTGCCCGTTCAGAGGCCTCCATGCCCGCTTCGCTACCGAAATGCGCAATCAGTTTTTGCGCCTCGGATACATCTCGCGGTTCGACATAGAGGGGTAGCTGCATGAAATACCTTTATTTCAGTCAAAAGGGGCGCAGGCGGAGCCCGGGTGTGTGGCCCGCCTGCACAAAGACAGATAGCAGCGCGTGATGGACGAACCCTGACGGCACTTGGTTACTCGCATATTAGGGACATTTTTTTCGCTTTATATCCGCTTGCTTGAGAGCAATTTTGCGTCGAAAGAGCAAAGAATGAACGAACCCGGCAAATCCATCCCGCCCCGCCACCCCAGCAAAGGTGCTGCAGGCGGATTTTTCATTTTTGCCGGGCTGATTATCGGTTCAATCATCGGTATTATGAATGACCAGCCGTCGATCGGTATGGTCGGCGGAATGGCCGCTGGCGCGATAATCGCAACGGTCATCTGGCTGATTGACCGGCGTCGGGGCTGAGGGAGAATTATCATGTGGCGGCATATCAGAAACATCTCAATCCTGTCGGTTATCGCCCTCATAGGCTTTGGCTATTATGCCACGCGGCCCGATGTCGCGCAGGTGCCGATTGAGAAACTGACCGGCCGGACACCTGAAATTGGTGAGCCGCGCGAACAATGGATTCCGACTATCAAAGTCGCAGAGGTTGATCGCTGGAAAGCAGGCGAAGCACCTAAAGTGGCCGAAGGGCTAGTCGTCGAACGCTTTGCCGAGGGGCTCGATCATCCGCGTAATATGTACACACTGCCCAACGGCGATGTTCTGGTTGCCGAAACAAACTCGCCGCCGCGCACCGGGACGGGGATCGAGGCCAGAGTGGCAAAATGGTTGATGACAAAAGCCGGTGCAGGTGGTCCATCAGCCAACCGGATCAGCTTGCTGCGCGATGCCGATGGTGACGGTAAAGCCGAGGTTAAAACCGCATTGATTGAGGGGCTAAACTCCCCCTTTGGCATGGCCTTGGTCGGTGACACACTCTATGTCGCCAATACCGATGCTGTGTTGGCATTCCCTTACAAAAACGGTGACACTAAAATCGCCGCCAAGGGCAAAAAAATCTTTACGCTGAATGCTATGGCTCCGAACATGCACTGGACCCGCAACATCATCGCCAGCCCCGACGGTAAAAAACTCTACATTGCAGTTGGTTCAAACAGCAATATTGCCGAGGGCGGCATGGACAAAGAAGGCGGCCGTGCTCAGGTGATCCAGCTTGATCTGGAAACCGGAAAAGGCAAAAACTACACCAGCGGCCTGCGAAACCCTGTGGGCCTTGCATGGGCACCCGATGGCGAATTGTGGACGGTGGTTAACGAACGCGACATGCTCGGGTCCGATCTTGTCCCCGACTATCTAACCCGTGCATCCTTTGCCGCGGATTATGGCTGGCCGCACCATTATTGGCGCTACACCGATTACCGCGTCGAACCGCAAAAACCCGAAAAACGGCAATATGAACGCCGCCCCGATTATGCACTTGGCCCGCATGGCGCGCCTTTGGGTCTTGCCTTTGCCGATAACGCCAAACTTGGCGGCGCGTTTACAAGCGGAGCCTTTATTGCACGGCATGGGTCGTGGAACCGCTTCCCAGTCCATGGCTATGACGTGATTTTCGTCCGCTTTGAAAAGGGCATGCCCGTTGGACAGCCGCTGAATGTGTTGACCGGCTTCCTTGATAAAGACGAAAAGGCACAGGGCCGCCCAACGATGCTGGCCGTCGATAAATCCGGCGCATTGCTGGTGTCTGATGACGTCGGCAATATTATTTGGCGGGTTAGGGCGAAGGGTTAGGCGTATTCGCGCGTTAAGGGGAGAGTAGCCCCGCAAACAGGGGCTTTCATGCTGGAAAGGATGCCCCCTGTGAGCAGCGAAATTGCCATTGCAGCAAACCGCTTTGGGCTTGGGCTGCGTCCGGATAATCCTCCATCTGGCAAAACGGCCAATTGGCTTAGCGCGCAGATCGATCGTTATGATCCGCGCCCAGCGGCAATGGCGGCTCTGCCTACCCGCGCGACGTTGATCCAATCTTTGCAAGAACTGCAGGAATTACAGCGCGTCAAAAGAGCTGAGGCCGCCAGTGCAGATGACGAAACTGCAATGGCCGAAAAGGTGCTTAAAAACTATCGCAAGTCGCTGCGCGATCATTACGCCGAGGCGGTCGATGCACGGCTGCAGGTGGCGATTGCCAGCCAAACCGACTTTGCAGAACGCTTGGTGCATTTCTGGGCCAACCATTTCGCAGTATCAACCGACAAGGTTCAGATCATAGCTCTTGCTGGCAATTACGAATTTGACGCAATCCGCCCGTATGTGTTCGGAAAGTTTGGCGACTTGCTAAAGTCCGCAGTGAAGCATCCTACGATGTTGCTTTATCTCGATCAGGCGCAATCCATCGGCCCGGATAGCGCGCTTGCCAAACGCGTGAATGCGCGGCGCGATGTTGATCTGGGCCTGAATGAGAACCTTGCACGCGAGATATTGGAGCTGCACACTTTGGGGGTGCGGACGGTTTATGCGCAAGAGGATGTGACCGAATTTGCCCGCGCACTCACCGGCCATACAATAACAGGATTGGCTCGCGGTCAGATCCGGCGCTTTATCGATGGCAACACACCCGCCGGTGAAATGGTGTTTGTAGATGCCATACACCAGCCGGGGGCACGCCGTGTTATCGGCAATAGCTATACGCAAAGCGGGGCAGCCCAGGCCGATGCTATCCTGTCCAATCTTGCAACGCATCCGGCAACGGCAAAGCATATTGCAATGAAGCTTGCGACGCACTTTGTCGCCGATACCCCGCCGCCCGCATTGGTTGCAAAATTGGAGAAAGACTTCCTGAAAACTGGCGGTGATTTGAAATCGCTATACCGCGTTTTGCTATCGGCGCCTGAAGCATGGGCCGCGGGTCAGGCCAAATTCAAATCGCCATGGGAATGGACGGTCTCGGCGCTGCGGGCGCTGAACCTGAAACAATTGGGTGCTAATAAACAAGGCCCGGCTGCGGTCTTTGTGCAAATGGGCCAACCGATCTGGAAGCCGGGATCGCCTGCTGGTTTTGGCGATCAGGCAAAGGATTGGGCTGGCCCTGCCGCATTGATGCGCCGCGTTGAAACTGCGGGGCGTCTTGCCAAGTTGACTGCTGGCCGAATTGATGCGCGGATGCTGGCCCCAGCAATATTGCCGGGCACACTCGATCCGCGCACCGCCGAACATATCGCCCGCGCTGAAAGCCCTGAGCAGGGTCTTGCGTTATTACTCGTTGCCCCTGAATTTTTGCGGAGATGAATATCATGCTCAACCGCCGCCACTTGCTAACCGCCGGCCTTGCAACGGGAACCGCGACTATACTTCCGAAAATGGCATGGGCAGCTGCCGATACGGACAGGCGCTTTATCTTTGTTCTGCAACGCGGGGCAGCGGACGGTCTTGGTATCCTCGCACCAACGGGCGATCCGTCTTTTGCACCTTTGCGCGGTGAACTTGCCGCGACGACGGGCACTAAGCTCGACAGCCTGTTTACGCTGCATCCCGCGATGACAGAAACAGCCAATTTGTTCGCGCAAAAACAAGCTGCGTTCGCGCACGCCATCGCCTCTGGCTATCGCGAACGATCGCATTTTGACGGGCAGAATGTTTTGGAATGCGGCGCAGCGCGCCCCTATGGCCGCGACGATGGCTGGATGAACCGGTTGCTAAGTTTACTCCCGGGTAGCGAGCGCCGCGCCTTGGCGCTCGCCACCGCTGTGCCGCTTGCGCTGCGCGGGACGGCCGAGGTTGGCAGCTATGCACCATCGCGACTACCGGATGCCGATACAGGCCTGATGGAAAGGGTCGCAATGCTGTATGCCGAGGACGCGCAGCTTGCGCCATTATGGTCCAGCGCAATCCAGACCGAGGCGATGGCGGCAACAACCGAAAACGCCGGACGTGGCGGAGCAGCGGCGGGAAAGCTGATCGCAAGCCTGATGAATGGCGCAGAGGGCGCACGGATGATTATGGTCGAATCCAATGGCTGGGACACACATGTCAACCAGATGGGGCGGCTGAACGGGTTGCTGAAAGGCGTGGACGATATGATCGCGGCCATCCGCACCGATCTTGGCCCGGCATGGAGCAAGACCGTGGTTCTGGTGGCGACGGAGTTTGGGCGGACCGCACTCGTCAATGGAACAAAGGGCACTGACCACGGCACAGCATCGGCAGCGATGCTGTATGGCGGCGGACTGGCCAAGGGCGGAACGATTATGGCGGACTGGCCGGGGTTGGCGACAGGACAGCTATACGAAGGCCGCGATCTGAAACCGACAATGCGGTTTGAACGGCTGGTGATCGATACACTATCAGCGCATTACGGGATTGAACCGGGCAAATTGCAGCGGACAGTGTTTCCCGATTTTGTTTGATCAAGGACTGTCCCCCTAGGGACTGTCCCTATTGGGACAGTCCTTGCCACGCGAGCTTACGTCTCAAAATCGCCATCGCGCCAATCCAATATCGGCCAACCCCGCGCCAACGCCAACCGCTCCAGCGGTGCATGCGGATTGGTGGCAAAGGGTTCATCGGCAAAGCTTAACAACGGCTCGTCAGAGATATGGTCCGAATAGGCCCGGATATGGCATTGATTACGCAACAAACCTTCTGTTAGCATCCACGCCTGCACCCGTTCCAGCTTTGCTGTGTCATAGCAATTATGACCGTCGATCCGCGCCAGCACATGGCCGCTGTCATTGGTCGCAAGCTCGGTCGCGATCACATGGTCAAAACCCAACCGCGCCGCAATGGCATCAACATACAGCCGGTAAGACGCCGTTGCGATCACATGCACATAGCCAGCGGCTTTCTCTTCAGCGATGCGGTGGCGGACCTCGGCATAGACATTTTTACCGAGCACAAGATCAGCATGGCGTTCCAGGTGACGGGCAAATTTATCACGGGGAACTTTACCGCCGATCAGCAATTCCTGCGAAAATTGTTTCAGCCTTTTGCGGTCCCAATATTTGGTGAGATAAAGCAACAGACCAAAAGGCAACACCGGCACCAGCAACAGCCGCCAAGGCGATTTATGCCACGCCATATGGATCAAAAACCCATTATAAGTCGCCCGCCGCGTAACGGTTTTATCCATGTCGTAAATCGCGATCAGGGTGGGATTTGCTGGCATCACTCAAGCCGCCATAAACGGCGCAGCAACCTCTGGCCGCACCCGCACTAGCCGACCCGTAACCTTATCCAGCATCGCCCATGTTGTATTGGCACGGACAATCACTTTGCCGTCTGCATTTACAAAATCCACCCGCCGGTCAAACTGCGCGCCCTTTGGCTCAGCTTCGATCCAAGTCTTTGCCGTCACACTTTCGCCCGGGCCAACATTACCGCGATAGTCAATCTCGTGGCGTGTTACGACCCAAATATAGGCGGCAACATGCTCCGCCGCCGCCACTGCCGCCCAATGCGCCGTCGCCATATCCTGTATCCACCGCACCCACACAGCATTGTTGACATGACCAAGCTCGTCGATGTCAGCGGGGGTCGCGGTGTAGGTTTTCGAGAAGGGCATCGATTAAAGTACGGATTTGAGAAATGCGATAGTACGACGAAAGGCAATGACTGTCGCATGCCCCTCCGCGTTTAGACTTTTGCGATCAGGATCGGGGTCATCTTTGCCATAAGCGCGGACGGGAAAACTTCCATCGCCACATATGCCATGCCCAGCCTTAGCCGCGATTAAGGTTTCAACTTGCTTGCCTTTGCCTGCACGCTGCATATTTTCGGCGATGTTGCGCGCCATTGCTCCTGATGCCCATACTTCATCACGGTCGCCTGCAATCAGCAAAAGCTTTGCTTTGGTTTTCTCAATAGGAATGCGGGCCGTTTTAGCTGCGTCGGCATTGAACCGGCGGGATCGCTCGTAGCGATCAGTGTTATCACGAAACCGTCCATCAACATATGGATAGAGCGGAACAAATGGCAGCGCCTTTCCATCCAGCCGCCACGTTGATCGCGCAGGCAGGATATTCTCGCCTTCGCCAAAACCCTGCCAGACTATATCGCTGGGGACACAGCCCACAGCAGCCTTTACCCATGGAAAGCGGGATGCAGCGAGCATCGCAAATTCACCGCCCTTGCTGGTTCCAAAAAGACCGATCCGTTTGACATCTGCTTCCGGTTGTTGGGCTAGCCACGCTTTCGCCCGGTCAAGCTGGTTAGCATCAATTTCTATGCCGCTTATCGGTACATGTTCCGCCGGTTCATAGGGCTGAGTGTACCAAGCAATGGCCAAGGTCGCAAAACCTTGAGCAGCATAGGATAACGCATTATTGCGCGCCTTTTCGATGTTGTTTCCTTCACTACCGTGAAGCACGATTAACGTCGGCAGTCGCTTTCCATCTTTAGGAGCAGCAAAAACACCAACCAATCCCGGTTGCTGCACAGTCGCAATGCGCAGATCGCTATTATCCCGCGAAAGCCGAATTTCGCTTTCAGCAATAACCAAGTTGTCACGCACAACACGAAATTGGACGCGATCCTCTTTACCGGCGCCCAGTGCTTTATAGGGAGCGGGCACCGCGTCGCCATCGATTGGATATCCGGACCAGAAAAGACCAAGCGGGTCTGCCTCGGTATAACTGCCGTTAATTGGCCTAGCTGTTGCAACGTCAAGCTGTCCTGATCCGTCAGCAAGAAATTCGGCCCACGCGACAAAATCTACCGGCACCGGACGCCAATTGCCCTTAGCGTCCGGTCGCCAGACCTGCATCTGCCGCGTAGCAACGATAGTCAGTTTCTCATTAGGCAAAGCGCCCGAAATACTGACGGGCGAAATTAGTAACGGATTAAAGCGAGGCCCGGCATTGATTTCAACGGCTGCTTTCACTGGAACAGCTGCTAACGCGGCCATTGCAATCCAAAGACAAAGTTGATCTCCCCTCACTCCCCCATCCCCAATTGCCATAGGATAAACGCTGCTTCCTCGGCATTCTCGCGCAGGCGTTCAAACCGGCCGGACTTGCCGCCATGCCCTGCGCCCATGTTCGTTTTCAGCAGCAGCACATTATCGTCAGTTTTCATCTCGCGCAGCTTGGCGACCATTTTGGCGGGTTCCCAATAGGTTACGCGCGGGTCGTTTAGCCCTGCGGTCCACAACATTGGCGGATAACGTTTTGCCTCGACATTATCATACGGGCTATAGCTGCGGATAAAGTCGAACGCGGCTTTGTCGGTAATCGGGTTGCCCCATTCGGGCCATTCGCCCGGTGTCAGCGGCAGGTCTTTGTCCAGCATGGTGTTCAGAACATCGACGAACGCGACATGCGCTACTACCGGTCCGAAAATCTCTGGCGCTTGGTTGACAACAGCGCCCATCAATTCGCCGCCCGCTGAACCGCCACTTGCCGTCAGCTTACCGTTCGAGGTATAACCCATTTTGATCAGCGCTTTGCCCGCATCGACAAAGTCGTTGAAGGTATTGGTCCGCTTAGTCAGCTTTCCATCCAGATACCATTGATAGCCCAGATCATCACCGCCCCGGATATGCGCGATGGCATAGGCAAAGCCGCGGTCGAGGTAGCTTAACCGTGCAGAACTAAACCCTGGCGGGATCGCGATCGAATAGGCACCATATCCATAAAGGTGTAGCGGCTGGCTGCCGTCTTTTTTGAAACCTTTTTTGGAAACGATCGACACCGGTACTTTGGTGCCATCGCGCGCAGTGATCATGATCCGTTCGGTCTGATACTGGCTGGCATCATAGCCGGAGGGGATTTCCTGCACTTTCAATGTTTCAAGCGTGTTCGACGATAGGTAATAATCGAACACTGTGTCTGGCGTGACCATCGATTCATAATCAATGCGCAGCTTATCAACGGCATATTCGGGATTATCGCCAAGGCCTGCGACATAGGCAGCTTCGGGAAATTTGATCGGATCGGCTTTGGTTGGTGTTGCGTATTTGCGCAGCTCCACCTGATCGAGGCCATCGATGCGGCCCTCGGTCACAAAGAAGTCCTTGAACAGCGAAACACTGGTCAGATAATGCCGGTCGGAACCCGCGATCAACGTCTTCCAATCACCCGGCGTTTTCAAACTTGCCGTCGCAACGCGGAAATTGACGTGATCGTCATTGGTTAGAATATACAGCACACCGTCGCGGATATCGACGCTGTATTGGCGGCCGACTTTACGCGGGCTGACTACAATCGGTTTGGCGGTTGGATTGTCGGCGGGAACCAAACGCACTTCGCTGGTCACATTGTCGCCAGTTGCGATGATGATCCAATCCTCTTGAACGGTAACGCCCACACCCACGCTGAAGCCAATGTCCGCCTCTTTATACAGCAGCTTGGCTGCCTTCGGATCATCGCCCAGCCGGTGGTAATAGGCATTGTCCGTCCGCCAGTTTTCATTGGCCAGGCCATAGACGACACCTTTGCTATCTTTGGTCCAGACGATGTTCGACAGCGTACCGGGGATGATATCCTTCAGCTCTTCGCCTGTCTCCAAATTGCGGATGTGCAGGTCAAAACGCTCCGAACCCTTATCGTCATAGGCATAAGCAAGCAGCTTGCCATCCGGGCTGATTTCTGCGCCGCCAAGGCGGAAATACTCTTTGCCCTTGGCCAGTTCGTTTTCATCAAGGATCAGTTGGTCAGGCCCGCCATTATCTTGCACATAGGCGCGGCCACCATCAGGTGTGGATACTTCATATTCACCAATACCCGCTTTCTTACGATAGTGCTTCCGGTACTGCGCGCCTTCATCAAATTTCGACCAATAAATATAATCGCCATCCTTTTGCGGAACCGAGCTATCATCCTCCTTGATCCGCCCCTTCATCTCTTGAAATATGGTCTCGGTCAGCGCGGCTTGCGGGCCCATCTGCGCCTCGAAATAGGCATTCTCTGCCTTCACATGGTCCAAGATGTCCTTGTCATCAATCAACGGATAGCTTTGATCACGCAGCCAGTGATAATCGTCGTTGATCGTCACGCCGTGGTAAGTGGCTGTATGCGGGCGCTTTTCGGCAACGGGAGGCTGGACGGATTTATCGGTCATATCGGCTTTCTGATTGGCGTGATCGGGGTGAGCAAAGGCAGGAGCAGCGCTGATGCACAGGGCAATCGCGGTGCTAAAATACAGGAACGGTTTCATGGGAGCGGATTCCTCTCTCTATAAAGATGCTATAGAGAGATAAAAGCGCAGCTGTCCATATTGAGCCTCTGCGGACTTATCATTTCCAAACGGAGCGAAATTTTAAGGTTATAAAGCTATTTTGAGACAATGGCGTCTCTCGCAATCAACATTCCGGCAAGCGTATTGCAACCGGCCAAGCAAATGGCCGGTGTACAGCCAATTGGCTTTGCGTATCGGATTGGTTGGATCGCACTTGTTGTTGCTGCGGCTATTGCTGCAGGCATTTTGCTTGCAACTGGACTGAGACTTACCGCAGGCAGCCTATTACCACTGCTGTTGCTGTTACCAATCCTGATCTGCATCCATCTCAGATATCTTTTGGTATCATTCAACGCCAAAATTTCTGATGCAACCGGTGGACTTGCGATAATGGTGAGCGCCGCCATCCTGGCAGGGTTGATCAGCAACGCCGGATTGAGGCTTCGCATGCCGCTGATCGATGAGCCGCTTGCGCGCCTTGACGCCATGATGGGACTGGGTTCAGGCGATACGCACATCATAACGATGTTCTTTGGCCTCGATGGCCTAAACCGGTTGTTGGAATATGCCTATGTCAGCAGCGTGCCATTATGTCTCGTCCTCATGCTCGCTCTGGTTGTATCAGGGAGGCGAACCGCAGGTTGGGAAACTGCGAGCAGCTTTACCATCATGATCCTGCTTTCCAGCACGGTCAGCGCGTTTTTTCCAGCTATCGGAAATATCCCGTATTCTGGGCTTACAGAAATTGCCGCGCTGCATCTTCCCAAAGAATCAGGTACTTACCATTTGCCGCAGTTCAACGCATTTTATGTCGGGCATGTAAAAATCCTTGATATGGGGCAGCTGGAAGGAGTGGTGACATTTCCTTCCTTTCACCTGGCAATGGGGTTGATCATCGCACGAGCAGCAAGTCAGTTCCAACGGCTCAAATTTGCTGGGTTAGTTTGGGGTGTTCTGATCGCTCTTTCTACCATTCCGATTGGCGGACATTATTTGGTAGACGTGGTCGCAGGCGGCGCGTTGTGGATTGTGATCATTGCCATTTTTAATCGCCCGATTGCAAAGGCAGGCAAGGCAGTTTAACTTTAGCCTGCGGCGACGAAATCAATCGATTGCCCATTATGGTCCATTATCAATGTCCACCTATGAAGCCCGCCTTGCCGCCCTGCGCGAACAATTGAAAGCTGATCGTCTCGACGGCTTTGTCGTCCCGATTTGCGATGAACATATGTCTGAATATGTCGGCGAATATGCGCAGCGCCTGGGCTGGCTAACGGGCTTTGGCGGCTCGGCTGGATCGGCGGTTGTCTTGTCAGAGGAAGCCGCGATCTTCACCGATGGGCGCTATACCTTGCAAGTGCGCGAACAGGTGGATGGTAAGCATTGGCAATATGTTGGCGTTCCTGAAACCAGCATTTCCGAATGGCTAAAGGCGCACACCAATGAAGGCGGACGGATTGGCTATGACCCGTGGGTGCATACCAAA
>JAAFIB010000038.1 GCA_013297725.1 Sphingomonadales bacterium
CACTGGCGGGGATCAAAAATGTCGGTGAAAAGGCGATGGAGGGCTTAGTCGAGGAGCGGATCAAGGAAGGCAATTTCCAAAGCCTTGATGATTTCGCCAACCGCGTTGACCCCGGATTGCTGAACAAGCGCCAGATTGAAAACCTGTCCGCTGTCGGTGCTTTCGATGATCTCCACGCCAATCGCGCTGGCGTATATGCTGGCGCAGAACTGATCCTATCCGCCGCCCAATCCGCCCGCGATACACGCGAAAGCGGGCAGGGCGGGTTGTTTGGCGAAGGCGGCGGCAGCGATGCGGCAAAACTGCGCTTTCCCGATAATCTGGGCTGGTCAATCTCCGAGGCGATGGAGCATGAGAAAGAAGCGTTCGGTTTCTATTTCGCCGCACACCCCTTGTCACAATTTGCGCAAGTCTCCGCCAGCCACGGCGCGCGCAGCAATGCGCAGATTATGGAGGCAGGCCCAATTCCCGAAGGTCAGCGCAAACCCGCAACCATGGCGGTGATGGTGCAGGGGCTGCGCTGGCGCGAATCCAAACGCGGCAAACGCTTTGTGCTGGTCGATCTGTCCGACACCAGCGGCCAGTTTTCGGCGCGGTGTTTTGAGGAAGAGCTATGCCCGCAATTGGCGGATTGGGCAAAGGACGGCACATGCTTGCTGCTATCGGTCGAGCTCGATCAACGCGCGGGTGACGAAACGCCGGGCATCACGATCAAAAATGCAAAACCGCTTGAGGGGTTAGTCGCCTCCACACGCTTCAAAATGTGTCTGGAAATCGAAACCGCCGACGCCTTTTACCATTTGCAGCATTTGATCGCGCCGTTACAAGGCGGGCGTGGTGAAGTGGTTGCAAAGACCCGCGCGACAAACGGACAATCTGTGCCGATCCTCCTTGGGAATAAATTCAGGCTTGATGTCGAGCTTGTCGAGAAAGTGAAAGCGATTGCAGGGGTAAACCATGTTGCGCTGGAACCGATCAGGCCGCATCTAACGGTTGTGCAATAAAGGCGTATCTGCGCCGCTGGAGAGGACGATTATATCATGCATACTATGCAGGATTGGGACTTACGGGTTACGCATTTGATCGACTATGCAGCGCGTGAGCACGGCACCCGCGAGATCGTCACCCGCTGGACCGACGGCAGTATAGACCGTACCAACTGGGCAGGTGTTGCCAGCGAAGCGCGGCGCATGGCGCAGGCGTTTGTGGCGCTGGGCCTGAAACCGGGCGAGCGCGTGGCAACCTTTGCGATGAACCATCACCGGCATTTGGCCGCTTGGTATGGCGCGATTGGCGCGGGCGGGGTGATCCATACCGTCAACATCCGCCTGTTCGACGAAGACCTGATCTACATCATGAACCACGCCGAGGATAAGGTGTTGATGTATGACGCCGCATTCCAACCGATCATCGACCGGCTGAAACCGCATCTGACCACGGTTGAACATTACATCGTCTTTGACAGCGACCAATACACCGCGTTGATTGCCGGGCAGGACGGCAAGTTCGACTGGGTCTGGGGCGATGAGCGCGATCCGTGCATGCTGTGCTACACCAGCGGCACGACGGGAAATCCCAAAGGCGTATTGTATCAGCACCGATCGACTATGCTGCACGCGATGGCCGAAGTTGCGCCAGCGGTATTCGATCTTGATTGCACCGCGGCGTTGCTGCCGATTGTGCCGATGTTCCATGCCGCCAGCTGGGGGCTGCCCTTTGCAGGGGCGATGGCGGGGGTGAAGTTTGTTTTCTCCACCACCAACGAAGCGCCCGTGTTGCACAGCCTGATGCTGGCTGAGGGCATCACGCATAGCGCGGGTGTGCCGACGGTATGGCTTGCGATGTTCCAACACCTTGATGCCGAAATGGCGGCGGGTCGTGATGCGGGGCTGGGTAAGCTTCAACTTGTCACCATTGGCGGCACAGCGGCACCGCGCATGATGATCGAGCGGCTGATGAAGCAAGGCGTCCGCGTCGCCCATGCCTGGGGCATGACCG
Source organism: Sphingomonadales bacterium (assembly GCA_013297725.1). Taxonomy (GTDB): domain Bacteria; phylum Pseudomonadota; class Alphaproteobacteria; order Sphingomonadales; family Sphingomonadaceae; genus Sphingorhabdus_B. The sequence goes on from JAAFIB010000038.1 coordinate 1,999, forward strand.
AAACATCGCCGATTGGCACCATGGGTTCGCCAGTTCCGGGCTGGGACGAGATGAGCCTGGATGACAAAATCGATATCGTCGCGAAACAGGGCAAGATCCCCTTTGGCGTCGAACTGCGCGTCATCGACAAGGACGGCAACGTCGCCCCGCGTGATGGCAAGACCGAAGGATCGCTGCAAATCCGTGGGCCGTGGGTCATTAAACGCTATTTCAAAGCAGAGGCCGATGCGACCGATGCCGATCAATGGTTTGATACCGGCGATGTTTCTGTCATTCATCCGGACGGCACGATGCAGATAACCGACCGCGTCAAAGACGTAATCAAATCGGGCGGCGAGTGGATCAGCTCGGTCGAGCTGGAAAACGCTGCGGTCGGCTGCCCCGGCGTCGCGCAAGCCGCCGCGATTGGTGTCTATCACCCGAAATGGGATGAACGCCCGATCATCGTTGCTGTCCGCAAACCCGATGCAGCGGCGCTTTCTGAAGAGGATGTGCAAGCCTATCTAAAAGAACGCATCGCCAAATGGTGGCTGCCCGACGAGGTCCATTTTGTCGACAGCATGCCAATGACGGGCACCGGCAAGATCCAGAAAGCGGAACTGCGCAAGCACTATAAGGATTATAAGCTGCGTAGTATTGGGTGAGCGGAACAGCTGCTACTTCTTTTCCCATGTTTCGTCATTCCCGCGAAGGCGGGAATCCAACTCCTGCCGTCTAAATTTAAGCCCCGGCTGTTGGGCCCTCGCCTTCGCGGGGGTGACGAATGATTGTGGGACTGGACTAACCACTCACAACAGCGACATCTACCCGTCCAACCTCGGCGGCACGAACAGGTCTGATCTCAGCTGCCACTTATAACCAAGCAACCCGTTTTTCCTTGAGGCGATCCGAAACCGTGCGCGGATCAAGTCTGCCCAAGGCCCGCTTCCCCGCATTCGTGAGAAAAAGCCGGGATCATTGTCGCGTCCTTCGCGGATTGCGCGGATTATCGACATTACCTTTCCTGCGCGGTCGGGGAAATGAACACTAAGCCAATCCTGAAAAAGGGGAGCAACTTCGTGCGGCAACCGCACGGGGATCCAACTCGCACTCACCGCGCCTGCTTCGGCCGCCGCTGCTAAAATAGCCTCTATCTCATGATCGTTGATCGCCGGAATAATGGGTGCAACGTTGACATGAACCGGAACGCCCGTCTCAGCCAAGCCTTTGACCGCTTCCAGCCTGCGTTTGGGATGTGGGGCCCGCGGTTCCAGCTTGTGGTGCAACTCAGCATCCAGCGTCGTGATCGAAATCACCACCGCCGCCAGTTGCTTCACCGCCATTAGTCCCAACAGATCGATATCGCGTAATACACGGTTCGATTTCGTCGTAATCGTCAACGGATGATCACAGTTCGCCAAAACCTGAAGGCATCCACGCATAATGCGCCATTTGGTTTCAATTGGCTGATAACAATCGGTATTGGTGCCAAATGCTATCGGCGTCGGGATATGCCCCTTCTTTGCTAGCTCGGTATAAAGCAGAGCAGGGGCATCAGGTTTTGCAAACAAACGGCTTTCAAAATCCAATCCCGGCGACAGGTCGTGAAAGCTATGGCTTGGCCGCGCGTAGCAATAAATGCAGCCATGCTCACACCCGCGATAGGGATTGATCGACTGATCGAACGGGATATCGGGCGACTTGTTTCGCGCCAGAATCGTTTTGGGTTTCTCAACCGTTACTGTGGTCCGGAGCGGCGGGGCGCCGCCATCCAAATCCTCGCGCTCGTCCAGCCAGTCACCATCCGCTTGTCGCGCATTCAAATTGAACCGCGACGGCGTCGCATTGGCAACCGCCCCGCGCCCTGCGGTAAAATCGGGATAACAAGATTTTGACACGCCGAAGAGTATCACATGAAATAGAACAAATAAAGAACAATTACTGTTCCCGCAACCTCGGCATCAATTCCACAAAATTGCATGGCTTATGGCGGTTGTCCAGCTGGTGGACCAAAATCTTGTCCCAGCCATCCTTCACCGCGCCGTTTGATCCGGGCAGAGCAAAGATATAGGTTCCGCGTGCCAGAACGGCGCAGGCGCGGCTTTGGATTGTGGATGTACCGATGCTGTCAAAGCTTAAAATGCGGAACAACTCGCCAAAACCGGGAATGTCTTTTGACTTCACTTTGTCCAGCGCCTCTGGCGTGATGTCGCGTCCGGTAAGGCCGGTGCCGCCGGTGGAAATCACGCAATCGATCGTCTCGTCGTCGATCCAGTTGTGCAAGCGCGCGACAAGGCGGGAGCTATCGTCGCGTTCAATCGCGCGGACGATGATCTTGTGGCCAGCGGCAGTGATCCGCGCGGCCAATATGTCGCCACTGGTGTCATCAGCAACAGTGCGCGTGTCGGATACCGTCAACAATGCAATGTTGACTGGCTTGAACACTTTAGATTCATCGAGCGGCAAAGGTGCCTCCGCTGTTGGTGCCGTCATTGTTCATCCGCACCGCAGTGCTGACGCCATTTTGCGGGAAACGCGGCCATAGATATTGCGCCATTACCGACATGCTGCCGCCGTTCTTTCCCTTTTGCGCTTCGTAAATCCAGTAATTGCGCAGGATGATCGCAACATAGCCGCGCGTTTCCCAATAGGGGATCGATTCCATGTATAACAACGGATCGCCATTATCGCGAATTTCTGAGTTCCAGCGGGTGATGGGGGCAGGGCCAGCGTTATAGGCAGCGATGACTTTGGGCAGCAAGCCGCTGGTCGCATTCATATCGCGCAGCTTTTCCATATAGGATTGGCCATATTCAAGGTTCATCGCCGGGCGATCAAGGTCCGCTGCGCGGAACGTGATGCCTTTGTCGCGCGCCATATCCGATGCTGTGCCGGGGCGAACTTGCATCAGGCCGCGTGCGCCAGCCGGGCTGATCACCGATGTTCTAAACTGCGATTCTTGCAATGCATGGGCATACGCAAGCGATGGATCAACGCGCCAGCCATTGGCCGGTGTCCAGTTTGGATAGGGATAGCGGCTTAGCATTTCGGCCTCTTGCCCGCGTGGACCATAATGGCCCATCCATAATTGCGTTGCGGGCAGGCCAAGGCTGCCGGCCATACGGGCAAGCGCATCGTGCTGCCCGGGATTGCCGATTTTTGCCTGATGCCGGATGGTTTGATCGGCCAGATCGTTCTTGCCTATGGCGGCAAGGCCGATGGCGGCTTGCACATTTTCATTGCCTGACAGTGATTTCCAATCCGCTTGGTCATTCTGTCGTTTCCAGCGGTGCGCGATGGTTTCCATGCCAAGCGCTTCGCCAGCAAGCAGGCCGTAAAAAGTCTCGGGCTGGGCAGCGGCTCTTTGCAATCGGCCTTGCACCTGTTGCGGCTGCTTGATCGCCATTGCGGCGCGCGCGCTCCAGAATAACGCAGCGGTTTTTAGCTCTTCATTTCCGGCGCGGCGGGACACATCGTCAAATGCCGCAAATGCTTCGGCATGTTGTTTCAGCCGCCAGCTAGCCAATGCATAGACCCAATCGGCCTGCACGGCCCATTCGCCGCCGCTTGTCTTTGCTGTGCCAGCGACACGGCGCGCGTTGCCGTCATCGTTTTCGATGTAATAGGACCATGCGACGCGATAGCGCAGTTCGGTCAACGCATCGGGCGACAGATCGGCGGATGCAGCCTCGACGGCGGCTTCGGCACTGGTCGGATCGTCATTTTTGATGTGCTGCTGAATTTTGGAACGCAATGCAGCGGCGGCATCAATGTTGTCGGGCAGGTCGCGCTTTGGTGCGCTGCCGCGATAGGCAAAACGCTGTGTGCCAGGAAGTTGCGGCAGATCGCTTGCGCCGCGCTTTACCGCCATTTTCTCAAGCTGCTCGGCTTGCGGCAAATAGGGGGCGTTGTTGAGCAGAGCTTGCAACTGGACAGCATCTACTTTCGGGCTACCAGCCGCAAGATAAAGCTCTGCACGCGCCATAGACGCCATCGCCCCTTTCGGCGCGGTATCGATCAGGCGGCTTGCCTCAGTCCAGTTCTTGCCCGCAATTGCAGCATAGATGGCGGTGAACAGCTGGCTGTCTTTAGCCGAAGGGGCAGGAGGAGCATTAACAGTTAAGTCTATGATTTGTCGTGTATTTTCACTTGTAGTGGCCAAGGCTGGAGCAGCATAAGCGAAGGTTGCGAGGGCAAATGCGGACATTCCGGTGCGAAATCTAATGGTCACAAATAGTCTTTCCTGGCCAACATCTGCAAATCCTTCCAAGCTTGCGCCTTTAATTGAGGCTGCAAAATCAAAGTCCGCGGATGAAAAGTTGCTATCGCTGCCGTTTTTCGGTCATCTTGGTTAATATCGCGTAAATTTCCCCGCGCCTTCATCAGATCCTGCGACAACATGGCTTCACACGCCGCCGAACCGAAAATGATTACAATTTTTGGCTGCACAAGCGCAATCTGATGCCGCACAAATGCTGCCAATGCAGGCAAATCATCCTTTGGCAACGCCGCCGCCGCCGGAATACTATGCGCCAACGCGGTTTTGTATACGAAATCTGGCAAGATATTCGCGGCAAGCAAGATGTTTTCGGTCAATTTGCTAACTGCACTAGATCCATAGCTACCCGATCCGATATCGTCTTGCTCAGGAAAATCGCCAACAATCATCGCCATCGCGCCCGCTTCACCCGTTGGCGCAATTGTCCGCGATCCATAGCCGCAACCAGGAAGCTCTGCGCCGCCTGCAATGGCAGCTTTCAACGCTTCCAAATCCGCGGGCCATTCTGCAAGCGGACGAGCAGGCGCAATAACAGGCGCAACAACCTCGCGACGCGCTTGCTCAGCCGGCTTCGACTCATCATTACGTATCGGTGCGGCAACAACAGGCGCAAGCCAATCTACCGTTTCATCCTCACATACATAATCGACACCCGCATCACGCCACCATGCGAGAGCAGATTCAGCCATTTTGTTGTGATAATTTTCGGACGAAAGCATTGCGTGCCTTCAGTCACCGGTTGACGAGAAGGTCAATTGCTTGGCATGGCGGAATCCATCAGTTGCATGGAATCTAAGACGGCCCGAATGGCCGCAGTAAAAAGGACCGCAAGGGATGAGTGAACGGGAATCGATGCCGTATGACGTAGTGATCGTCGGTGGTGGCCCAGCAGGGCTTTCGGCGGCAATCCGGTTGAAACAAATCAACCCCGAAATTTCCGTCTGCATCCTTGAAAAAGGATCAGAGATCGGCGCGCATATTCTGTCTGGCGCGGTGTTCGATCCCAAAGCGATCGACGAGTTGATCCCCGACTGGAAAGAACAAGGCTGCCCGATGGCCGAGGTTCCGGTTACAGACAATCAGCATTGGGTCCTGACGGCTAAGGGCAAGTATGGCGTCCCGCATATCACAGCGCCCCCGTTCATGAATAACAAAGGAACCTTCACCGGAAGTCTTGGCAATCTGTGCCGCTGGCTGGGAACACAGGCTGAAAACCTTGGCGTTGAAATTTTCCCGGGCTTTGCTGGTGCTGAAGTGCTTTATAATGAAGACGGATCGGTCAAAGGCATTGCAACTGGCGACATGGGCGTTGCGCATGATGGCAGCCATAGAGGCGATTATCAGCCCGGCATGGAACTGCATGCTAAGTACACGATATTCGCCGAGGGCGCGCGCGGCCATCTGACAAAGTTGGTTAAAGCGAAGTTTGATTTGGAAGCTAACACCGAACCACAAGTGTATGGCATCGGCTTGAAAGAATTATGGGATATTCCGGCGGAAAACCACGCGCCGGGCCGCGTTATTCATACGCAAGGTTGGCCGATTAAGGACGATGACGGTTTCGGCGGAGGATTTTTATATCACCAAGCCAATGGGCAAGTGGCGTTGGGCTATGTCGTCTGGCTGGGCTATGCCAATCCCTATCTGTCTCCGTTCGAGGCGTTCCAACAATGGAAAACCCATCCCGAAATCGCCAAAATCTTGCAAGGCGGCAAACGCGTATCCTATGGTGCGCGCGCAATCTGCGATGGTGGCTGGCAATCGGTGCCGAAGCTGGTGTTTCCCGGCGGCGCGCTGATCGGTTGCACTGCAGGGTTCCTTAATGTGCCCCGGATCAAGGGTAGCCACACCGCAATGAAATCCGGTATGATGGCGGCAGAAGCTGCTGCAGCTGCTCTTGCCGAAGGGCGGACCAGTGATGAACTGTCGGCCTATCCTGCCGCTTATGAGGCCAGCTGGGTCTATAAAGAACTCCGCATGGTTAGGAATTTTGAACCGATCATATCCAAATTCGGCGGCGTAATGGGAACGCCGATCGCTGGCATTAACCTATGGCTTGAATATCTCGGGCTGAAAATGCCATTTACGATGAAGCACAAGCCGGATGCTCAGAAGCTTAAACGCAAAGACCTTTACACGCCGATTAAGTATCCAAAGCCCGATGGCGTCATCAGCTTTGACCGGTTGTCGTCGGTATTCCTGTCCAACACCAACCATGCCGAGGATCAGCCGTGCCATTTGCAGTTGAAAGATCCCGAAGTTCCGATTGCAATCAACCTGCCCTTGTATGACGAACCTGCGCAGCGTTACTGCCCTGCAGGCGTGTATGAAATTATTGGAGAGGAAACAGGTTCGCCGCGGTTGCAGATTAACGCCCAGAACTGCGTTCATTGCAAAACCTGTGACATCAAAGACCCTACGCAGAATATCAACTGGGTAACACCGGAGGGTGGCGGTGGACCCAATTATCCGAACATGTAGCTTTACGTTCGTCGCGGCATTTTTGGCAGCAGCACCGGTTGCGGCAAAAAATACTGATGACTCGGTCGAGGCTGACCTCTTCTGGAAAGCGCAGCGCGCCGAACTGATCGGGCAATCGGACTCGGCCCTTAAAAGCTATAATAAGCTACTTGGTAGACTGCCTGAAAGTGCTGTTGCGGTTGACCGGCTGTTTGACGTTGCCATTGCGCACGGCGATTTTCCTAGTGCGTTGAAGGCGGCCCGCGCACAACAACTTTCCAACAGCGGCGATGCTGCGCTTCCATTGATTTTCTTTGTCGATGCATGGCGTCGCGGGGATTGGGCAGGGGCTGAGCAAGCCACAGCATGGGTCGATGAACGCAATGTCTTTGACTTTATGACGCCAATTCTGAACGCTTGGATTGCGGTTGCAAAGGGCAGGCCTGGGGCAATCTCCAACGCTGAACTGCGCGCAAGCGGGTTGCTGACCTATTACAGCTATGACCAGCTGGTATTCCTTGATCTAGCCAACAAGAATATTGACAGCGCGCAACAGCGACTAAGCAGCTTTCCTGGCTTTGGCGAGGATTATGCGCGGCATATGGCGATGAGTACCGCTGAGCATTTGGGACGTAACGGTCATGCGGAGTATGCCAATTCGTTGCTGAACCACATTGGAACCCAGCCCAATAGCTTCCCGGGAAAGCCTGGTGCTTTTTCTGGCGGACAGGCGCTTTCTTCGCTATTTTCGCGCTTATCAGATCAGCTTGATGAACAGGGCATAGCTGATCAGTCGCTGTATTTTGCCCGGCTTGCCCATTGGATTGCACCCGATAGCGTTTTTGGTCGCATGACGCTTTCAAACAGGTTGGCGGGGCAGGGCATGGCGTCACAAGCGACCGATTTGTTGAACGGTGTGGCTGAAACCAGCCCGCAATGGAGCTGGACCTTAGGCGACAAAGCCAGGATTTTGTTGGCAGAAGGCAAAGAAGGCGAAGCTTTGCAGATGATTCAGACTGCACGTGCAAGTCGTCCGAAAGCGGCCGATTTGATACTGCTTGAGGCGCAACAGCTGGAAGCCAAAAAGGATCTTGCGGGAGCGACTTTGCTTTACCGTACGCTGGTCGCAGAAGCTGACGCCTCGGGCGCAAAAAATGGTCGGAGCCTGACATTTCGACTGTTGCTTGCGCAGGCGCTGGATAAACAAGGCGATTGGCCCGGTGCCAAATTGATCCTTGAAGAAGCATTGCCGCTAAACAAGGAAAATGCACAAATTTTGAATATGTTGGGCTACGGACTTCTTGAACAACGCGAAGATACAAAGCGCGGCCTAGAATTGGTGACGAAAGCACAACGTCTTGCTCCTGAATCTCCAGCGATTACCGATTCACTGGGCTGGGGCCATTACCTAAACGGTGACTTTGCAAAGGCCATACCGCTACTCGAAAAAGCCGTTGAAGGCGCGATCAGCGATGCGACCATCAACGAACATCTTGGTGATGCCTATTGGCAGTCCGGGCGAGCAATAGAGGCCCGCTATGCGTGGCGTTCTGCACTTCTGCAGGCAGAGGGTGATGAAGCGAAGCGGATTGCGGCAAAAGCTGATCTGGGTTGGACCGAAGCCAACGCTGCTCCGTAATGGCGTCAATCAGCGAAATCGCATACGCCAAGATCAATCTGGCGCTGCATGTGCGCAGGCGGCGCGATGATGGTTATCACGAACTGGAAACGTTGTTTGCCTTTGCAGAAACAGGCGATGTCCTAACTGCGGAACTAGCCGACCAATTATCATTGGACATTATCGGTCCGTTTTCTGGCGGACTGACGTCAGGTCAAGACAATCTGGTGATGCGAGCAGCCACGGCTCTGCAAACTAAGGGTCAGGGCGCACGGATCATATTGCGAAAGAACCTGCCTATCGCGTCCGGGATCGGCGGCGGATCGGCCGATGCAGCGGCTGCTCTGCGACTGTTATCCCGGCTTTGGGCGCTCGACACCGACCTATTGCCAATCGCCGCTTCGCTGGGGGCTGATGTACCAGCTTGTTTATACTCCAAAACAATGTGGGGCGAAGGGATTGGAGATGATCTTAAATCCTTTGACGGTGAGGGAATTTCTGGCGCACCAGTCTTGCTGGTCAACCCCGGCATTGCTTGCCCGACTGGTCCGATATTCACATCTTGGGATGGCATCGATCGCGGAGCGCTTGATCCTGACCATTGGGCTGTGGCTCGCAACGACCTAGAAGCTCCAGCAATCGCACTTCGTCCCGAAATTGCAGATGTACTGGGTGCACTGCACGAAACACAGCCGCGCCTTGCCCGCATGTCTGGCTCTGGTGCTACGTGTTTTGCGCTTTACGAAAACTCGGCTCAACGCGATGCAGCACAACAGAGTATAAGCAGCGCTTGCGCCGATTGGTGGACAATGGCATCCTTGCTTCGATGAAAGACCCATGGATCATCCTCGGGCAACCGAAAACAGGCGGCATTTTGGTCGTTTGCGACCATGCATCGAACCATGTTCCCGAAGATATTGATCTGGGCATCGACCGGGAATTACTATCCCAACATATTGCCTATGATATCGGCGTGACGGGCGTGGCTTCTTTTCTTGTCGAGCTTTCGGGGTGCGCAGCGTTCCTTGCGAACAATTCAAGGCTGGTTGTCGATCTGAACCGCTATTCTGATGACGCAGGCGTGATACCAGAGGTTAGCGATGGCAAGGACATTCCGGGCAACCACCTCAATGCCGCAGGTCGGCAGCAACGGCTAGAGTGCTATTGGCATCCCTATCATGCCCGCCTTGAGGATTTGCTGCACCACCATGAACCAGCGCTAATTCTATCGGTGCACAGCTTCACCCCGCGTCTTGAAAGCGAACCTGATGGCCATCGCCCTTGGGAAATTGGTGTATTATACAATGAGTATGAAGCCGCCTCTATGCTCGCCATCGCCTATTTGGAGGGCGAGGGGATTATCGTTGGCGACCAGCTTCCCTATTCAGGCAAACAGCTGAACGCGACCATGAACCGCCATGCTGAGGCGAACGATATCCCCTATGTCGGCATCGAAATTCGGCAAGATTTGATCAGCGATGCGGCAGGGCAAGAAAGATATGCAGCATTATTGGCTGAAATGGCACAGTATGTTGCGGAAAAGCTTGCGTCAGAGGTCGCTTAGTGAATAGAGGCGCTCTCGAAAGCGAGCATTATATGACCCACAGTTTCGACAAGTCCAAACTCCCTAGCCGCCATGTTTCGGTTGGACCGGAACGTGCCCCTCACCGCAGTTATTATTATGCCATGGGTCTTACCGAAGAGCAGATTGCCCGGCCTTTCGTCGGAGTGGTGTCAGCGGGGAATGACAGTGCGCCGTGTAACACTACGCTGGACCATCAGGCCGATGTTGCGCGCCGCGGGGTTGACGAAGCGGGTGGATTGTCTCGCCGCTTCAATACAATCACTGTGACTGATGGTATCGCCATGGGGCATCAGGGCATGAAAAGCTCATTGGTGAGCCGCGAGGTTATTGCGGATTCCGTCGAGCTATCGGTTCGCGGCCATTGCTATGACGCGCTGGTTGGATTTGCCGGGTGCGATAAATCGCTGCCCGGGATGATGATGGCCATGCTGCGGCTGAATGTGCCGTCGATTTTTGTATATGGCGGATCGATCCTTCCGGGACGTTACAAAGAAAAAGACGTTACTGTCGTTGATGTATTTGAAATTGTAGGAAAATATGCAGCTGGCGCGTGTCCGTTATCCGAAGTGCATGAGCTGGAAAAGGTCGCATGTCCCGGACACGGCGCATGCGGCGGGCAATATACGGCAAACACAATGGCCTGTGTGGCTGAAGCCATCGGGCTTTCGTTACCCAATTCTAACATGGCGCCAGCGCCCTATACGACACGCGATCAGGTGGCGCATGCGGCGGGTGTGCAGGTGATGGAGTTGCTGGCGCGCGACCTGCGTCCGCGTGAAATTTGCACCCGTGATGCCTTTGAAAATGCGGCGCGGGTTGTGGCGGCCACAGGCGGTTCAACCAATGGTGCGCTGCATTTGCCTGCGATGGCGCACGAGGCGGGGATTGATTTCGACCTGTTTGATGTAGCGGAGATATTTAAAACAACACCTTATATGGCTGATCTAAAGCCTGGTGGTAACTATGTCGCCAAAGATATGTACGAGGCGGGCGGCGTTTACATGCTGATGAAATCGCTTTTGACTGAGGGTTTGCTTCACGGCGACTGCATGACCGTTTCGGGCAAGACGCTGGGTGAGAATATCGACGAAATCACTTGGAACCCAGACCAGAAGGTTATTTACCCGGCCAATAAGCCGATCACCCCAACCGGCGGTGTTGTCGGCCTACGCGGTTCGCTTGCCCCCGATGGCGCGATTGTGAAAGTTGCCGGCATGAGCCGCCTGCAATTTACAGGGCCAGCACAGGTTTTTGACTGCGAAGAAGATGCCTTTGCCGCTGTTGAGGCGCGGCAGATCAAAGAAGGCTCTGTCGTCGTGATCCGCTATGAAGGTCCAAAGGGCGGCCCTGGCATGCGCGAGATGCTGTCCACGACAGCGGCGCTCTATGGCCTTGGCATGGGTGAAAAGGTTGCGCTGATTACCGATGGGCGCTTTTCCGGCGCTACACGCGGATTCTGCATCGGACATGTCGGTCCCGAGGCCGCCGAATGCGGCCCCATCGCGCTGATTGAGGAAGGCGATGAGATTGCCATCGATGCGGCGGCGGGCACAATCGATCTGAATGTAGCGGCCGAAGTGCTGGACGAACGCCGTAAACTTTGGAAGCCCCGCCTGTCCGATTATGGGGCGGGCGCATTGTGGCGCTATGCACAGAATGTCGGTCCTGCTTATAAGGGCGCAGTTACGCATCCGGGGGCCAAAGAAGAACGCCATGTTTACGCCGACATCTAAGCATTTTGTTATTTTTGCATGCGTACTGCTGGCAAGTTGCGGCGGCGATAGCACCAATGCCGATCTGAAAGCAGCAGAAGAGCAGCAGGCGCAAGATGCCGCAGCCGAGGGCAAGATAGAATGTGCGCTGGCTGGAAGCACGGAGTTCAACCGTAACTGCACCACCGAACGCGTCAGCGGTGCAGAGGGTCAAATGCTTGTTGTTCGGCATCCTGATGGGGGCTTTCGCCGGTTTAAAATCCTGACTGATGGCCGCGGCTTGGCTCCGGCTGATGGCATTGATCCCGATTTCAAGATTAAATTGCTTTCAGGCGGGATGATCGAGGTGCGCTCGGCCGATGACATCTACCGCCTGCCTGCCGCGATTAAGGGCCCAGACGGCACCGCAGAGACCAAATAGGTTGATTGCGGCCCGTTCACAGGCCAAGGCGAGCCGGTGAGTGATACAGACCTGATTTTAAGAGTGGCCGCGCGCGGCGATGGTGTAACCGCAGATGGGCGCCATATTCCTATGGCTGCACCGGGCGACCGGTTAAATCCTGCGGGTGGCTTGATCCCCGGTCCGCATCGCGTCGACCCGCCGTGCCAGCATTTTCCGTTATGCGGTGGATGCCAGCTACAGCATCTTGATGAACCCACATTAGCCGATTTTGTTCGTGACCGGATATTGCACGCACTTGCGACGCAAAAGATCGAGCCAGTCGAGATTATGCCCACGCATATCTCTCCGCCTGCCACACGCAGGCGGGTTGCGGTGCGTTCTGCATGGGCGGGAAAGCAGTTTCAGCTGGGTTTCAGTACCGAAAAAAGCCACAGGATCATAGATTTGCAGCAATGTGACGTCATGCTACCAGAGCTTTACGCGCTACTCGCCCCGTTGCGCGCGTTCCTCAATCCGTTGATCGAGCGCCGCCGTGACGTTCAGATTAAACTGGCGCGTGTGGATCAGGGCATTGATGTGCTGATCGAAAACTGGATCGCCAATGATCTGTCACAACACGAGGCGCTGTCACAATTTGCGCAGGAACATGGGCTCGCGCGCCTGTCGCTGGATGAAGGCTATGGTCCGGTGCCCTTTTATGAGCCTGAGCCCGTTACGGTAACGCTAAGCGGCGTAGCAGTTGGCTATAAGCCTTATGGCTTTTTGCAAGCGACAGTAGATGGCGAAGCGGCATTGGTGGAGGCCGTCAGTTCGGTAATCGGTGACGCGCCGGTGGTCGCTGATCTGTTTTCTGGTTTTGGCACATTTGCATTTTCCATCGCAAACGGGCGCAAAGTCTATGCGGCCGAGGCTGATAAAGACGCCATTACTGCGCTTCAGGCGGCAGCTGCGCGCACTGGACATACGATGTTCACCGAACACCGCGATCTTTTTCGGCGTGAGTTGTCATCAGACGAACTCAACCGCTTTTCAGCCGTTATTCTCGATCCACCGCGTGCCGGGGCAAAGGTTCAGGTTGCGCAATTGGCGGCATCCAAGGTTCCGGTCCTCGCCTTTGTCAGTTGCAACCCGGCAAGCTTTGCGCGCGATGCAAAAACGCTGATTTCTGGCGGTTATAGGTTGCAGCGGATCTGGCCCGTCGGTCAGTTCCGCTGGTCAACCCATGTCGAACTGGTGGCAGAATTTATCCGCCTATAGTCCGCGTTAGTGAAACACCGCCATTGCCGCATGCAGCACCAACGCCATCAGCGCGAGTGTTGACAATGTGAACAGCAGGAAACGAATGATTACGCGGTTGCCGAAAATCTGCACCAGGCTGTGGGCGACCCTTAAACCGACATAGACCCATGCAATCGTCGCGTTCATCCCGTTGCCCTGACCAATGATCGCCAGAACAATTGCCACTGCATAAAATACAGTAGGAGCCTCGTGTAAGTGGTTGTAATTATCTGTTACCCATGATGCTTTAACTTCGCCTTTGGCAATCAAATCTGCGCGAAGACCGGGACCAGTTGATCCAACCATACCCTTGCCGTCGATCCCCGCCCGGCCCATGGCGGGCAACCGCGTGGCATAGAGCCATATCCAAATAATCATCGTCCATGCGGCAAGCGCGACGATTGGCTGTAAAATTGCACTTTGTCCCATTATTCCCTCCCTTTTATTGTTAGACTGTCGCGACCACGGCACTGATAGCCAAAGCGATCAGGCACAGCGAAGACACGATAAACAGGCTAATACGAACCGGTATGGTGTTAACATTGAACTGCCAGATGCTGTGCGCGATACGCAACACAACATAGGCCCATGCTAAGCCCAAATTTAAGCCGCTATTGGCGCCAGCGATATGCAATATAATTACTGCGGGATAAAACACCGTCGGTTGCTCAACCAAATGCGTGTAATTATGCGAGGCCCAATTTGCCTTATCAGGCATATGGTCTTCTAAATCGCGATATAAGCGATTGTCCTTTTTGGGTTTGGCGTTGCCCATTGCGGGTTTAAGCGCCGGCAGACGTCTTGCCGACATCCACAACAACACAATCATCGTCCACAGCACGAGAACTGCTGCGGGTAAAAGCAGGCTATTGCCCATGAAAAACCCTCCCTGATTATCGCAGGGAGGGTGCTTCAATCGATATAGATTGTCAAACGCAACCTAATAAAAACCGAAGAAAGGATGTCACCCAAAGCACCAAAGAAACCAAAGATACACACTTTGGTTCTTTGGTTCTTTGGGTGACATTAAAATCCTTTAGCTTGCCGACCGCCTGCCGATTGCGATCACATTACCCGCATCATTAGCGGCAATCTGCGTGTATAGGCTGGCCATAGGCTCATCCTCGACGATGAAATCCTCTACATCGCCAAAACCGTTGAATTCGGTGCGCATTGCGCAGCCATAGGCGCCCAGCATGCCGACTTCGATATAATCGCCAGCCTTGACGTCAGACGGCAGCAAAAACGGCCCTGCCATATAGTCCATATCGTCACAGGTCGGGCCATAGAACGCAAACTCTGCCAGTTCTTCGGCTGTGGTTTCGCGCATCAGCTCAACTGGAAAACGCCATGCTACATGGGCGGCATCAAACAACGCGCCATAGCTGCCGTCGTTGATGAACAGCTCATTATCGCGGCGCTTTTCGACCTTAACCAACAACGAGGCATATTCCGCGCACAGTGCACGACCCGGCTCGCACCATAGTTCGGACGAATAGCTGACGGGCAGGTCTTCAAAACAGCGGTGGATCGTTTCGAAATAGCTTTCAAGCGGTGGAGGTTCCATTCCGGGATAAACCGATGGAAAACCGCCGCCAACATCAACGATATCAACGGTGACGGATGACGCCACGATGGCACCACGCACCAGCTCCATCGCGTCCGCATAGGCCGCAGGCGTCATCGCCTGACTGCCGACATGGAACGCAATGCCAAGGCTGTCTGCAACTTGCCGGGTAGCAACCAGCAAGTCGGCAACTCGATCGGGCTCTGCACCAAATTTAGAAGCAAGGCTTAGCTTAGCGTGCTCAGATGAAACGCGAATGCGCACACACAGCTCCAGATCAGCCGCAGGCTCGCCGTCTTTGGCGGTCGCACGCACGATCTTGTCGAGCTCTTCATGGCTATCAAGGCTGAAGGTCTTCACGCCGTGATTGTGATAGGCTTGCGCGATTGCACGTTCCGACTTTACCGGATGCATGAAGCACAATTTCGCGTCAGGCAGGAATTTATGCACCAATCGCACTTCGCCAAGCGAGGCGACGTCATAATGCGTGATTCCAGCCGCCCATAAGGTTTCAAGCAGCGCAGGCGACGGATTAGCCTTTACCGCATACAGCGACTTGCCCGGAAACTTCTCAACAAAGAAGCGGGCAGCACGCGTTGCGGCGTGTGGGCGAAGGAGCGTGATCGGTTCGTCCGGGCGTTCAGCGCGGACTAGGGACGAAGCATCAATGTAGCTGGACAATTCAAGGGACCCCCAAAAGATAACGGAAAACAACAAGGCTGCCTTGCGGTTATTGGAAGTCCCCATGGGGCAGCGGAATGTGCCTATAAATGGGGGAAGATGAATGTAAAGTGAAAATTGCTTTTTTGATCGCTGCGATCAGGCCACAAAATTATCGGTCGAGTTTCCTCAATCGTTGGGTCTCTCTGGAAGTGCGTCAGTCTCATTTTCCGGAGGCGGTGGGTCCGGTTCAGGATTGTCTTCCGTACATAGTTTTTCTGGTCGCTGACATGTTTCTGATTTCATCATTATTTCGCGAAGATCTTCGACATGGTTGCATGGGGTGACATCGTCAACCCGCACGATAATCATTGGGATGGGATCTTGATTATCAGATTGACCAAGATATTTGGTTAGTTCCATTTTGTTTATGGGGGACCCATTCCAGCTAAGACTGCCCGATGAATCCAGATCAATGACATTATAAATTGGATCGACCACACCACCCAATTCGTCAAGTTTGTTATGGTCCGCCTCTGTTGCCCAGTTCGCAGGGGGAGTTTTACAGTGCTTTTCGTAAACACGATTGCTTTCATCGCAAGAGGTGATTGCCAGAAAGCTAAAAAGCAGCAGCGCTAATTTGGTTGGCTCCATACCGGGAAGTTACGATTTTCAGGCGTGAAGTCAAATCACCAACTTGCGCCTAACTCAACCGATCTCGAAATTCCTCCCAGCCAAACTCGCGCACGCAGCGCAGTTCGTCTGTGTCGCTGTTCCACAGCCAGATCGAGGGCAGGGGGACGCCGTTGAAGGTGGTGGTTTTAACCATCGAATAATGCGCTTGGTCTAGGAAGGCGAAACGCTGGCCGGGCTCTGCTGGCTGGGGGAAGCCGTAATCGCCGATGATGTCGCCCGCGAGGCAGGACGGTCCGCCAAGCCGAATGAAGTAACCATCGCCGTCGGGCAATTCACCCAGCATAGCGGGGCGATACGGGGCTTCTATCACATCGGGCATGTGGCACGTGGCGCTGATATCGGTGATGCCGACCGCCATGCCGTTGTGGAACACATCGAGAATTTCACCGATCAATATACCCGCATCAAGCGCGATGGCTTCGCCGGGCTCTAGATAGATGTCTAGGCCGGTTTCGGCGCGGACCGACTGGATGAACGCAATCAGCTCCTCACGCTGATAATCGGCGCGGGTTATATGGTGGCCGCCGCCGAAATTAATCCATTTCAGCTGGCCAAAATAAGGAGCGATTTTGGGTTTCAGGCTTTCCCATGTGCGCTTTAGTGGCTCGAAATCTTGTTCGCATAGGGTATGGAAATGCAGGCCCGACACGCCCTCCAAATGCTCGGCCTTTAACTGGCTGACGGGAAATCCCAATCGCGAATTTGGCGAGCAGGGGTCATATTTCGGCACTTCCCCCTCAGCATGTTCGGGGTTGATGCGTAGACCGACATCAGTGCTGTCGTTCAAAAACTCTCCAAACCGTTTATGCTGCGATGGCGAGTTGAAAATGACATGATCCGAAATCTCGACAATCTCCGCCATGTCTGCGGCTTTATAACCCGCACAATAGGTTGCAATCTCGCCCTTGTAGTAATCGCGCGCAAGCCGGGATTCCCAAAGCCCTGAACTGCAAACGCCGTCCAGATATTCGCCAATAACCGGCGCCAGCGACCACATGGAAAAGGCCTTCATCGCGCACAATATCTTCGCGCCCGACCGCGCTTTGACGTCAGCCAAGATCGCAAGGTTCCGCCTGATCGCAGCCTCATCCACTACAAAGGCAGGCGAGGGCACGCGCTTCAGGTCAAATCGGGCAAATGCCCCGGGATCGCCAGCTTTGGTTTCCATGTATTTACCGTCCTAATTTTGTTTCGCGCAGAGGCGCAGAGGATAGCAGAGGCCGCAGAGATTTATTCTGGTTTGTGGTCATTGACCATTCTCCTGATGCCATCTTTCATCGTTTCGCCAGAGAAATTTAGAAGCAGCCCTACGGGCTGTTTCAGAATTCTAAGATAAGTAAGTAATTGTTTTGCGTGTGCTTTGCTCAACTGTTCGACAGCCTTGATCTCAAGAACGAGCTGATCTTCAATGAGAAGATCGATCCGGAAAGCCGTTTCGAAATTATTGCCGTCATAAGTGAGTGGCACTGTAACCTGCCGTTCGACCTTCAAGCCCCTGGCTTGAAGCCGTCCAGCCAATAGCGTTTCGTAAACCGTTTCAAACAACCCGGGCCCCAACTCACGATGGATGGCGATGCACTCTTCAATGACTATCGCACTAATCTGGTCAACGTGCATAACCTAACCCCTCTGCGGCCTCTGCTCTCCTCTGCGCCTCTGCGCGAAACCAAAAAAGCTTAAAAACCCAAAGGCCCATCGAGTTCCTTAATCTGCCATGGTAAGCCATGCTGGTTCAGCATGTCCATAAACGGATCAGGATCAAACTGTTCGATATTCCAAACTCCAGCGCCCGACCATTGTCCGGTCACAACCATCGCTGCGCCAATCATCGCAGGAACGCCGGTGGTATAGCTGACGGCTTGATTACCAGTTTCTTCATAACATTCTTCATGGTCGCAGATGTTGTAGATGTAGAGCGTCTTTTCTTTGCCGTCTTTGCCAAGTCCCGTGGCAATGCAACCAATATTGGTTTTGCCCTTAGTAGTCGGACCTAGCGAGGCGGGTTCGGGCAATACTGCCTTAAGGAACTGTAGCGGGATGATTGCTTTGCCTTCGTACATCACCGGATCAATCCGCGTCATACCAACGGCCTGTAGCACATTCAGGTGCGTGATATACGCATCGCCAAAGGTCATCCAGAACCGGATGCGTTTGATCTCGGGCAAATGCGTTTTCAGGCTCTCGATTTCCTCGTGATACATCAGGTACATATTTTTCGGGCCAACAGCTTCAAAATCAAACTGCTGTTTGACGGACATCGGCGGAGTTTCCACCCAGTCGCCATTTTCCCAGTGGCGCGCTACGGCGGTGACTTCGCGGATGTTTATCTCGGGGTTGAAATTGGTGGCAAAGGCCTGACCATGATCGCCGCCGTTACAATCGAGAATGTCGAGCGTGTCGATACGGTCGAAATAGTGCTTTTTCAGGTAAGTGGTGAACACGCTAGTAACACCGGGGTCAAAGCCGGAACCAAGAAGCGCGGTTAGCCCGGCATCTTTAAAGCGATCTTGATAGGCCCATTGCCAGTGATATTCGAACTTGGCGACGTCCAGCGGCTCGTAATTCGCGGTGTCCACGTAATGCACGCCAGCGGCAAGGCAGGCGTCCATGATGTTCAAATCTTGATAGGGCAAAGCAAGGTTGACAACGAGTGCCGGCTTGATCTGGTTTAGCAAAGCGGTGGTTGCGGTGACGTCATCGGCGTCAAGCGCATAGGTGTCAATCGACAAACCTGTGCGTTCCTTCACTGATGCAGCAATGGCGTCACATTTGCTCTTTGTGCGGCTCGCTAGGCTGATATGCGAAAAGATATCGGCATTCATCGCCATTTTATGCACCGCGACCGATCCGACACCGCCAGCACCGATTACCAAAACTTTGCTCATCTGTTACGTCCTTCGACAGAGATTCGTTATGGCAACGGCATATAGGGGAGTTTTATGACCGGACAACATCTGCTGGACCCAAAACGTAAACCAAGCCGTGAAGGTGTTTTGCGCGCCATGGCAAAGGTAGCAGAAATTCTGCCGCCAACCCCTTTACTACCGCTTGAGGTTGATGGGCGGACCCTATGGTGCAAGGCAGAGATGCTACAACCCATAGGTTCGTTCAAGATCCGCGGTGCATGGCACAGGCTTTCGGATTTGACTGCCGAGGAGTGCGCAAAAGGCGTAGTTGGCGTTTCCAGCGGAAACCATGCTCAGGGCGTCGCTTGGGCAGCACGCCGTCTTGGGGTGTCCGCAACGATTGTTATGCCTGAGAATGCTCCCAAGGCAAAAATAGAGGCTACTAAAGCACTGGGCGCGGATGTGGTTCTGTATCAGCGACCCGGCGAAGACCGCGACGCCATTGCCGCTGCGTTGGTGGCAAAGACAGGCGCTACTTTGGTCCATGCCTTTGCCAATCCCTGGGTGATCGAAGGACAGGGCACGTTGGGGCTTGAGGCAGAGGCGCAGCTGAAGGCGCGAGGGATTGCAGGGCCGTTGCACATCATCGCCTGTTGCGGGGGCGGCGGAATGTCGGCCGGATTGGGTCTCGCTTGTCCCGACGCGGCGCTATCAATTGTGGAGCCAGAAGGCTGGGATGACGTCATACGTTCGCTTGCCGCCGGGAAGATCGTTTCGGTGATTGACGAAAGTCATCCAACGCCATGCGATTCTATTCAGACACCGCGAACATTCCCAATCAATTTTGACGCACTACAGGGGCGGGTCTCAAGCAGCGCGACTGTAACACCATCGGACATCAGCGCCGCGATGCGCCTAGTGTATGACCGGCTGTGTCTGGTTGTTGAGCCCGGCGGAGCGGCCGCGCTGGCCGCTGTATTGGCTGGGAAAATCGAATTGCAAGGGGCGGCTGTAGTTACCCTGTCTGGCGGCAATGTGGACTGGGATGTATACCGGCAGATGATCGGTGCGGCGGCATGATAGAGCGTAAAATCCAGCTTGCCGATCTTGTGGACCATCGCGCGGTGATCGCAACTTTGTCTGATGCCTTCATGACTGACCCAGCATTTCGCTATATTCTGCCAAGTGACGCGGCGCGCGCCAAAATGCTGCCAAAGTTTTTTACGCTGATGGTGGATGATGATGCCGCAGCAGGAAAGGTTATGCGATCAGCTGGTGATCAGGCAGCAGCTTTATGGCGTAATCCCGGCATGGCAAAAGATAATCGGCGGACGTCTTTCAGTCTGCTGCTAAATATGATCCGTCTTTTTGGCTTTGCACTTCCTCGCGCCAACCGCTGCGCCGACGCCCTTACAGCGCATTTACCGAATGGACGTTACCACTATCTCCATTTTGTAGGTGTCCGCAGCGTGGATCAGGGAAAGGGCTGGGGTGGTGCGATCATTCGTGAAGGTTTAGCCCGTGCCGATGCTGATGGGCTGCCGACATGGCTGGAGACCGCAACGCCAGAGAATGTCCCGCTCTATCAGCGGTTAGGTTTTGTGACGCAGGTGGAGTGGAATATTCTGAACGGCGGGCCGCATTTTTGGGGGATGATGCGGGAACCCGCGAACGTCTGCTAAGCCGCCTCGGCCAGCTGCAGCTCCATGCGTCCCCAAACCTCAACCAACGCGTCGGTCAACGCGCGCATCATGGCTTCGTCATGATGCGGTCCGGGGGTAAAGCGCAGCCGCTCTGTGCCGCGCGGTACGGTTGGGTAATTAATCGGCTGCACATACGCGCCATATTCGGCCAGCAAAATGTCGCTGATCTTCTTTGCTTTTACAGGATCGCCAACCATCAATGGCACAATGTGCGTCTCGCTTAACAGCACAGGTAAACCGGCCTCTGCCATCATAGTTTTCAGAATTGCGGCATTGGCCTGTTGTGCATCACGCTCTTCGCTAGAGGCTTTCAGGTGCTTCACTGCGGCTAGCACGCCTGCGACCAAAACTGGCGACAGGCTGGTGGTGAAGATGAAGCCTGGAGCATAGCTGCGGATCACATCGACAATACGCTGGTCGGCCGCGATATAGCCGCCCATTACGCCGAATGCTTTGCCCAATGTGCCTTCGATTATCGTCACCCGATCAGCAACAGCATCACGTTCTGAAATCCCGCCGCCATGGTCGCCATACATGCCGACTGCATGGACTTCATCGCAATAGGTAATTGCGTTGTATCGGTCAGCGAGATCGCAGATCGCGGCAATCGGTGCGACGTCGCCATCCATTGAATAGACGCTTTCAAAAGCAATCAGTTTTGGTGCATTTGTATCATCAGCAGCTAGCAACTCTTCAAGATGCGCTAAATCATTGTGCCGCCATACGCGCTTTTCTGAACCGGAATTACGGATGCCGGCAATCATCGATGCGTGGTTCAGTTCATCCGAATAAATTATGCAGCCTGGAAGAATTTTGGCCAATGTCGAGAGCGTCGCATCATTGGACACATATCCGGATGTGAAAATCAACGCGCCATCTTTGCCATGGAGGTCGGCTAGCTCTGCCTCTAACTCGACATGGTAATGTGTGTTGCCGCCAATGTTGCGCGTGCCACCACTGCCAGCGCCAACATCATGTAGTGCCTCTTCCATGGCTGCGATCACCTTGGGATGCTGCCCCATGCAGAGATAATCGTTTGAACACCAAACGGTGATTTCTTTGGGGCCGTTGTGCCCTGCAAAACAGCGCGCGTTCGGGAATTGGCCTTTATTGCGCAATATATCGATGAACACACGGTACCGGCCTTCGGAATGAAGCCGGTCAATAGCCTTATCGAAAATGTCATCGTAGTTCATCGAAAACACACCCTGAGTTTTTTGCCCCATAAGCGCGGATTTATAGGAAATCCAGCGCGAACGACTCTCAATTTCCGATTACAGAGATTGATAGTTTGATAGTCCGAATTTGGAGAGATGAGTTGCATAGGGGGCAATAGCGTCCAGATTACCTGTGGTGATGAAGGTGCCCGGCTGCACTTCTTCAGGCCAAATATGGCTTTCGGTCAGATGTTTGATACGTCGGGCAATTCCATCTGAGCCATCAACAAAGGAAATAGTTCGCTCGTGGCCTAGCTCTTTGGCTGCCAGAGTAAGTTCTTCAACAAGCAAAGGAAAATGCGTGCAGCCCAGCACCATCGCGTCCAATTTCTGACCGTCAGCTTGATGAATCAAACCCGCCACAGCGTCGCGGCACACCTGCATATCGGGCGTTTCTCCGCGCAATTTTGCTTCCGCCGCATAAACTAAATCGGGGGCCGCATGGCGCAACATCGTCATGCCAATTGCATGTTCAGCCTGTAAGCGATCAACATAGGGCTGGCGGATTGTTGCTTTGGTACCGAGCAGTCCGAAAACTCCCGATTTTGTGGCAAGAGCCGCTGGTTTGATTGCAGGAACCGTTCCCACAACTGGAACACCCAGTGCAGCGCGAACATGACTCAATGCGATTACGGATGCGGTGTTACAGGCAATGACTACAAGCCTAGGACGAAACCGTTCGCTTAACCGACCCAGCAACGCACAAACACGCGTCGCAACCTCCATTTCGCTTTTTTCGCCATAGGGCATTCCGGCATAGTCCGCTGCATAAACGATTGGTGCGTTCGGCAGGGTGCTTCGTACTTTAGCAAAAACTGAGAGTCCCCCTACGCCAGTGTCGAAAAACAATAGGGGTTGTTTTGGGTCAGCCATACCCCGCTGATACTGATCGTTTTGCATTCACACAATCGCCATTGAGCGTTGACAACAAAGTCGATAAGACTGGAACAAATCAAGAAAGGAAAAACAGCAATGTCGGGGATGGATGCGGTTTGGGCGGCGTTGATCGGATATTTTCTCGGTGCGATTCCTTTTGCGATGATCCTGACGCGGCTTGGCGGCGCAGGCGATTTGCGCACGATTGGTTCTGGCAATATCGGCGCAACAAATGTTCTGCGAACAGGCCGTAAAGGTTTGGCGGCGCTGACTTTGATTCTTGATCTGCTAAAAGGAACTGCTGCTGTCCTACTTGCTAGACACTTTTTTCTGGGAACAGAAATTGTTGCCGCGGCAGGGGCATTCTTTGGACACCTCTATCCGGTATGGATCGGGTTCAAAGGAGGGAAGGGGCTCGCGACTTACGCCGGAATACTCTTTGGTTTGTTGTGGCCGATGGGGTTGGGATACGCCGCTGCATGGATAGCGCTCGCGCTCGGTACCCGCATTTCGTCAGTCGCTGGATTGGGGGCAGCAGCCGTCGCGCCTGTATTGGCATGGGGCGTAGGGCGTGTGGATTATGTCCCAGTGCTTAGCGCCATCAGCATTATCGCATTCCTGAAACATCGCGAAAATATCCGCCGGTTACTTGCAGGCACTGAACCAAAGATTGGCCAGAAATAACCTCGTGGACGATGTCTTTGCCAAACTGCGGTTGATCCGCTCACCCAATATTGGGCCAGTTAGCTATCGGCAGCTGATTGCACGTTTCGGAAGTGCGCAGGCCGCTCTTTCGGCACTGCCTGATCTAGCCATGCGTGGCGGCGGAGCATTTCGCGTAGCGCCGGAAGCTTTAATCGA
>JAAFIB010000039.1 GCA_013297725.1 Sphingomonadales bacterium
ATGCGCTTGTACTTGCCGCACAGGCACTCATAATCCTTCACAGGACCAAAGATACGCGCGCAGAACAGGCCGTCACGCTCTGGCTTGAACGTGCGGTAGTTGATGGTTTCTGGCTTTTTAATCTCGCCAAACGACCAGCTACGGATTTTCTCTGGCGAGGCAATGCCGATCTGGATCTGGTCGAATGTTTCGACCTTAGCGATGGGATTGTTGAATTTGGAAAGTTCGTTCATGTTCTTTTCCTTGTGGGGCAATTAACCCCGTAAATTTCGTGCAAGAGCGATAAAGTCGGGGGCGGTGTTGCCACCGCCCGCCAGTTTTATTCCGCCGCCTCGGCAAAGCCGTCATCGTCTTCTTCGACCACATCATGTGATTTCAGATCGACGTTAAGGCCCAGCGAACGCATTTCCTTCACGAGAACGTTAAAGCTCTCTGGAATGCCAGCTTCAAAGGTATCGTCGCCCTTAACAATGGCTTCATAGACCTTAGTACGGCCAACCACGTCATCGGACTTCACCGTTAGCATTTCTTGCAGTGTGTATGCAGCGCCATAAGCTTGCAGCGCCCAGACCTCCATTTCCCCGAACCGCTGACCACCAAACTGCGCCTTACCACCCAGCGGCTGCTGTGTGACGAGCGAATACGGTCCGATCGAGCGGGCGTGGATCTTGTCATCGACCAAGTGATGCAGTTTCAGCATGTAGATATAGCCAACAGTCACCTTACGATCGAACTTGTCGCCTGTGCGACCATCATAAAGATCGCTTTGCCCCGATGTATCCAGACCTGCCTTAGTCAGCATGTATGAAACGTCAGCCTCGCGTGCACCATCAAACACTGGCGTACCCATGGGAACGCCAAAGGTCAGATGTTCGGCCAGATCGATAATGTCGGCATCCGAACGGCTGGCGATTTCCTTAGCGTAATTGTCGCCATAGATATCGGCCAGACGATCACGGATTGCCGCAGGCGGCGCTCCGGCAGACGGGTTCGGATTGGCTGCGCGCCATTCCTCAAGCCCTGCCTCGATCTGTTTGCCAAGACCGCGTGCGGCCCAGCCAAGATGCGTTTCAAAAATCTGCCCGACGTTCATACGCGAAGGCACACCGAGCGGGTTCAAAACGATATCAACGGGCGTACCATCGGCAAGGAACGGCATGTCTTCTTGCGGCAAGATGCGCGAGATAACACCCTTGTTCCCGTGACGACCGGCCATTTTATCACCGGGCTGCAGCTTACGCTTAACCGCGACAAAGACTTTGACCATTTTGAGAACGCCCGGCGACAACTCGTCACCACGCTCAAGCTTTTCACGGCGGTCATCAAACTTTTCAACGATCAGTTTGACGGCATCGTCATATTGCGTTTTGACCGCTTCAAGATCGCCCTGAACCTTGTCATCCGCAACCGCGATTTTCCACCATTCAAAACGCTCAACTTCGGCCAGATTAGCCTCGTCGATCTTATCGGCTTTTTTCATTGGCTTTGGTGCGGCCGCTGCAACTTGCCCGATCAGCATGTCTTTCAGGCGGTTATAGGTCGCACGGTTAAGGATCGAGCGTTCGTCTTCGCGGTCCTTTGCAAGCCGTTCGATTTCTTCACGCTCAATCGCCATCGCACGTTCGTCTTTGTCGATACCGTGGCGGTTAAACACGCGGACTTCGACGACCGTTCCGGAAACGCCCGGTGGCAATTTCAGCGAGGTATCGCGAACGTCCGAGGCTTTCTCCCCAAAGATCGCACGGAGAAGCTTTTCCTCCGGCGTCATTGGGCTTTCGCCCTTTGGCGTGATCTTACCGACAAGGATATCGCCCGGATGCACTTCGGCACCGATGTAGACAATTCCTGCTTCGTCGAGGCTGCGCAATGCTTCCTCGCCAACATTGGGAATGTCGCGCGTGATATCTTCGGGGCCAAGCTTAGTATCGCGAGCCATGACTTCAAATTCATCGATGTGGATCGACGTGAACACGTCATCCTTCACAATGCGTTCCGAAATCAGGATGGAGTCTTCGTAGTTATACCCGTTCCAAGGCATAAACGCGACGAGGCTGTTTTTGCCGAGCGCCAGTTCGCCCAGTTCGGTCGAAGGACCATCAGCGATGATGTCGCCTGCCTCGATCACGTCACCAACCTTTACCAATGGCTTTTGGTTGATACAGGTGTTCTGGTTAGACCGCTGGAATTTTTGCAGCGTGTAGATGTCGACGCCCGATTGGCCGGGCTGAACTTCGCCGGTTACGCGGATAACGATACGCGCGGCATCCACCTGATCGACGATGCCTGCACGACGCGCGCCGATAGCAGCACCGGAATCGCGGGCAACGGTTTCTTCCATGCCGGTGCCGACCAGCGGCGCTTCTGCACGCAGCAGAGGCACAGCCTGACGTTGCATGTTCGATCCCATCAGCGCGCGGTTCGCGTCATCGTTTTCAAGGAACGGGATTAGCGAAGCCGCAACCGAAACCAGCTGTTTCGGCGATACGTCCATCAACGTGATCTGATCCTTTGGCGCCATCAGGAATTCACCTGCCTGACGCGATGAGATCAGATCCTCAAGCAGATTGCCGTCCTTATCGGTTTCGGCGTTCGCCTGCGCGACGGTGTGCTTCTGCTCTTCCATCGCCGACAGATAAACAACGTCAGTGGTGACTTTGCTGTCCTTGACCAAACGATACGGCGTTTCGATAAAGCCATATTTGTTCACGCGGCTAAACGATGCCAGCGAGTTAATAAGACCGATGTTCGGGCCTTCTGGTGTTTCAATCGGGCAGATACGGCCATAGTGCGTCGGGTGAACGTCGCGGACTTCAAAGCCTGCACGTTCACGCGTCAAACCACCGGGTCCAAGTGCCGAAACGCGGCGCTTGTGCGTTACTTCGGACAGCGGGTTAGTCTGATCCATGAACTGCGAAAGCTGGCTTGAACCAAAGAACTCACGCACCGCAGCAACCGCTGGCTTTGCGTTAATCAGGTCGTTCGGCATAACCGTCGAGACATCGACGCTGCTCATACGCTCCTTAACGGCGCGCTCCATACGGAGCAGACCGACGCGGTACTGGTTTTCAAGCAGTTCGCCAACCGAGCGAACGCGGCGATTACCAAGGTTGTCGATATCGTCGATTTCGCCTTTGCCATCTTTCAGGTTCACCAGCTCTTTGACAACTGCAAGGATATCTTCGTTGCGCAAAGTCGTGTGGTCATCAGGCGCATCCAGCTGCAAACGCATGTTCAGCTTTACGCGGCCAACCGCCGACAGGTCGTAACGGTCCGCATCAAAGAACAGGCCCGCAAACAATGCCTCGGCAGTTTCGCGGGTTGGCGGTTCACCGGGACGCATAACGCGGTAGATCGCATCAAGGCCCATGTCGCGGTTTTCGGCCTTGTCAGCCTTCAGCGTGTTGCGCATCCACGCGCCGGTGATGACATGGTCGATATCGAGCAGCTCAAGCGCATCGATACCAGCCTTGTCCAATGCTTCCAGATTTTCGGCAGTGATCTCGTCACCCGCCTCGACATAGATACGGCCGGTTTTGTCATCGACCAGATCAAGCGCTGAATAACGGCCAAAGATTTCCTCGGTCGGGATCAACAGATCGGTGAGGCCATCTTTTACAGCCTTATTGGCTGCACGCGGCGTTACTTTGGTTCCAGCCGGGAAAATGACTTCGCCAGATTTTGCATCAACGATGTCAAATGTCGGCTTTGACGCGCGCCATTGATCGGCATTGAACGGAATTTTCCAGCCGCCCTTTGCACGGGCAAAGGTTACAGTGTCATAGAAATGGTTGAGGATTTCCTCGTCATGCATGCCGAGCGAATACAACAAAGTCGTGACCGGCAATTTACGCTTACGGTCGATACGAACGTTGACAATATCCTTGGCATCAAATTCAAAGTCCAACCACGAACCGCGATACGGAATAACGCGCGCAGCGAACAGGAACTTGCCCGACGAATGGGTTTTGCCGCGATCATGATCAAACAGCACGCCCGGCGAACGGTGCATCTGCGATACGATAACGCGCTCTGTACCGTTGATAAAGAACGTGCCGTTATGCGTCATCAGCGGCATATCGCCCATGTAAACGTCTTGTTCCTTGATATCGAGAACCGAGCGCGCTTCGGTTTCAGGATCAACTTCAAAGACGATCAGCCGCAGCGTGACCTTCATCTGGGCTGCATAAGTGATGCCGCGCTGACGGCATTCCTCAACGTCATACTTAGGATCTTCGAGTTCGTAATGAACGAAATCCAGTTCCGACGTGCCGGCAAAATCGCGGATCGGGAACACCGAACGCAGCGTCTTTTCAAGGCCCGAGACATAGCCGATCGACGGGTCAGAGCGCAGGAACTGCTCGTATGACTCGCGCTGAACCTCGATCAGGTTCGGCATCTCGATGACTTCATGAATGTCGCCAAAGATTTTGCGGATACGCTTTTTGCGGGAAAGTGCTTCGGTGTGTGCCGGATTTACCATGTGCTGCTATAGCCCTTAGATCAAAATTTCAGGCGCGTAGTGCTTTCGACAAAGAAAAGGCCGCATGGCATTGCCTCCTGAGTCGGGAGCCAGCCAGCAGCCTATCGCGTCGAAAAACCAAAGCTTTCAATTCGTTGGGAGCAATGCGCGTTTCTGCCCCGATCCCGAAAGCGGTGGTCGAATATGTCGGATATAGGGCGAGACGGGGCTTTGGTCAAGCGGACGAGAACCTGAAAGGTCTCACTAAAGTCTCACTTGAACGGTATTGCCAGATTTACGCATCCAACTCTTTGTTGGATTTGGACGCCGGGCGCCGAAAGGCTTGGTAATCTCGGAGAAGCAAAGACAGATGATATCAAAGAGCAATGATAAGAATCGCAAATGAATTCCTACATTTCAAGCCTTTATCGGGAAATGGCTGCAGCTATGCGACAAACGGATAGGTCAGTTTTGCCTAAAAGACTGTGCCGGGTTTTTGGTTAGAAGAAAAAAGGGGAACAAGAAATAAGGGCGTCAGTCCATTCATTCTGCCTACGCTCCGGATAGCACTAACCGGTCCAAACAAACACTAGCCCCTTGTTTCTTCTTTCTCTTATTTCTTCTAACGAATTGATCGCGCTACAGACGTGCCAAACACGGCAATGCAAAGACAGAAATTGGGATCAGAAAAAATGGAACCGGACACTTCCGACGATAAAGCACCAAAAGGCAAAAGTTCCGCCCGCCGCCGCGCTGACGCGATCAAGACGTTTCGGTGCAAGAACCTTATCGCCGTCATCGAGAATCCTGATGAAATCCGCAACATCGGTACCGTTATCCGCAACGTAAACGCGCTTGGCGTAGAGAAAGCCTATGTCATTGATCCGCGGCGTTCGCTTCCCGATGACTGGCAAGACATGCGTGAGAGGAAGTCGCTGTCGAAGACCTCGGTCTCTGCGGTCAAATGGAGCTTTGTCCGGCGCTTTGATAGCACCGAAGACTGCATCGCGCACCTTCAGAAGAATGGCTTTGTCTCGATTGTAACCTCACCGCATGTAAAAGGCCGCAAGAATGCAGTTCTCGATGAGGTGGACTATACGATTTACACTAAGCTGGCGATTTGGTTCGGCAACGAAGGACAAGGGATCAGTGAAACCGCAGTCCAAAACAGCGACATGTGCATTTCCATCCCCATGTTCGGGATGATCGAAAGCCTTAACCTTGGCACGTCATCGGGCATTGTTTTGTACGAAGTGACAAAGCAGCGGCGTGATTATCAAAGCAAATTTAAGCGTGCGGGCAAGCGGGTGCCGATAGCGAAACCCGAGTAACACTTTGCCTTATTAACCGCCACTATGCAGCACTAGTCCTGATGCACCCGCAAAGGATTGACAATAAAACACGTAACCCTATCCATTGTAGTGTTACTAGCGACCAGAGGATATTATTTATGGCGAAGTCGGTTTCTGCAGTTACTTGGATGCTTCCCGCTCTTGCACTTGGCCTGTCAGCGTGTGGCGGGAGTGATAAGGCTGCGGAGGGTTCGCCAGAAAAATCTGATGCTCCTGCGAAAACTGCTGCTGCACCTGCTGCTGCGCCATCCGCTCTTAATCTGGCTGCGGGGCCAGACGTGTGCTTCAAAGCCATAGCCAAGCATTTGGGTGCAGACGCCAAAGTCGCAGAAATCACATCCTTTTTTGCCGAGGGCGCTGATATCGAAGGCGGCTCTTCGAACGAACCCGTTGGCACCATGACGACGTGCAAAGTCGATTATCAAAGCCCCGATGATCCGCGTAAGCTGGTCAGTGTTTCGATGGACACCAAAACCGGTGTCTTTTCAGAACCGCAGCAGATGGAAATCACCGTTATGGGCGATGCCGCGTCGTTCCGGCTGGAGGATCACCTTATCCCGCTTTCAAAGATTAATGCTGCTGGCCTGACCGCAGTGATGGAAGCTGAAAAGGCAAAGCTAAGCGGCATCTATAGCAAATATGTCTGGTCCGGGGTTCGCCTTGAAGGACCGGGAGCGTTTAGCGAAGTTCACACGTTGCGCCTTGATCTCAATGGCCGCTTGGCTGCCAATGACATCAAGAACGGCGGCTATGCATCGGTCAGCATTGATGGAGCCAAAATAACGAAGAACCATTTGCTGCCATAAACACGGCGCGGATTGGCATTATAGCATTGCTATAACAGCACCCGCTCCATCGCCTCTGCCGCTTTTCGCGCTGCGTTTTGCAAGTTCGCGCTAAAATCGCCTGCACTCTCCCCATCCGCGCCGTCGGTTACGGCTTTGATTGCTAACCACGGTAGGCCAAGGGCTGTGGCCGCTTGAGCAATGGCGGCGACTTCCATGTCTACCAGCTGCGCGCCTAGCCGGTCAGCAAGTGCCTCCGCCGTATCGGGGCATTCTAGAAAGACATCGCCACTGATAATGGTTGCGTGGGGCAGGCCTGAACCGGGATCGTGCATGGCGATGAAGGCGGCATCTTGCGCCTCGCCCATTGGCCAGTCGCCTGCGCGATAGTGGACAAAGCCATCCGGCTGCCGCGCGCCATAATCATGCTGAATGGCGCGAGCGATCCAAAACGTGTCGCCTTCACCAAGAGACACTGGCGCTCCAATCCGCCCGCATGTTCCGGTCATCGCGATCAGCGTTGTGTCCGCATCGGCATAAAACCCAGCTGCAAGAGCCGCGTTCACCTTTCCCAAACCACAGGTGACGATTTTGATACTGCGTGCGCCTTGCTCGATCAGGCGGACGGAGTGAGGTTTGGTTTGGATGACTGCGCCTTGGCCGGGAAGGAAAGCGTCGGCTTCTTCGGGAAGGGCAGCGATGAGCAGGATAGTTCTCAATGCCCGTCAAACCCGATCAGCGCCATGGGCTCCACGCCAACCGCACGCAATTTCTCTGCCCCGCCTAGCTCGGGCAGATCGACAATGAACAGCGCCTGTTCCACAACCCCGCCCGCCTGCCGGATCAGCTCTATCCCGGCAAGCGCCGTGCCGCCGGTCGCGATCAAGTCGTCGACTAGAACCACTTTCTGCCCCGGCGTGATCTGGCCAGTATGCAGCTCAATCCGGTCCGTGCCATATTCCAGTGCATAGTCGATGCCGATTTTTTCACCGGGCAGCTTGCCAGGCTTGCGCAGCATCAGCTTGCCGAGACCGGTTGCGTAAGACAGCCCGGCCGCAACCACAAACCCCCGCGCCTCAATCCCTGCAATCAGCGCGGTATCAGGGGCAACCAGCGCCGCCATGCGATCAATCGTTGCACGAAACCCATGTCCGTCGAGCAACAATGTCGAAACATCGCGGAACAAGATTCCCGGCTTTGGGTAATCGGGAATTGTGCGGATAAGGGCGGCGAGGTCAGCGTTCTTGGTCATGGCGCTCACATGCCCGTTACAAGGGCGCCGAGACAAGCAGAAATCCGCCAGTTTCACAGTTTTATCGAAAAACGATAATTTTATCTTGACGCGAATCGATATGGTGCATATTGATAAACAATAATTTGATTATTGGAGGTCAATATGAAAAAATATCTGAACGATCCTGTTCTCTCACTCACGGCAAGCACATTGGGCATTTTCCGTTGGGCTGCGTTCGTATTGGCGGGCATTATGTTTGTGCTGTCAGCTCTCGTTTCGATCAACGTTGTCGCAATACTCTTAGGAATTTATACGCCGCCCGAGGGTCCATTAATGGCTTCTAAGAACGACTTTTTCTTCACCCTGGGATTCCTGTTGACGACGGGTTCGATATTTTATCTGATGATGCGGTTCTTAAAAGCACTGCGGGAATTAGTTTTATCGGTTGGCGAGGGACAGCCGTTGACTCTAATCAACGCCGCACGATTGCGGCTTATGGGTTGGATAAGCATTGGGACACAAGGCATAATCATATTGATGATGGCGTTTGGTCTTCTTGGTGAAGCATTAGAATTCGATGTCGATATCATCTACGATATATTCGAAGGCATCCTAATTGCGGCCGTCCTCTTCATCCTCGCCCGCGTCTTTGAACAGGGCGCACGGATGCAGGAAGAGCTGGAAGGAACCGTCTGATGCCGATCACTGTTAATCTAGACGAGCTCCTTTACCAACGCCGCATGTCGCTAACGCAGCTCGCGGAACGGGTGGACATCACCCTTGCCAATCTGTCGATCCTGAAAACCGGCAAAGCCAAAGCAATGCGCTTTTCCACATTAGAGGCAATCTGCCGCGAACTGGAATGCCAACCAGGCGACCTGCTTGCCTACACACAAGAAGGAGAAGCATGATGCAGCTGGATTTTCACATAGCGATCTCGCCACGAATTTTGACAATCTTGCTGTCCCTTACCGCCGCCATTGCATTGGGAATTTTGGTATGAGTGAGGTTTCCGTCTGGCGATTGCACGCCCTGCGCGCTGTCTATGCCCTGATCGCCATTGCAATGGGGGCGATGACATGGCCAGCAATCCTGACGCATAGCGGTGATTGGAGTTTTCTGGGAGGCGTCGTCAAATGCATGTTGGGTGCGCTAACGCTGCTGTGTCTTTTGGGCATCCGCTACCCACTCCAAATGCTGCCGTTATTGTTTTGGGAGTTGGCGTGGAAGACGATCTGGCTGTTGGCCGTTGCCCTGCCTGCTTGGATGGCAAACAGCATTGATGCCCAAATGGCGGAAAACATCTTTGCAACCGGTCTGGTCGTAATTGTCTATGCGGCCATCCCGTGGCGTTATGTCGCCGAGCATTACCTGAAACGTCCGGCTGAACCATGGCGGTTTACTAGCCGGTAGGACAAATGAAAAAGGGCGGCCCATTGCTGGACCGCCCTTCCCTTTTCCCCCGTCAGGGAAAATCTGTATCGCGAATGCGACCTGAATTACTTCAGGTCTACAGTGCCGCCAGCTGCAAGGATCTTAGCTTTGATTTCTTCAGCTTCAGCCTTGGAAACGCCTTCCTTGATCGCCTTTGGTGCCGATTCAACCAAAGCCTTAGCTTCGGTCAGGCCCAATGCGGTGATCGCGCGGACTTCCTTGATGACAGCAATCTTGTTGCCGCCGTCGCCGGTCAGGATCACGTCGAACTCGGTCTGCTCTTCAGCAGCAGGACCAGCAGCAGCGGCAGGGCCAGCAACTGCAACAGCAGCAGCAGCCGAAACGCCCCATGCTTCTTCCAAAGCCTTCGAAAGATCAGCCGCTTCAAGAACGGTCAGTTTGCTCAGTTCTTCAACGAGCTTTGCAATATCAGCCATATTAAAAACACTCCAATTTCTTGCTAATTCTACCCACGCGATCGCTCGCCGCATGGTGGATGTTAAAAGGGATTAAGCAGCTTCTTTTGCTGCATAGGCACCAAAAACGCGAGCCAGCTGTCCTGCTGGCGCGACGAGGACCTGTGCAACCTTGGTAGCTGGAGCCTGTACAAGGCCGATCAGCTTGGCGCGCAGTTCATCGAGCGACGGCAACGAAGCCAGTGCCTTAACGCCATCGACGTCCAGCAGCGTATCACCCATCGCACCGCCGACAATTTCTAACTTGTCGTTGGTTTTGGCAAATTCGACAGCAACCTTTGCGGCAGCAACCGGATCACCCGATGTAGCAAGTGCGGTAGGCCCGGTCAGCAAATCGCTGAGCGAGGCGTACTGCGTGTCTGCAAGCGCGATTTTGGTAAGGCGGTTCTTGGCGACTTTATAGCTAGCACCGGCATCGCGCATCTTGTTACGAAGGTCAGTTGATTGTGCGACGGTCAATCCCAGATTCCGGGTGACGACGACAACAGCCGATTCGTTAAAAGTTGCGTTCAACACAGCAACCGCATCGGTCTTTTCAGAACGGTTCATGCATTACTCCAATCACAAGGCTTTCCCGAGGGAAGGCCCAACACGAATTAACGAAACACCCAAATGGGCGATCCGCATATTAGTCCGTAGGGAAGGTCATGGCTGTAAACAGCCGGGGCACGGCAAGCGCGCCTTGAATGAATCTATCCCCGCCTAGGCTGGAAATTAAGAGGAGCAAATCCCCCTCACCAACTGTCTCGGACGGTGACATGAGAGGCAAGCCCCTCGGTCGAGAGTGCGGTTAGCAGGAACTGCGCAGGAGTCAAGCTTTCACAATCAGTTCCGGCGAATGGCAATCAGAAGAGATCCTGCAACTTAACAGAAGCGCCAACGTAGATGTACCGACCAACGCCACTAACGGGGAAAAAGGTAGAACCGATATCGGGCTTTTGATCGAACAGGTTGTTAACGCCAGCATAGATATTGAACTTTTCATCAACATCATAGCTTAGCTGAATATCATGCTCCCACTTTGCTTTAAATTTGATGTTCTGCTGCTCTGCTATGTCGGGCTGAGCCGCAATCAAGGTTTTATCAAAGCGCAACGTTTTGCCAAAATAATTGATGCCGTAATTTATCAGGAACGGACCTTTGCTGTATGTTAAATCAAAGGTTCCGATCCATTTTGGCGCAAAGCTCTGATTTCGGTCATCAACGACATCCGCTCCGGGCGTTCCGATAAAGGTCAGCTTATCAAGATATCCGCCAACCAAGCGGAAGTTAAAATCACCAATATCACCGGCATTAAATCTGTAGTTGGCCGTGAAATCTAACCCTCGCGTGCGAAAATTGGCGACGTTTTGTGGGCGAACGTTGAAACCGGTAATCCGGCCAGCGTTCAATCCACCATTCTGGCGCACAATCGATGTGCAAAAGACATTATTGATATCTGCCTGATCAACACACAGGTCCGCCAATTCCTGGGCACTTACCTGATTAATGGCATTTCTCAATTTAACATCATACCAGTCAGCAGTCAGCGTCAGCCCTTTGATAAAGCTTGGCTGCACCACAACACCAAACGTCTTGGTCTTAGCGGTTTCCTCAAGCAGGTTAGGGTTACCTCCACTGAAACCGGCGATCGATGCTGAATTGGTGTCATTAAACGTAGCGGGGCTAGCCACACCCAATGCAGACAGCAATGCCGCACAATTGGCTACGCGCGTAGAAGCTCCATTGGCTTGCTCAGAATTATCGCATGGATCAGTGATGAATTCGAAGGTCTGGCTGTTGGCATCAAACAGTTCTGAAATATTCGGCGCACGGACAGCTTGAGCGTATGTGCCGCGGAAACGAATGTCTCGGATCGGTGCCCAAACACCGTCAACTTTCCACGTCGTTGTGCTGCCAATGGTCGAATAATCGGAATAGCGAATTGCAGCACCGAAAGCCAATGTATTGGCGAATGGCTGATCCGTCAGCAGGGGCACTTTAAGTTCGGCAAAGGCCTCTTTAACGTCATATTTCCCGCGCGATGGAAAGATTATGTTCCCAAAGGTTGCACCGGAGGTATCCTCGGGCGCGGGTGTCGACCGGCTGGTCTCTTTGCGATATTCAGCACCAAGAGCAAAGCCAACTGCACTGCCGCCAGGCAGCTCGAATACGCTACCAAAATCGCCGCTCAGCGATCCGGAAATCACATTCTGGGTTAGTTTTGATGTATCGCGGCTGGCGGTTGTTACAAAATCAATTGCGGCTCTGCTTGGCGCACCTTCACCGAACAGGTTTAGCGGCACACAACCACTATTCGCCCCCGGTGTGAAAGAGATAAAGCCGGGAAAGCTAGAGGTTGCGAACGGTTGGTTCGGTGCAGCAGATGGGGTTAAATTGCTGCGACATGTAATTGTCCCACCGGGCCCAACAACAGCATCTACCGCGGCATAGAAACGATCATTATACCGGTTTGCGCCGCGCAGATTGGCAACCTTCGACTGGCCATAAACATACGCAATCTCGTATTTAGCATTCTCCGAAATATTTCCATCAAAGCCGACTACGGTGCGTATCGTTTCACGGTCAACATTTTCACTGCGCGTGCCGAGATCAAAGTTGTCACGATTGAGTAGGAAACCGCCGTTTGCCGCCGCTGTCGACTGCAAGCTAGCTGGAATATATGGATTATCGGGTTCAATCAGGACGTAAAAGTCAAAAGTCGGCTGACTGATCGAGAAGCTTTTGCTTTTAACAAATTTGCCTTCAGCAAAGAAGTTGAACGCATCAGAGAAGCTGTAACGAAACAGGCCGTTAGCAACATGCCGTTCATTCTGCGGAAGAAGATCACCAATATAATCGGCCGTTGGTGTTCCGTCTCCGCCTTGCTGGAAGAAATTAGGGACAAATATGCCAGGATTAAAAGGCGTACCGTTCGCATTAAAATCAGGCAAACCGTCAAAATCAACATCAATTGCCCCGCCTCGCGAACTGTCATAAAAACGGACATCAGTTAAAAATACCCGATCTGGGATATTAGGGTCATCAGCAACATCAGCCGGGTTTCGTTGAAGGGTAAGCCGATTTTCGCTACGCAACCGTCCCCGCTGAGATGCTTCCAGCCGGTCGTCTTTACTGTATTCATAACTGAAGGTTACATTGGCTTTGTCGTCGGCAAAATTCTTGCCCGCCGCCAATGAGAAGAAACGGTTGCCCGCATCTCCGCGCGACGACACGCCTATCTGGCCCCGCGCGTCAATGCCGTCGAAGTTGCGCTTCATGACAAAATTGACCACGCCAGATACGCCGTCTGCACCATAAATAGCGGATGCGCCTCCAGTGACGATATCAATTCGCTCGATCAAGTTGGTCGGTATAGTATTAACATCAATCGCAGCAGAGCCCGGTAGCGACGCCACATGGCGGCGTCCATCGACCAAAACTAGCGTGCGGTTGGTGCCCAGGTTTCGTAAATCAAGCAAGTTCAAGCCGGTCGTGCCGATACTGGCATTTGAACCAGCATTGCTATTACTGTCCTGCGAACCGACCAGCGCTGGCGACTGGGTTAACAGATCTGTTATATTGGTTTTGCCGGAAAGAGTTATCGATTTGCTATCGATACTTGTGACCGGATTGG
This sequence comes from Sphingomonadales bacterium, assembly GCA_013297725.1. GTDB lineage: Bacteria > Pseudomonadota > Alphaproteobacteria > Sphingomonadales > Sphingomonadaceae > Sphingorhabdus_B. The sequence continues at coordinate 13,357 of JAAFIB010000039.1, forward strand.
CAATTTCTGCTTCAGGTATGGAGATACGAGAGCCGGTTACGACAATGGGCAGCGCCTCTTCGTCCGCGACAGAATCTTCTGAGGTCTGGTCTTGTTCAGGCAACGACTGCGCTGCAACGCTTTGACTAACAAAAAGAGCCCAACCAAGCGCGCTTAATGCAATTCCAGTTTTGAAGGACATGTTTTATCTCCGCTATTAGCGTTGTTACATCCCCCATTTGCACAATGTTACATAGACCAATGTAGAACGGCAATCACCATAAGTTGATTACCTATTCAATGCGCCATTATTGCAACACTACGCAGCAATGCTGGTCAATAGCTTCACGGTAAAACACTCACCAACATCCCTGCGACTGCCGCGACCGCCAGCATCTTGATGATGTTCAGCTTGAACCGGAACAGCAGCACCGCTGCGCCTACCCCGATCAACGCGGTGCGCCAGTCGAAACTGGACCATTCGGGCCAATAGATGCGCGCGGGGCCGAAATGTAGTTCGCCGACTTCGCGGAACAACACATGCAGCGCGAACCAAAGCGACAGGTTGGCGATTACGCCTACGACAGCGGCGGTGATGGTGGAGAGGCTGCCTTGCAACCAGGTTAGGCTGCGCAGCCGGTCCATCGCTGGGGCAAGAGCGAATATCCATAGGAAGCATGGCGCAAATGTTACCCATGTGGTCAGCGTTGCGGCCAAGATGCCAGCGGTCCACGCATCAAACGGCGCAGGTGTGCGAAATCCGGCGAGGAAACCTACGAATTGCGTTACCAATATCAGCGGCCCCGGCGTTGTTTCGGCAAGGCCAAGCCCGTCCGCCATCTCGCCTGCATTCAGCCAGGCAAAGCCGTTCACCGCTTCCTGCGCCATATAGGCAAGCACTGCGTATGCACCGCCAAAAGTAACAACGGCCAATTGCGAAAAGAACGCACCGACATCCCACAGCACATGCCCGGGGCCAAGCGTTGTATAGATCAGCACCATCGGTGCGGCCCAAATGCTGCCCCAGATAGCGATTGTTTTCAGGATGTGCGGCAGGATCGGTTTGTGCGGCGCGCCGGATGGAGCGGCAGGCTTTAGTTTCAGGCTATCGGGGTTGGACTTGGCAAGCCATGCACCAATCACCCCTGCACCCAAAATCACCAATGGAAAAGGCGCGTTGAACAGGAACAGCAGCACAAACGCAGCAAGCGCTATCGCTTGCTTCGTCCCAGTATTCAGCGCCCGCCCTGCTATTCGGATCAACGCTTGCGCGACAATCGCCAGCACAGCAGCCTTAATACCGAGGAACATTCCGGCAAGCCAGCTGACCTGCCATGCCAGCACATACAGCGCCGATAGGCCCAGCATAACCAACGCTCCGGGCAGAACGAACAGCAGCCCTGCGATCAACCCGCCCAGCGTGCCATGCAAACGCCAGCCAATCCACGCTGCCAATTGCTGCGCCTCTGGTCCGGGCAATAAATGGCACAGGTTCAGCGCCTGAAGATACTCCTCCTCTGGCACCCATTTGTGTTTGTCGACGATTTCGTCGTGCATCAGGGCGATCTGTCCGGCGGGTCCGCCAAAGCTGATCAGCCCTATTTTGCAGAACAGGCGGGTGAGATCACCCAAGGAAGCCGTTTGAATTCCGGTCACAAACACGCTCCTGCGATTAACCGCTGCATTGGAAAATGCACCGGACGTGCACGCCTGTTAGTTTGCGTGCAGAGCTGTATTGGCCGCGGCAACAGCGGCTTTCTCAGCCTCATTCTTTTCGCGTGCGACAATGACACCTTCGGCTTTGTCGGCCATATCGGCCCAGGTATCACGCGCGACCAGATGGCGTTCGCGCACATTGCTAAGCGAGGCGTTGTCGGCGTCGCGCTGCGCCTGATCGGCACGTTCGCGGTAAAATGACGGTGTCGCCATGGGAAACTTCCTTTCGTGAAACGCACAAGCGTTTCAAAAGAACCGTAGCCCTGAGCCTATCGAAGGGTGTTCCCAAGGCAAAAACGACAGTTGAAGCCTAAGGACGTGCTTCGACAGGCTCAGCACTAACAATATTATTAAACGACTACGCCTGCTGGTGAACCAGCCTTAACGCCGCCGTGCATTGCGCGGGCCGGGGCCAACGCCGGGTGTGCGTTCGCGAAAGACGATACGGCCTTTTGACAGGTCATACGGTGTCATTTCAACATGGACGCGATCACCCACGACGGAGCGGATGCGGAATTTCCGCATCTTCCCCGCCGTATAAGCGATTATCCGGTGATCATTTTCCAACATGACGCCAAAGCGCCCGTCTGGATAGATTTCGTCAATCACGCCTTCGAGCGTAAGGAGCTCTTCTTTCGCCAAGGCTTAATCTGCCGCCGAAAGATTGATGGCAGATTGCTTGCCATTTTTGCCGTCTTCGATCTCGTAGTTGACGCGCTGATCTTTATCGAGCGTCATCATGCCCGCAGCTTGCACAGCCGAGATATGAACAAAGCTGTCATTGCCGCCGCCGTCCGGCGCGATAAAGCCATAGCCTTTGTCAGTATTGAAGAATTTTACGGTGCCAGTAGGCATAAGATGTTCCTTTCACGAAACAGGTTTCCACACGGCAAAAGCGCTGCGTGGGTAGGCCAGGGTCGTGTCAGAAAAGGCGTTGTGCGCAGCAAGCATAAACTCAATCAGCACCTCAAATTTCCGTCGCGTTCGACGATAGCATGGCGGCCCCTTAAACCCATTTGTGAATTTTTGCAAATCGCAGATGGGTTGTCGGAATTCGATCTCCACTCTATAGGTAGACAATGCTTTCCCAAAAGACCCGCTATGCTATCCGCGCCATGCAACATCTGGCCGATCACTATGGCAAAGGGCCGGTGCAGCTTGCCGATATTGCAGCGGAACAGAACATCCCGCCCAAATTTCTGACAGTGATTTTATCAGAACTGACCCGTGCCGGATTGGTCGCATCACTGCGCGGTAAAGACGGGGGATACTGGCTGGGCGTACCGCCGGTCGATGTCCGGTATGGCGACCTGATTCGCATCATGCGCGGCTCGCTTGCGCTCGTGCCCTGTGCCAGCCGCTATGCGCATGAAAAATGCAAAAACTGCCTTGAAGAAAGCAACTGCCGCACGCGTGCGTTAATGCTGCAGGTGCGCGACGAAATGGCGATGGTGCTCGACCGGATTACACTGGCAGACCCGATTGATTTATCGGTTGGGGCCGAATGACAGAGCAAAACCTGCATATTCTGGGCCTTTTGACCTAAAGGCTCGCTTCGCCGCACACTGCGCACGCATTACCAACATAGGACGACGACCTGTGATGTTCGTTCATCTGCCAGACAGGTTTGTCTGAACACATTGATAGCGCGGGGGCAGCTTCAAGGAGTAGCTCTATGCGCATCATTTCCAAAAGGACGACCAGTCCAGTCCTTCTCGCCATATTGATTGTGTCTGCATCTGGCAGCATTTCGGCACAGGAACAGGACGCGACCGACCCGACAATCACCGTTACTGGTGAATCTATGCCAGACTTGGCCAGCATGACCCCGGGACCAGAGATCAAAGGGAACATTACCGCACGCAGCGGCGACCAGATTCAGGTGACGACCGCCGATGGATCAAGTTCCGTTTTCTCGGTAACGGACGCGACCAAGATCAGATCCAGCAAAGGTATTTTTTCCAGCAAGAAACTGGCCTCTGACGCTTTGCTTAACGGTTTGCCGATCACCGTCAAAACCATGCAATGGAGCGGCGGTTTGGTTGCAAGCCAGATCAAATTGCGGAATAATGATTTAAGAACCGCATCAATGATCCGCAACGGCACAGCCCAAGGTTTTGCTGAACAAACTGCGGCAACGCAGGCGTTGCGCGGGCGGATGGGTGATATCGACAACTATAATATCAAAAGCACAATGAATGTGAATTTTGATACCGGTAAAGCTGTGTTGAGCCCGCAAGCAAAAGCAGATTTGTGCGCGACCGCGAGCTCAGCCGAGCAAGTCGATAACGCACTGATGCTTGTGGTCGGTTACACCGATTCTACCGGCAGCGATGAGATCAATCAGGTATTGAGCGAAAAGCGTGCCGGTAGTGTGATCAACTATCTTCAACAGGCATGCGGATGGAAACCTTACCGGATGCTGACGCCCACTGGCATGGCCGAGGCCGATCCTCTAGCGGACAACACAACCGTTGAAGGTAAAGCACAGAACCGCCGCGTTGCGGTGAACATTCTGGTCAGCAAAGGCCTGGATGGTTTGTAGTAAAATATGCGTTGGGGTCAGGCACAATAACCTGACCCCGGCAAAGCCACACTTTGGCGTGCCAAAGCTCAAGCCATATCGTCTATCGCATAAATTCACATAATCTGCGCATCATCTAGCCGCGATTCGGCCTCTTGGTGGAGCACAGGCACTATGTTCGAATTCCTTTCGTCCATTGATTGGTATGCAGTCGCTCCCTTCATCCTGATAGGTTTTATGGCCCAGCTGGTTGATGGTGCATTAGGCATGGCATTTGGCGTAATCTGTTCGACATTGCTGGTCAGCGTGATGGGTGTGCCGCCTGCGCGGGCATCGGCGAGCGTGCATCTGGTGGAGGCATTCACCACCGGCGCATCTGGGATCAGCCATGTGTTGCACAAAAATGTCGATTGGAAACTGTTTTCACGGATAGCTATTCCTGGGGTGATTGGCGGCGTCGCAGGCGCATATGTGTTGTCGAACATCCATGCCGAGGCGGCGAGACCGTTTGTCATGCTGTACCTCACCGGCCTTGGCTTTTACCTTTTGTATAAGGCACTGACCTATCCCAGCGTGCCAAAGGTCAAGAACGCAAAGGTCACAGTGCCGCTGGGCCTGATCGGCGGTTTTCTGGATGCGTCGGGCGGTGGCGGCTGGGGGCCGGTGGTGACATCAAACCTGTTGTTGCAAGGCACCGATCCGCGCAAAACAGTTGGCACCGTAAACACTGCTGAGTTTTTTTTGACACTGGCTGTGTCCGTCACATTCGTCCTCAACATCGGTCTGGCCGCATTTACGCAAGTGACGTTGGGATTGCTCGCAGGCGGGCTGCTGGCCGCGCCCTTTGCCGGATATATCGCCAAACGCATTCCTGCAAAAACACTGCTGCTGCTGGTCAGCATCGTCCTCACCGTAACCAGCCTGTTTAGCCTGTATAAAGCGCTGAGTTAGACAGCCACATTTGAATGCAGCGTAAACGCTGGCGTCTTTTCCCCTCTTTGCTATCTCTGGCGGGTAGGAGATGTTCATGACCTTGACCAAATTGCTATTACCGCTGTTGTTGACCAGTGCTGTTCCGGTTGTGGCAAAGGTTCCGGTGGAGCAGCAAACTTTATCGAGCCTCGCTGATTCAATTGCCAAAGGCGACACCACAAGCGAAGCGGCCGTCAAAGCCTATCTGAAACGCATTGCCACAATCGATGATGGCGGGCCAATGCTGAACGCGGTCATCACGCTCAATCCCGATGCGCTCAAAGAGGCGAAGCAGCTGGACCGCGAACGACGCAAAGGCAGACTGCGCGGGCCGCTTCACGGTGTGCCAATCCTGTTGAAAGACAATATCGAGGCGGCAGGCAACATGTCGACAACAGCAGGTTCGCTGGCGCTAAAGGATAATGTCACGGGCCGCGACGCACCACTGGTTGCACGGTTAAAGGCGGCGGGCGCAATCATACTCGGCAAGACCAACCTGTCCGAATGGGCCAATATCCGGTCGGACAATTCCACCAGCGGCTGGAGCGCGGTGGGCGGCCTGACCAAAAACCCGCATTCGTTACCACACAACACTTGCGGCTCCTCGGCAGGCAGCGGCGCGGCGATGGCAGCGCGCTTAGCGGCGGGAACGGTCGGGACGGAAACCGACGGATCAATCACCTGCCCGTCATCAATCAATGGCGTGGTTGGCTTTAAACCGACGGTCGGGCTTGTCTCGCGGCGTTTCGTTGTCCCGATCAGCCATACGCAAGACACCGCAGGGCCGATGACAACAACCGTGCGCGATGCGGCACTAATGCTAAGTGCGATGGCGGGGAGCGATCCTGAAGACTCCGCCACATCAGAGGCCGATGCCCGCAAAGTGGATTATGCCAAGGCGCTGTCCAAGGACGGACTGCAAGGCCTGCGCATTGGCCTTGTTGAAATGCAGGGTGTTGATCCTGCTTTGATCGCGGCGGCCAAAATTCGGCTGGAAAAGGCTGGGGCGATTGTCGTGCCTCTGCCGATAAATCCCGTCGATTACGGCGAACTTGGCGAGGCCGAGTTTAAGATATTGCTGGCCGAACTAAAGGCGGATCTTGCCAGTTATTTGCAAGGCCTGCCGCCCGGGAAAGTCCCGCACAAAAACCTTGCCGACATCATCGCGTTTAACGCCGCCAATGCGGGCACCGAACTTGCACATTTCGGGCAGGAGACATTTGAGCAAGCTGAAAAAGAAGCAGGACTAGACGATGCCGCCTATCTGGAGGCTGTGACAAAGGCCCGCCGCTTGTCGCGCGCCGAAGGGCTCGACAAACTGTTTGCCGACAACAAACTTGACCTGATTGTAGGCCAAACCAACAGTCCCGCTTGGCTCTCGACCCTTGGCAAAGGCGATGCGTTCGCACTCCCCAGCCTTAGCCGCTTGCCAGCGACCGCAGGCTATCCGCATTTGACTGTGCCGATGGGAGTTGTTCGCGGCTTGCCAGTGGGATTGAGCTTTATCGGCGCACAGTGGCAGGATGCAAAGGTACTGAGCGCAGGCTATGCTTTTGAGCAAGCCGGAGCGTCGTTAAGGGTAGAACCCACGTTCAAAAAATGACATAATTTGGGCTGAATAGATAACAGAACTGACAAAGAGAGACGGAATGACGTTACGATATTTGGCTTTGATATTGGTCGCATTTGCTGCCTTTGCGATACCCACAGAAGCCTACGCCTCGCGCATTTGCCAAGATGTACAAGTCGGCGAAAACCCGCCGCAAATCATTGGTTTTGAAAACAACAATAACAACAAGCCGATCTATGGGCCGCCCCAACCGATATATGAACAGCAATGCACATGGAAATATGGCGCAGCTGCGCTTGATCCTTCGACCCGCGTGTTTACCGCAGCGTGGAATTATGACGATATTGACGCGGCAAAAAGCTATGTGATCAACCAATGCGGCAGCCACTGCGCATGGACATCATTTAGCGAAGATTTCGCCTATATCGCCATGTCCGACGATGACCGTATTTCAGGCTATAGCACCACGAATAGCGCCGATGCAGAGCGTGACTGCACAATGGCGGGCGGCGTCGATTGCGCCACTGTGGTCGCCGCGAGTAGCACGGGCGCTGCGAATTATTGGTATTTCGGTGCGATCGCCTACGACGCAACTACAGGGGCCAGTGGTGCCGCCTGGGGCTATGGGCGCAGAGGCGAAGCACAGAAAGCGGCGATGCAAAGCTGCGCAGCCGCGGGCTGTTGGGCCTATGCGTTTCAAACAGGGCATGGCGGCATGGCCCTGGCCGATGACGGCACGATCTATGGCGGATGGTCTGCACGCAACGAAGAGAGCGCAGGCAAAGTCGCGCTGAAAAGTTGCGAGAAAGAGAAAGGCAAAAAAAGCTGCTCTGTGGTTTACACCGGCAACGCGTTAGCTGCGCCGAAATTCAAACCTAAAGTAGATAAGAAAAAGCAGAAGAAGGATTAAGGCTAGCACCTAAGCCCAAACAAAAAGGGCCGGAGTTTCCCCCGGCCCTTTTGCATTTCTATGGGTCGCAATTACGCGCCAGCAACGTCCGATACGTTGATCTTTAGGCCGGGGCCCATCGACGAGCTGATCGCGACGCGGCGGACATATTTGCCCTTTGATCCCGATGGCTTGTTCTTGATCACTGCATCGACCAGCGCGTCAAAGTTTGCGCGCAGATCAGCATCGGAGAAGCTCTTCTTGCCGATGCCGCTGTGGATGATGCCCTGTTTTTCAACGCGGAATTCAACCTGACCGGCTTTCGCTGCGGTTACTGCTGCGGCGACGTCCATCGTCACTGTGCCAAGCTTTGGGTTAGGCATCAGGCCCTTTGGACCCAAAGTCTTACCCAGACGGCCAACGATACCCATCATGTCAGGGGTTGCGATTACGCGGTCATAATCAAGATTGCCTGCCAGCATATCTTCCATCAGATCCTCGGCACCAACCTTGTCAGCACCAGCAGCGGTTGCCGCCTCGGCCTTATCACCGCGTGCGAACACAGCGACTTTCATGTCTTTACCGGTTCCTGCGGGAAGCGAAACCATGCCGCGAACCATCTGGTCAGCGTGGCGCGGATCAACGCCCAGGTTCAACGCGACTTCGATTGTCTCGTCAAACTTTGCAGTTGCCAATTCCTTGATCGTCTTCAACGCTTCGTCAACGCTGTACAGCTTCTCTGAATCGAGGCTAGCGAGTGTCTTTGCTTTTTTGGTCAGCTTTGCCATGTGCTTAACCCTCCACGATTTCTAGGCCCATGGCTGTCGCCGAACCCGAGATGATTTTTACTGCCGCGTCCATATCGTTCGCGTTGAGATCGGCCATTTTCAGCGTCGCGACTTCTTCAAGCTGCTTACGCGTGATTTTACCGGCGGTGATTTTGCCAGGCTCTTTCGAACCCGATTTCAGGCCAAGGACTTTCTTGATCAGATACGTCGCTGGCGGTGCCTTCATGATGAAGGTAAAGCTCTTGTCGGAAAACACCGTGATCTTCGTTGGAATGGGCGTGCCCTTTTCCATATCAGCGGTCGCAGCATTAAACTGCTTACAGAATTCCATGATGTTCACGCCGCGTTGACCCAAAGCAGGGCCGATTGGCGGGGATGGGGTGGCTGAACCAGCCGGCACTTGCAGGCCGATATAGCCGTCAATCTTCTTAGCCATCAGATGGCTCCTTTCATTCTATCTCCGTCCTTCGACAAGCTCAGGATGAGCGGGCCTTAGGAAAGATCAAAGTAAGCGGTCAAACAAACACCTTCGCATAAAGCTACAGCGTTCTCCCGCACGGGATTTTCCTGATTCTCATCTGGAAAGCGGCGCCACTAATCGATAGCTGCGCCAAAATCAAGCGGGCCGAGGCCCACCAGACTATTTCATCAATTCGACCTGTTCAAAATCAAGCTCGACTGGCGTAGCGCGACCAAAGATCGACACCGAAACTTTGACGCGGTTCTTTTCGAAATCGAGTTCCTCGACTGCGCCGTTGAAGCTTGCAAACGGACCATCCAGAACTTTGACCTGATCGCCGATTTCGTAATCCACCGTGACGCGCTTTTTGGGTGCGGCGGCGAGTTCTTCTTTGGTGTTCAGGATGCGCGCTGCTTCCGATTCGCTAATCGGCTGCGGTTTGTTGTTCGCGCCAAGGAATCCTGTGACCTTTGGTGTGTTCTTGACCAAGTGATACACATCGTCAGTCATCGCCAGTTTCGCCAGCACATAGCCGGGGAAGAATTTGCGCTCGGCCTTTACCTTTTTGCCGCGACGCACTTCGGTGACTTGCTCGGTCGGAACTTCAACAGCCTCAACCAAAGGGGTCAGGCCTTTGCGTTCCGCTTCGGCCAAAATCTGGTCACGGACCTTGTTTTCAAAACCCGAATACGCGTGAATGATGTACCAGCGTGCCATGATAGTGTCTTTTAACCCCTCAATTATTGCGTAACGCGGCGGCGATTGAACGCCCGCCGAAATTTATGTGCCGGATGCAAAGCTAAGCAATGCTTGGACAATGCCGTTGAACACCGCATCGACACCCAGAAAAAATACGGCAAGAATGATCGTCATGATCAGCACCATGATCGCAGTCTGCGTCGTTTCTTTGCGCGTTGGCCATACAACCTTTGCGGTTTCGGCGCGCACCTGACGGATGAATTCACCGGGGCTGTTCTTTGCCATGTTCCTGCTTCCAATCTTGTTCATTCCAATGGATAGCCGCCAGCGCTCCGACCGGCGGGGTCGAGAGCGATATAGGTTCCGATTTCGGAAAGACTAGGGCTTTAGCCGCGATTTTATACCGTGGCAACAGGCTTTGCGCAGCTCAACTAGGCAGCCATGCTAGAAATTTCAGCCTGTCGCGCGCTCACGATAAGCACGCACTGCTTTTTGCAGTTCAATTTTTCCCGAGTCGCTGGCACGTTGTAGCCATAGAATAGCTGCATCCTTATTTTGCCTAACGCCAATGCCATTATCCAATGCATAGCCGTAGAGATACATCGCCGCAGGATCGCCAAGTGCTGCGGCATCTGCATAAAGCTGTGATGCGCGAACATCACTTTTGTATACCCCGCGTCCTGCGGCATACATGCTACCCAACAGCGTCATTGCCGGGGCAAAACCCTTCACCTCTAGCTGTTTTAAGAGCGTAAGCGCGCGGTCGTTACGACCTCCTCGAATAAACTCCACAGCAGCAGAAACCTGCTGATATTCTTGGGATTGTATCCCGCCGGCATGATAGGTGTCGCCAATTGTACCACTGGCGTGGTCGTTAAGACCAGTGCTGGCAATCGCACCGCTTGCACAGGACACAATGGCAAGTGAAGACACAAGACCAGCTTTGATAAGCATACGCATAACCCGCTCCTTTATGACCAGACGAAGAAAGTTTTCATATCAAGCAACTCTTGTCAATAATTGAGCGGACAGAACTGCGAACTAGCTCGATGCATCTTTACCTGTGCCGCGCCCGTATCTTTGGCTAATATCATCTATCGGGATGGGGCAAACTCTATGAAAAAGGGACTGAAATTGTTGTTAGCATTGCTGTCGATTGTCGTACTGACCGGTGTTGCAACGTTTTTGTATTCACCAGCGTTGCTGGTTGACACAATCGACCGCATCGCCAGCAGAACCGATGTCAAAAAAATCGCGAGCGGCGTTGTCTTTGGCCCACAGCGCGGCAACATGCTCGATATCTATTCCACCGCGGCCAAAAGCACTTCGCCAAAACCGGTGCTGGTATTTTTCTATGGCGGCGGTTGGGCAAAGGGCACGCGCACCGAATATAGCTATGCAGCACGACCCTTTGTCGAGGCAGGCTATATCGTTGTGCTGCCCGATTACCGGCTTGTTCCCGAAGTGCGCTTTCCCGGCTTTTTAGAAGATTCTGCGGCGGCGGTTAAATGGGTGCAGGCCAATATCGAGCAATATGGCGGCGATCCTGCCCGCGTTAGCGTCGCTGGGCATTCAGCAGGAGCCTATAACGCCACAATGTTGGCAATGGACCCGCAATGGTTAGGCAATAATCCAGTGCGCGCAGCGGTCAGCCTTGCCGGCCCAACCGATTTCTATCCCTTCACCTCAAAACGCGCGATTGATGCGATGAGCAAAGCGCCCGATCCATTGGCAACCCAACCGGTCAGCTTTGTCCGCAAAGACGCACCGCCAATGTTGCTGATCCACGGCACAGCCGACACTGTGGTGCGCGTGCGCAATGCGGATATCCTGTACAAAAAGCAGAGGGCAGTGGGCGGTGTTGTGGGCATTAGTCGCTATGAAGGCGCAAGCCACAATGATCTGGTGCTGTCGCTATCAACATTGTTTCGCGGCCGGTTGCCGGTTGTGGCTGATAGCGTAAAGTTTTTGAACGCGTATAATAAATAACGCCGAATTACGGCGACATCACACTGATTAAGACCTATCAAGTGAAGTGTTGCGTAATTCCCATCACTAATACGATTGGACAAGCTACAGGGATGAAATTCTCATGCAACGTTTTTATCCGTTTACCGCAGTAGTCGCGCTTCTCTGCGGGGGGTGCGAGACTACATCGACTCTCGACCATTCTGATCCACAGACTAAGAAAATCGTAATCTATTCCGAAGACGGAAAACTCATCGCACAAGTAGGGGATGCGAAGCTGGAGGCTCGCGATTGCTCGGATTCGATTGTCAGATGTGTTCGTATACTAGATGCATTTACCTTTATATATCCTCGCAAGTGCCCATACGGGCAGAGTTATCATGCCCTGAGATGGAAGCAGGATGGTGTAGAGACGTTCTTGTCCGCACCCTATCCCGACTTGGGATTGCCCGCTGGCGTCTATATGTCTTCGCTAAGCGATAAAATATCCTACGATTACGATACTAAGCAAGGCATTACTGGGATAATTGTCGCCAAGCATCCCATTTCTTCTAAGGAATATAATCGCGGAGATTATGAGCATAGCTATCAAGTAAAATTTCTAGCTGGGGGTTTTAATAATTTTATCTGCGAGTGAATTACGGTGACAGTAATTCAAATGCTTAAACGCGCATAATTAGAGCTACGCCCCGATCCCGCGACGATTTATGGTTTCGTGCCGCCGCAAGAATAGCAGGACGAAAATCATGATAGTCCAGCCCAATATCGGCAGGCCAATGAAGATATTACGGACCAGT
>JAAFIB010000004.1 GCA_013297725.1 Sphingomonadales bacterium
GAATACAATTACCGGCAGCATTAGCCGCCGGACCATTGGTTCTTGGCGGCGCAGAAGGCGGCATAATCAACCTGCCTGCCGTTATCATCGCTCTGTTGATGACGTGGTTGCTGATGATTGGCACTAATGAATCGGCAAAGGTTAATGCGATTCTGGTGGCGATTAAAGTTTCTGCTTTGACGGCCTTCATCGTTTTGACTTTGCCAAAAGCGGAAATGGCGAACTTTAATCCATTCCTTCCTGCCGGCGTATTTGGCGGCTTTGGTTCGGGCGTTGGTGCAGTTGGCGCGGCCGCTACGATCTTCTTTGCGTATGTTGGTTTCGACGCGGTTTCAACGGCGGCCGAGGAAACGAAAGATCCGCAACGCAACGTGCCGATTGGTCTGATCGGTTCACTTGGTTTCTGCACAGTGTTCTATATCCTTGTTGCTGCGGGCGCAGTTGGCACGATTGGCGGACAGCCCATCATGGGGCCAAATGGCGTTCCTTTCCCTGCTGGTTCAGAGGCGTTGGCAGTGCAATGCGCATTGCCGCAATATAGCGAAATGCTCGTTTGCTCTAATGAAGCTCTCGCTCATGTGCTGCGCCAGATAGGCTTTAGCCCAATCGGCAACATGCTCGGTATTGCGGCGTTCGTCGCACTGCCGTCTGTCATCTTGATTTTGTTGTTCGGTCAAACGCGCATCTTCTTTGTGATGTCGCGTGACGGATTGCTGCCAGAGGGTCTGTCGAAAATCCATCCAAAGTGGAAAACGCCTTATGTCGTAACCGCAATCACCGGCGCAGTTGTGGCTTTCGCCGCAGCATTCCTGCCCGTTGGTCAGCTAGCTGACATTGCCAATGCCGGAACGCTCTATGCGTTTATGATGGTGGCGATTGCAGTTATGATGTTGCGCAAATCCGAACCCAATCGCGCACGGTCGTTCAAAACGCCAATGCTTTGGTTGGTCGGACCATTGACGATTGCTGGCTGCATCTTCTTGTTCCTTAACCTACCGTTTGAGGCGATGATTGTTCTTCCAATCTGGGGCGGCGTAGGCATTCTGATCTATTACCTCTATGGCTATCGCAAAAGCCATGTTGGTCAAGGCATCGTGGATGTTCATGAAGATGATGCAGATGCTCCTAAGCCTCCGGTGGATCAGCATCTTGCTTGATTAAGCGGGTGTCAAAACCAAAAGAGAAAAGGGGGGCTGCGGCCTCCCTTTTTTTGTGCTGTCGCTCAGCTACGCGGTGCGTGGGGGACTCTGATCGTTGTGCCTGGGCGGGTGAACAGCTGTCCTTTTTCGCCCCATAGAACCAGCGCCAACGCGACTAATCCGCATAGCACAAAGCCGCTGGCAATCGGCACCACGCTGCCGTCAAACTGTTGTCCAATTAACGCGCCGATCAATGCGCCAAGGACGGTTTTGGTAAAGGTTTGAAACGACGATGCAGCCCCTGCTACAGCGCCGAACGGGCTCATCGCAATGGACGAAAAGTTTGATCCGATAAATCCGATCATCGCCATGTTGGCGGTAAGGAACAGCAGGAATAATGGCATTGACGTTGGTGCAAAGAATGCCGCTGCCAGCTGCATCAAGCCGAGCGCAATGAACATTAACAATGCCGCCTGCGATACCCGCCGCGCGCCAAACCGTTCAACAATGCGCGCATTGGTAAAGTTTGAAACGGCAATGCCCATGGCAACAATGGCAAAGCCCGTGGTGAAAAACTCGGCGGCTCCAAATACTTTGTCAAACGCCTGCTGTGAGCTGTTAAGAAAGCCAAACAGCGCCCCCTGCACAATGCCCGCGCCAAGCATATAGCCGGCAGCGCCGCGGTGCACGATCACCGTCCGCCAAGCCTTAGTCAGCGGTTTGATCTGAATAGGAATGACATTTTCAGGCTTCAACGTTTCTGGCAGCCGCCGGATCGTCCACAACGCAGCGGCGATACACATAAAGGCCATGACATCAAAAATTGTCCGCCATCCTGCAAACAACAATACGAACTCGCCAAGGGTTGGCGCGATGATCGGCACGATCATGAATACAAGAAAGATGGTCGACATCCGCTTTGCCATGGCGTCGCCTTCAAACTTATCCCGGATGATTGACGCCACCAATACACTGGCCGCCGCTGCGGCAAGCCCGTGCAGAAAACGCATCGTCAACAGCATTTCAAAGCTGGTCGACAAACTGCATGCAAAGGAGAATAACGCCGATGCCAAAACCGCCCAGACCAAAACCGGCTTTCGTCCGAAACGGTCAGACAATGGCCCGTGGAACAGTGCGCCAATACCAGTGCCAGCCAGAAATACAGAGATTACATATTGGATATGGTTAGCATCAATAAGCGCCAATCCCTTTACCATGCGCGGGAAGGCGGGCAGCATCGCATCGATTGCAAGCGCGTTAAGCGCCATGAGTGATGCCATCATCACAACAAGCTCTCGTTCGCCGATATCGGCTTTCGGAGTGGCTGGAGGCTGCGGCAGAGTGGAGGCAGGGGAGAGAGAGTCCATTAGGCACTTATGCGGAGCAGGGCGAAATTTAGCTAGCACCTTTTCAATCGAATGTGTCGGGTTGCAGTGATATGACGATGGCTGAATCATGGAAGAACCAGCGCCTTTAAGAAAAATCATCCATGTCGATATGGATGCCTTTTTCGCCAGTGTCGAACAGCGCGATCATCCGGAATTGCGAGGAAAGCCAGTGGCTGTCGGCGGTTCTTCCAAACGCGGTGTTGTTGCAGCGGCTAGCTATGAAGCGCGAACATTTGGTGTGCGTTCGGCAATGCCATCTGTAGTTGCACTGCGGCGCTGCCCCGATCTGATATTCACTAAGCCCCGTTTTGAAGTCTATCGCGCAGTGTCGCGGCATATCCGCGAAATTTTTGCGCGGCATACGGATTTGATCGAACCGCTGTCACTTGATGAAGCGTATCTGGATGTGACCGAAGACAAACAGGGCATTGGCTCGGCCGTCAAAATTGCCAAAGCGATCCGCGCCGCGATCCGCGAGGAAACCGGCCTGACTGCAAGCGCCGGGGTTAGCTATAACAAGTTTATCGCAAAGCTGGCGAGTGACCAGAACAAGCCCGATGGGCTGTGCGTAATCCTGCCCGATCAAGGGGCGGCGTTTGTCGCAACGTTGCCCGTCCGCCGCTTTCATGGTGTTGGCCCGCGTTCGGCGGAGAAGATGGCAAAGCTTGGCATTGAAACCGGCGCAGACCTTGCGGCGCGCAGCGAGGAATGGCTGTGCCAGCATTTCGGCAGTGCCGGGCGCTATTTGTTTAAGGCTGCGCGGGGGATCGACGACCGCATCGTTAATCCGTCGCAAGAACGCAAATCGCTTGGCGGAGAGCTGACCTATTTTGAGGATAAACGCAGCGACGAAGACTTACGCGCGGCGCTCGACGAGATTGTCGAGATCGTTTGGGAACGGATAGAGCGATACGAGACACGCGGGCGGACAATTGTGCTAAAGGCGCGCTATTCGGATTTCCGCACAATTACCCGGTCACGTTCGCCGGGTCATATTATCGGCAGCAAGGCCGAGTTCGCAGAGCTTGGGCATCAGCTGCTAGACGCCATCCTGCCAGCCGAAATGGGAATACGCCTGTTGGGGTTAACGCTGACAAATATTGTGAAAGAGGGCGATACGCCCCAATCTACCTCTATTTCAGGGCAGCTTATCGCGAAGCAACAGGAGCTGCCATTTGTTGTTATTGAAAATTGAAGAATATCGTCATATATCATAAAACTGTAATGCTGGCATAAAGCAGGGAGTTGAAAATGGCTCGTCCGCAAACCGATATCGACGCAGGTCGGGAGTTGTTGCTTAATCAAGTCGAAGAACTCGTTCGCAAACGAGGGTCTGCGGATATTGCGATGAACGAACTCGCGGCTGCTGCGGGAATGTCACCATCAAACCTTTACCGTTTCTTTGAAAGCAAAGAAGCACTGCTTGAGGCCGTTGCCGAGAAATGGTTCGCTGATAAAATTGCGATCATGGAGGAAGTGACAGCTTCTGACCTGCCAGTGCGTGACAAGCTATTCGCATTTTTCGCCCGCCGTTTTGTCGTCTTGAACGCCAGATTTAACGCGGATCCGGAACTGTTCAAAAGCTATTGCGAGCTTGGCGAACAATATATCGAAGTGATCCGTGGCTATGTAGATTTGGGTGATCATTATCTGGCCATGATTATCGCCGAGGCAATGGATGAGGGCTATTTTGGCGAGCTATCCATTGACGAGGCGTTGTCTCTCATCAACCAGATGGTTAGCCCCTATTGCATGCCCGACGCGCTGATCCATATCGGCCCCAAATTGTCCGAGGCGAAGCTGTCACAGATCATCGACACAATTTTTATCGGCCTTGGCCATGGCTATGAAGCAAAGGCACAAACGCCGCATATCAAGATTGTCTCCTGATTTAGCGACAGCGTAAGTCCGCTGTAGCAAGCGGCGCATTGTGCCAGTTTCACAGTATATATTGCGTATCCTATCCCGTCCGCTAGCATTGCGGATATTGCTTTCGGGGAGGACAGAAATGAAGCTGCGATATTTAGCATTAGCGGCCGCCACAGTAACCGCAGTTGCCGTGCATGCCGAGGACACTGTGCTTGTCATCCATGCTGGCCAGTTGCTTGATAAACCTGGCAGTGCGCCCAAAGGTTCCTCAACAATTATCGTCAGGAATGGCAAGATCGCCGAAATCCAGACCGGATTTAACGATGGCCCGGCGGGCGCAACCAAAGTCGATCTTAAAGACAAATTTGTTTTGCCCGGCCTGATTGATAGCCATGTCCATCTGGATAGCGACGCGGGAGGCAATGCAGGATTAGTAGAATCGATCACCAGCAGCGACGCACAAACTGCTTACCGCGCAGCAGGCAATGCGAAGAAAACGTTGATGGCGGGCTTTACCACCGTGCGCAATTTGGGTGATAGCACGGGGGCTACACTTGCTTTGCGCGATGCCATTGCGGCGGGTGAGCTGCCGGGACCACGTATCATTGATGCGGGCCGCTCCATTTCCACAACAAGCGGCCATATGGATGGCAAAAATGGCATATCAGAGGATCTGCACGGCAGCATAAGCGACGATAATCTGTGCGATGGCACCGAAAGTTGCCGTCAAGCCGTGCGCAAACAAATCCGTCGCGGTGTCGATGTTATCAAAATCGCGACCACGGGCGGCGTAAACAGCCGCATAGGTGTGGGCGTGGGGCGGCAGATTTTTGACGATGAGGTTAAGGCCTTGGTCGATACGGCGCACCTTTATGGCAAGAAAGTTGCGGTACACGCGCATGGCAATGACGGTGTGAACGCAGCACTTGCCGCTGGTGCAGATTCTATTGAACATGGCACGATGCTGGATGATGCCAGCGTCAAATTGTTCAAACAGGCTGGCGCTTATTATGTGCCGACGTTGTCCACGGTAAACGGGTATTTGGAACGGCTTGCCGCCAACCCCAACGCCTATTCGCCCGATGTGTTGGCAAAGGTAAAATGGCGGATAGAGGTGACAGGCAAAAGCTTGGCAATCGCCTATCCTGCTGGCGTCAAAATCGCTTTTGGAACCGATGCCGGCGTTTCAAAGCATGGCCGCAATGCGGATGAATTTGAACTGATGGTCAAACACGGAATGCCTGCGGCCGCCACCATCGAGGCGGCCACAATGAATGCGGCGACGCTGCTGGGCGTTGAAAAGGAAGTCGGTTCGCTGGAGACTGGTAAAGCAGCCGACATCATCGCAGTGTCGGGGGATCCGACCAAGGACGTAACGGTGCTGAAAAATGTGCAGTTCGTAATGAAGGCGGGCGTGATCCATAAAGATCAACGCTGACAAAGCGGCGGTGAGTAATCCTTTTCTTGATGATGGCCCCGACAATACAGGCGCACTTGCCGATGTGCCGTATATCGCGGCATTGTTGCAGGCAGCCGCGCGGGAGGGGCGGGCGGTTAGCTATTCCGAAATGCTGATGACATTGGGCTTTCGTTTTACCCGGCCAAAGATGCGGGCGCT
Organism: Sphingomonadales bacterium; assembly: GCA_013297725.1. Lineage (GTDB taxonomy): Bacteria > Pseudomonadota > Alphaproteobacteria > Sphingomonadales > Sphingomonadaceae > Sphingorhabdus_B. Next base: position 6,015 of record JAAFIB010000004.1, read on the forward strand.
GTGTAAGACGCTGGATGCTATTGATCGTGAGGCCGCATTGCGGGGTGAACCGCCGCTGGCTGCGTTGGTCGTGCGCGAAAGTGACCGGTTGCCAGGGCAGGGCTGGTGGGTGTCGCGAAGTGACTATGCGGGCGCGTGGGAAGGGGCCGAGGCGCGAGCCTATGTCGCGCAACAGCAACAGCGGGCTTTTGATTACTGGCAGCAATCATGACCGATATCGGGGCCATATTACAACAGGTCATGTCACGCGCGACAGGGGTCGATACGCCGGTCGAGAATGTTACACGCCTTTCAGGCGGGGCGAATATGGAGAGTTCGGCTTTCGATTATGCAGGGGCCGGTTATGTCCTTCGCCGCGCGCCATCGGCGGAATTTATGGCAGAGCGAGTTTATGGCCATGACGTCGAGGCTGCTGTCGTTCGCGCCGCATTTCTGGTGGGCGTTAAAGCACCGGAGGTCGTCGCAGAACTGATGCCTGATGACAATTTCGGCACCGGCTATGTGATGCGCCGGGTTGAGGCTGAGGTGAATCCGGTAAAGATATTAAGCGCGCCGCCGCCATCCTTGCTGAAAGATTTGGCGCGAGAGATGGCGCGCATTCATGCAATCCCGCTGGATTGCATTCCGGCCTTGCCGCTGTCCACACCCGCCGAACTACTCACAGAAATGCAGGCGCGCTTTGCCATTTATGGCGGCGATAGGCCAGTGTTTGCCTTGGCGTTTCGCTGGTTAGACGATCATCTGCCCGCGCCGGTTGAGCCGGTTTTGCTCCACGGAGATTTTCGCATGGGCAATATCATGGCGGATGCAAATGGCCTTGCCGCTGTACTCGACTGGGAACTCGCGCATTTGGGAGACAGGCATCAGGACTTAGCCTTTGGTTGCATTAACAGCTGGCGTTTTGGCCATATTGATCGACCGGCTTTTGGTGTCGGGCAGTTTGATGATCTGTGGCTAGCCTATGAGCGCGAAAGCGGTGTGGCGGTTGATCCGGCACGTTTTCGCTGGTGGCTGGTGTATTCGACCTTGTGGTGGGGGCTATGCTGTCTGCAAATGGCGGAAATCTGGCGTAGCGGGGCCGATGCTAGCCTAGAGCGTGCGGTGATCGGACGGCGGGCATCGGAAACCGAGGTCGATTTGCTAATGCTGTTGGAGGACGATGCGCCGGATCGTGAGCGGGGACCCATTGCTTTACCTGAGCCGCCACCGGTGCGCCGCATGGGTGAGCCGTCGTCAACCGAAATGCTGGAGGCGCTGGCGAAGTGGATTGAGGACGACATCAAGCCGACTGCCGAGGGGCGTAATCGCTTTATGACGGCGGTTGCGATGAATGCGCTTGGGATGCTGAAGCGCGAGGTGCAACATCCGATCGAGGTTCACGATAAGGAGCTGTCGGATGCTTTGTTGGCCGGGGCCGTTGGCCTTACGACGCCGGGGTTGCTGGCCAAATTGAAAGCAGCGGCGTTGTCAAAACTTGCGGCGGATCAACCAAAATACTCGGCCTTGGCAAAGGTGCGGGCGATGTGGGTGAAGGACTAAATCCAGATCGCGACTGTGTGGATCACCAACCCTGCTAAACCACCCACTAATGTTCCGTTGATGCGGATGAATTGCAGGTCGCTGCCGACAGCATTTTCGACGCGATCAGTGATCGTGCTCGCGTCCCAGCCGCCGATGGTGTCGGACACAAGGCTGACAATATTTTCGCCATAATTTTCGGTCGTGCCAACGATTGCGCGGCGGGCAAAGCGGTTGATTTGGCGTTTTAGGCTCGCATCGTCTTGCAGAGTCGAACCCAATTTGGTCAGCGCCGCACCAAAACTACCCGAAAGCGCCGCGTCGGGATTGCGCGCTGCCTTTAGCAATGCAGTGCGCCCCTGATCCCATAGCCCCTCAATCCATTTATTCATCGCCGGATTGGCGAGCAGCTCGGCTTTCCAATTGGCAACGCGGGCTTGCAGTTCTTTGTCGGATTTCAAGTCGCGGACAAGCTTTTGCAGGCCTTCTTCGCCTTTGGCGCGCAGCGGATGGTCAGGGTCCGCCGCCATATCCGCCAGCATTTTTTCCAACCCCGTGACAATGGCATTAGCCAAGCGGTCATCAAGTCCGGTCCAGCGCATAATCGTGCCAGCGCGTTCCTCGACCATTTGCCGGATCATCGGTTCATTGGCTTCCAGCGTTTTTGCAGCCCAGCTGATCAGCCCGTCCATCAACGGCAAATGCCGCCGTTCTTTAATCATCGCGCCCAGCAATTGCCCAAGTAATGGCGCTACATCGAGCTTTTCCAGCTGTGTACGGACCGCCGATTTGGCAATTCCGCCCAGCCGTTCATCATCCAGCGCAGCGATGATATCGCCCATAAGCCGCGATGCGCCCATCCGCATACGTCCCTCGCCGCCCGATGGCTGCGAAAGAAAGCGCCCCATTGCGCCCGCAACATCCATGGTCCGCACTTTTCGCGCAACGATGCCGGTACGCAGGAAATTGCTGCGCAGAAAACTGGCAAGCGTGCGGCCAAGCCGTTCTTTGTTGGTCGGGATGATTGCGGTGTGCGGGATGGGGATGCCCAAAGGATGCCGGAACAACGCGGTTACGGCGAACCAATCCGCCAGCCCGCCGACCATGCCAGCCTCGGCAAAGGCAACCAAAAATGCCCAGTGATGATGGACATTACGTTCCAGCTGAATGCCGATAATGAACAGCACCGCCATCAAACCGAGCAGAGCGGTTGCAATGCGCCGCATCTTGCGCAGCTCATCATCGCGCCAGATATAGCGCTCGCGCTCAGCTGTCCCCAGTTGGTTTATCGTTTTCACAACGGGTGCTTTAGCCGAGCATCATATGTGCTGCCAAGACAACGTAAACCGATTTCCTGTTGCCCGAAAATCCTACTTGGCCGCTTTGTACAGCTTTGGCGAAATTGTCTCGCCCGGGTTCAGGAAGCCGCCTGCATACATGACAACGCGTTCGGTGCCATCAAGGCCTGCGATAATAGCAATACCGTCTGGCGTGACGATGCCAGTCGTCACTTTACGCCGCGATACTTTGTTTGTTTTATCAACGACATAAACATAGCTGCCGTCCTTATCACTTTGGATCGCGGATTCAGGAAGTAATGGCGCGGACATAGAGCCTGCTTTGATCTCCACACTCGCGAAACCGCCGGGTTTCAGCGCCTCGTTAAATGGCAAAGAGATGCGGGCAATGCCCTGCCGCGATTCTTTGTTAATCATCGGCGCGATCTGCCATATTTGGCCGCTAAAGGACTGTTCAGAGCCAACCGGCGTTACCGTTGCAGTGACACCGACCGAAACCTGCGCCAACGCCGCTTCGCCAAGCTGTGCTTGCAATTCCATCTCGCCGCCCTGTGCCATACGGAACAGGATGCCGCTGCCTGCGCTGACGGTCTGCCCGGGTTCAACAGTGCGTTCCAATATGTAACCACCCACAGGCGCGCGGATATCGAGCCGCGAGTTGCGAGCGCGCGCTTCGTTCAATTGCGCCTCAGCCACGCGGACACGCGCTCGCGCACTGTCACGCGCAGCCGTTTTACGATCGACATCAGCCTTTGAAATAAAACCGCGATCGACAAGCTTTAGCGCACGTTCCAGTTCGTTCTGCGCCAGCTGCATATCTGCGCGGGCAACGCCAATTTGGGCGTCAAGGCTGACAACCTGCTGATTTTGCACTGATCGCTCGATGCTGACCAGCACCTGGCCTTGTTTCACCCAGTCACCTGCATCGACAAATACGCGGGATACTTGCCCGCCTTCGCCAACGACGCCAACGGGAATTTCGCGGCGTGCGGCCAGCGTGCCAGTGGCGGTAATCGCGCTGACTACTGTGCCGCTGCCGGGGGCGATCACGGTTACGGTTTGGGCCTGCGAATCTTTGCCGGCCCCGGCCGCTGCTGTTTTGCCGGCACCGGGGCCAGCCATGAAATAATAGGCGGCGCCTGCGATTGCCAATATGATGATGACAGCTGCAATGATCCACACCGTTTTGTTGCGGTTCCGGGCTGGATCAGTGTCCAGATCGTCGCGGGCCGACATTACTGAGGTTTCGTAGTTCATATTTCGATCCAGGACTGCAAAGCATGGGAGCAAGACCGTTTTCGGTCTGATGTTTGTTACTGTATTACTTCGATATGGCACTTGATGCAAGCCGCGCAGGGATCGAAGTGTTTATTGTACGATGTCTAAGCGATAAATTGCCGGGACGCACGGCAAAACGACAGCGTGCTTTATGTTTCGACTAACGACATGAATTGTCATTGGTCATAGAAAAGGCCGCGCCATGACAGCGCGGCCCTGCATTAGATATATGTTTGTTTAGCGGACACGTCCGCGCTGAACCAGGTTCATAATCCCCAGAACAATAACCGCGCCAACAAAGGCAACGATAAGTCCGGTCAGCGAAAACTTTTGCACGCTGCCAACAATGCCGAACTGGTTTGCGATTAAATTGCCGACGACAGAGCCGACGCATCCGGCAATGACATTCCACATAATGCCCATTGAAGCGTCACGGTTCATGACCTTGCTGGCTAACCAACCTGCAATTCCGCCTACTATGATAGCGATAATCCAACCCATATCTTCCTCCTCTTCAGCGCCCCATGTGTGTTGGACGACTAAGGCACTAACTACCCCGATTGTTGCAGAAACCAAACTGCAAATTCGGCAAGACCGGATAATTGCGCCCCAAAACCGAAAAACCCCCGCAGCGTTAGCTACAGGGGTTTGTCGTTATTTGCGAAAGCTACGCGTTTAGTATTTCTGCTGACGCTCGTACAAATCGCGATAATGCTGGATGCGTGTCACCCGCAAACCGGGCATACCTGACCGGTCAATTGCGCGTTGCCATGAAGCAAATTCTTCAAGCGTCAGGCCATAACGTTCGCAGACATCGTTCACCGATAATAGCCCACCATTGACGGCAGCTACAACCTCGGCTTTGCGGCGTACAACCCAACGGGTTGTCTCTGGTGGCGGCAAGCTATCGATCGTCAGTGATTCCCCAAGAGGACCGATGACTCGTGCCGGACGGATTTTCTGATTTTCTAACATGATAATTTCAAAGCTCCGTGCCCCGCTCTGCTACCTGAAATTCAGGCTTTATGGTGTATGATTGAAGAGAATTGCTATTCGTTGAACCAGCAAGGTTAACAGGCGATTCAAACTTATTTGGCAGCACCGGATACTGGTCTGATCCGGCGATCCAGAACGCCCCACGCGTAGTTGCAGCACGATTGCTGCTTCTTTGCGCGAAATAGGCGATCCGGCTACCAAGGACATCTGCATTATCCCTATGCAAGCGCGGCGAAGCCATCAGCGCGCTGACTGTCCTGCTCATCGCCTGACGCGAGGCGGCAGACGCGACGAGTGCAGAGTAATCTGCACTTCGCGTTCTAACACCATCAGCGTGGCGGGGATGAGGAAAGTCCATGTCCATGAACACCGTTTTACAGGCGTGTGTATAACGTCTGGTAAAAGCGCCGTTCACAGGGCATTAGGAGGCGTTAATGCGGGTTATCAAATACGCCGCATTCCTGTTCCATTTTGAGAAGGCTTGATGCGAAACCGCAGTTTTACGTGGTATCGCTATGATAGAATGTGATGTCAGAAATTAATTATTCGCCCGATATTTTTCAGCTTGGGGCCGATTTAAGCGGAAAAAGAATCGTTGTGGCCATGTCAGGCGGGGTGGATTCGTCAGTTGTGGCCGCATTGGCGGCACGAACCGGGGCTGAAACCATCGGCGTGACGCTGCAGCTTTACGACCATGGCAGTGCGGTTAAACGTGCAGGGTCTTGCTGTGCAGGACAAGATATTCGCGATGCGCGCGCAGTCGCTGACCGTTTGGGAATCGCGCATTATGTCTTCGACCATGAAAGCCGCTTTCGCGACTCGGTGATCGACCATTTTGCCGACGAATATATGCGCGGGCGTACGCCGATCCCCTGTGTGCGCTGTAACATGGGGGTGAAGTTTACCGATTTATTCCGTCTGGCGCGTGATTTGGGTGCTGATTGCCTCGCTACCGGCCATTATGTTCGCCGAGTCGAGGGGGCAGCTGGCGCCGAATTGCACCGCGCACTCGATCCTGCCCGCGACCAAAGCTATTTCCTGTTTGCCACGACAAACGATCAGCTTGATTATCTGCGCTTCCCATTGGGCGGCATGCCAAAACCCGAAGTGCGCGCGATTGCTCAAGAAATGGGGCTGATCGTGGCTAACAAACCCGATAGCCAAGACATCTGTTTCGTTCCCGAGGGGGACTATGCCAGCGTCGTCCGCAAAATTCGACCCGAGGCGGAAAGCGACGGCGCGATTGTCGATATGGAGGGCCGCGAACTCGGCCGTCATCGCGGGTTGATCCATTACACAGTTGGACAAAGGCGCGGGTTGGAACTCGGCGGGCTGGTCGAGCCGTTATACGTCATCCGCTTGGAACCAGAGGCACAGCGCGTTGTTGTCGGGCCGAAACGGGCACTTGCAGTCAGTGCCGCGCGGCTGATCGAGCCAAACTGGCTGACGCAGGTTGAAGGTCGCCCGGTTTTGGCAAAGGTGCGGTCATTGGCTAAACCCGTTCCTGCGCGGATCGAGGGTGAATGGCTACGTTTTGACAGCGACGAATATGGTGTCGCACCGGGGCAGGCGGCTGTGCTGTATGATGGCGACCGCGTGCTTGGCGGTGCGTGGATTGAGGAAACACGGGCTGCGATTGCAACTCTCGCCGCTTAATTCAGCGCCTCAATCTCTTTTTCGTTTAATTGCAAACAGCCAAAATCACCGCGGCGTTCGGCTACCGCACTCGCCAATAAAGGAACCGAGGCGGTCACGCGCTTTTTCTCGGGATTGTCGGTCAACGAGACCATGCCCATGCCAGGCTCAAAATCCTTTGTGCAGGAAGCCAAAGGTCGGCCCTGAATATAGCGGCACGAACAGGCGATGTGCGATGCATAGGAAACGCCAAGCTTTGCTTGCGCTTTGATGTCAGCAAAGCTGAAAACGAACCACAATACTATCAGCGCGAGGACCGCAATCACAGCATATTTGATCTTTTGAGCGAGGGACAGCGATGCCTTTGGTGCTGCGCCCATTGGCTGCGGTGAAGTTGCGGTTGCCATTCATTGTCCTTTTGGTGCATCGATACGCCATGCCTAGATATCAATTGCCCCTGTACGCAACCCTGTTTTCACTCACGGCCCTTTCTGGCTGCGGTTCAGCGCCTGCGGTCGTCGAGACAACGACGCCGGTTGTTGCGCGCTACGCCGATGATGCGGCGGTTTCGGAACAGGGCTTGAAGGACGCAATCGCGCCATTTTTTGACGATGAGACACTGTCTGAAACACGCGCGGTTGTTATCATGCATGGCGGGCTGATCGTCGCGGAACGCTATGCCCCCGGCTACACCCCGGAAACAAAGCTGATCAGCTGGTCGATGGCAAAATCTGTCACAGCCACGTTGGTTGGCTTTATGGTCGCTGATGGCTTGCTGGTGCTCGATGATCCAGCGCCGGTTTCGGAATGGGCCAATGCTGGAGATGCGCGCAACCGGATTACGCTGCGCCAATTGCTGCATATGTCATCGGGCATCGACCACACCGAAATCCCCGAAGAGGGCAAAACGATCTATGAAGCTGATACGCCGCGAATGCTGTTTCTGGATGGCCGCGAAAATGTCGCGCGCTATGCAGAGGGGCGGATGCTGGAGGCAGAGCCGGGCAAGAAATTCGAATATAGCAGTGCAACGAGCCACATCTTGATAGACATCATGACCCGCGCACTGACCAATAGCCGCAACCCGCAAATCCGCCGCGATGCGATGCTTGAATATGCACGCGGGCGGCTGTTTGAACCGCTGGGTATGAAAAGCGTTGTCCCTGAATTTGATCGCAATGGCACGATGCTGGGCGGCAGTATGATCCATGCAACCGCGCGGGATTGGGCAAAGTTTGGTGAGTTTCTGCGCAACAATGGCTCGGTGCGCTCGGCGCAATTGCTGCCGACCAGCTGGGTGCGGTTCATGCGAACATCAAGCGCCAACGATGCGGCCTATGGCGGGCATATCTGGCTGAACAAACGCAGGCCTGCTGGGCAAGATCAGGTGTTGTTCCCGGATAAAGGGCCGTCTGATATATTTGCCGCAATTGGCCATTTGGGGCAGTTTGTTGTTGTTTCGCCGCAGCAAAAGCTAACGATTGTGCGGCTTGGTAAAACGCAGGACGATGTGCTTGATCCGGTGAACGATCAACTGGCTAAGGTGATCGCTTTGTTCCCGAAGAGTTAGGCTTTCAATACAGGCGCATCATCGCCCAAATCTTCGTACCAAGCCTCAACCGCGCCTTTCAAAGTCAGCTGCATTGGGCGGCCCTTGCGGTCCAGGCTTTTTCCGGCCTGCACTTTGATCCAGCCTTCGGACACGCAATATTCTTCAACAGTGGTGCGGCGTTCGCCCTTAAAGCGAATGCCGATACCGCGCATCAATTTGTCAGCGTCATAATGTTCGCTGAATGCGTGGATGGACAGGCGATCGGGCGGAGTATCATTTGTATCAGTCATCGAACGCGCCTTTGCCGCAAACTGTGGTTTAAGGCAATGGTCGATGCGTTATCAGTTCGATAGAGCGGGAATGATCCACATCAGCGACATTGTAGTGATCGCCAGCAACAATGAAACCACCAGCACATAGCGAACGCCGTGATTTTTTACACCGCCGCTGGCTTCGGTTTCCGATAGCTCGTCATGATCTTCAAAACGTTGCATTGGATATTCTCCTTAAAATGCCCCTTTTGTTTAATCAACGTACCTGCATACGCGATGCATGGCGAATTTGGTTACTTTCCGTCCTGATTTACAAATTCTGCGATCAGGATCGATATGTCTTTTTTCGGTTCAAAATTGGTTTTGCGGACTTCGAATTGCGTTGGGCTGATTTTCTTTACGCCATCCATGCAAAAGCTGATCAGGTTATCGGCCTTTTCCTTATCCACCACCAGCCGGAAATTCTTGATCGGACCTTTCCAGTTTGCACCGGATTTCAATACATAATCCAACCAGTGTTCGACATAGAACTGGCCAACTTCGTTGCCGTCGCTGTCTTTCTTTCCAGAATAGCGGCGCTTGTCGAAACCGGCGATAAAGCTTTTATCGATGCAGAAATTGGCTGCATATTCCTTGAAAAAGCTTTCTTTCCGGCTTGATCGTTCCATCATGCCGCCAACACTCCCGCCGGCAATGGGCACATAGCTATGCTCCACACTGATTGTTTTGCCAGCAGGGAAAATCTGTTTGCGGGTCACATGCGTTTGAATCTGCCAGTTGGGCTGCCAATAATCTGATCCCGGCTCCCGTTTAATCAGACCTTCTTTTTCGAACGCTGCCTTTTTCTCAGGGCTAAGTTTGCTGATCCGTTCATCGAATGTATCTGTCAGCCATGCACGGATTGGCCAGCCCAACTCATTTAACCGGGCACTGATATCCTTGCCATCTTTGCTACCGGATAATGTCACCACTTCGCGGTAATCCAAGGAAACCGGTTTTCCATTGACCAAAGTGGAGAATTTCAGATCCTCTTTCCATTCCGGATAACCCTGATCCCCCATATGGGCCGTTATGCCATCGGGTATCGCGGGCAGGGGAAATGACACCAGTGTCTCGACATCCTTTGCCGATGTATTGGTAAAACGATATTTGACCGTCACTTTTTTAAGCGACAGGTAAAGCTCTTCGCTATCCATGCTGATCGCGTTGTTCTGTGTCAGCTCAAGTCCGCCAAGGCCAAGTGACGCGGAACTGTCGTTTGCGGATGAAGGGACCGCCAGCAATGCGGCCGTAAGAAATGCGGTTGCGATCAGAAATCTGCTTTTCATCGAAAACTGTATGCCAAACCATTGTGGCACTGGCAAGCGGTGACACACGCTACGCAGGGGGTGTTAAATGGTGAAAAAATTCGGCTTATCGGCGCTGATACCACTGGCGGCCGTTCTTGCCGCAAATAGGGACGTGCCGACAGAAATAGTGCTGAACGCGGATGCGCCGGTCGATGCGATAATTGCAGGTCAGCCTGGCCAATTGCAACTAGTAACCGGCTTTCTCGACCGGCTGACGCTGAATACCCAATATGTCGCAAAGAACGGCATCAAGCCGGCGGCGATCATGGGCAACGCCGATGTGAATTTCGGGGGACGGCGCGAGATAAAGGGCAAAAATCGCCCGCTGCGTTACACGATCCGCGGCATTGATGAAGAAGGGCGGGCATTCTGGTTCGCCGACGTGCCGCAACCGCGCTTTGATGGAAGCGTGGGGCCGTTCGCCATCCCTTTTGATGTGGTGAAAATCCAACTGTCGCCGTCTCTGCCAGCAGAACTTGAGCACAGCATGATCTATTTCGGCAATCTCAATAATGGCAGCAATGCTGGACATATCGACCCGACGTTCCGGACAACCGTCAATTTTTCCATCGAAAAACGCATGCGGTATCCGCTTGCGTCTGCAGCTACTGGCGCGGCGATTGCTGCGGCCTATGGCGGCACCTTATCGGGTGAATCGTGGGACGAAGAGATCGCGTTTGGCATCAAACGCCCGGTGCGTCTGCTTACTCTTGAAAAGCCGTTCATCATCGGTGCGTTCCGCTTCACCCAGATCGCCGTTCGCGTGCGTAATGGCGTCGATGCAGGCGCGTTGGGTGAGGCGATTGCCGAACAAGCCGTTGATGACGACAGCGACCCGGCGGAGATCATTGTGATGGGAAAGGGCAAAAAGGCCAAACAGCCGATTTTCACGTTCGATATCGGTCGCGATGTTCTCGATGCCTGTTCCAGCATTACCTTCGACAAAGCCGCCAAACAAATGAGGCTCAGTTGCCATCCGGCATAAGCTCTGCCAAGGCGCACCGATGACGCTTGGACTTTACGATACCGTTATTCTGGGCGCTGGCGGCGCGGGATTGATGTGCGCGCTAACCGCCGGGCAGCGCGGGCGGCGGGTGCTGGTCATTGATCATGCGTCCGGGCCAGGAAAGAAAATCCTGATTTCCGGCGGCGGGCGGTGCAATTTCACTAATGTGAACGCGACCAGCCAGAACGCGCAGGAACGCTATCTGTCGGCCAACCCGCATTTCTCCAAATCGGCGCTGGGGCGGTATAGCCCGCAGGACTTTATCGATCTGGTCAGTGCGCACAAAATCGCGTTTCACGAAAAAACACTGGGGCAGCTGTTTTGTGATGGCAGCGCGCGGCAGATTGTCGCGATGCTTATGGATGAATGCGACAAATCCGTTAGCACAGGCGGGCATGTCGATTTCGCCTTTGGTCTGGACGTCCGCGATGTCACGCATGACGGTGGAGTGTTCCGCGTCACTTACGGAAACCTAAACGCAACGACCCCGCGCCTGATTATCGCCACTGGCGGACCAAGCATCCCGAAAATGGGAGCGACCGGCTTTGCCTATGATCTTGCCCGCCAATTCGGCCTGAAAGTTGTCGAGCCACGACCGGCTTTAGTGCCCCTGACGCTTGGCGGCGACGATGTGCTGTTCCGCGAGCTATCGGGCGTATCGGCAGAGGTGGTTGCGCGGCACAACAAAACTGCATTTCCAGAGGCAGCCCTGTTCACGCATCGCGGCCTAAGCGGCCCTGCGATTTTGCAAGTCAGCAGCTACTGGCGACCGGGCGAGGCGATTAACATAGATTTCCTGCCCGGTAATGACATGACCGAGACGTTGCTGGCAGCGAAAAGGGCCAACCCGCGCGCCACGGTTCGATCCACGCTGGACAAGCATCTGCCCGCGCGATTGTCTGAGGCGCTTTCGGGACGGCTTGCGCTAAACGGCAACCTTGCCGACCAAAGCGACCGCAAGCTGGCGGATGCAGGCACGCAATTAAGCAAATGGCCCTTTACCCCCAATGGCAGCGAAGGCTATGCCAAGGCCGAAGTGACGCTCGGAGGCATATCAACTGCCGAGCTATCGCAGCAAACAATGGAGGCCAAACGCGTCCCCGGCCTGCACGTAATCGGCGAGGCAGTGGACGTAACTGGCTGGCTAGGCGGCTACAACTTTCAATGGGCCTGGGCGAGCGGGACCGCTGCTGCTTTGGCGGTGTAGCGGCAACAATCTGCCTCGGGCAGGGGAGGCGATCTGATTGTTTCAACCAAGCGAACCGTAGCCCTGAGCTTGTCGAAGGGCGTTTCCCAGTTGTAGCGCTACCCTGAGAAGCGTGCTTCGACAGGCTCAGCACTACGGTGATGTGTAGCTGCAGCTGTGCTCATTACCGCCCATTCCCCTTCCTCCGCGTCGGTCGCTTCACTTCGGCAATGTGCGGAATTGCTTTGGCGGCTTCCATGCGTTCAATGGCCTCGGCCCAATCTGCTGGAATTTCCGCACCTGCTTTGCTCCAATGCGGTTCATGCGCAAACGCTTCGACCGTTTCGACCTCTGATGCGGGTTGTTCTAGCACGCCGAGATAGGGCGATGCATTTTTGCCCAGTTGCACAAATATTTCTGCAGGATCATGCGCCAGTTGCGCCGCTGCATCATCTCCGCCTTCATCGATTACAGCATCTGCGGCGCGTCGCCTGTCGGCCAGTGACAGCAGCACCGCATCCATTTCTGCCTGCGCTTGTTGGTCGAATTCAATCCCCTGAAAACTTTCAATGTCCTGTGCCAAGGCTGCGGAGCGTTCTTCGTGGCTTTGATGATCGCAATCACCTGTGATTACTGTGCGCACCGTGGTTGTGCTTGCCTCCGCCGCCGCTGCACTAACAGCTGTATTCTGCCCAGCTGACGTTCCTGCTGATGCCCGGCTGCTGAAATAGTTGATCGTTGTGCGTTTGCCGCTGGCGTCTTGGCCATAATGGCGGATGCAAAACATCAGCAGTGCGTTGTTGTATTTCCGGCGAAACCCGATCAGCTTTCCGTTTTGGAAATAGGGGATCAGTTCGCCCTCAATCGCGCGTTCAAACGCAATGTCTTTCAACCTGTCGACACCAAAATCGAGTGCCGCATCCCATGCCCGGCGAAACCCCTCTGCCCCCGGCTGACGCCTCAAATAGTAACAATTGCGCTGCGCCATATTGACCATCCCCGCCGCACGCGTGACGCAACCGGTATCGGCCAGCGCCTCGATAAACGCCCGCTGCCGCTCTGGCGTCCAACCATCATGCCGATATTTGCGCGGCACAGGGGTGAAGTCCGGCAGAGCGGGACGCACCTCGCGTTTTTTAGGAACCCGGTTTTGCATAAAGGGAACTGTCCTTTCCATTGCGCCGCAACTGTTGAGGCCAACCGCACAGCTTATGATGCAAAGGGTGGGTTGTAGGACAGCGAAAAGTTTTTGTTTTGTTCTTTTTAACTTTGATGTGGGCATCGAATGAAAGTGTTGTTACTCTCAGACAATGTCAGGGACAAACTGGAGCGACGAAGAAACGACCTTACCGTCGCCGATTATTTCGACATGCTTCATAAAGAACTTAGCGGTGTGGAGTTTAGTAAAGCAGCGCATCGTCGCGCGTTGCTGACCAAAGTTGACCGAGCAGAAGGATCAATTGAGTTCAAACATCAAAACATAAGCGCGATACTTCTTGGCTTAGGACATCCTTGGATAAACGGCTACAAGCCAGCGTCCAATTATCAATTTGCTCTTTTAGAGAGCGTTATCCGTTATCTAAATGCGCAACCACTTCAGTTCGACATAAGACCAACAATTTCTCTACCGACGCAAGGGTTTGCAGATGTGCAAACGCACAGTTTGTGGATTGGTCCACCGCCGACCCATTCCAATGCACCGCCCAAAGTCGATTTGGCAAAAGCTAAAGCGGTTGCTGAAAAATTCGATGTGGCAGAGAGAGATGCACGCAATCGCAAACTTGGTTATGCTGGAGAGGAGCTTGTACTTGCTCACGAACGGGCAAACTTGACAGCAAATGGCAGAAACGATCTGGCGCAAAAAGTGAGATGGGTGTCGCAATTGGATGGCGATGGCGCAGGGTATGATATTTTGAGTTTTGAACGGGATGGTGCGCCGCGTTTGGTCGAAGTGAAGACAACAAATGGCTGGGAACGGACACCGTTTTACCTTTCACGCAATGAAATCAACGTTGCGAACGACAACCGGGATTCTTGGCATTTGGTACGTCTTTGGAATTTCGTTCGACAACCAAAAGCTTACGCGCTTCGTCCACCCCTCGAAAACTATGTAGAGCTTACTCCAACAAGTTTTCTGGCATCCCTGCATTGAGCAGTAAATGCAGCGTTACCAAATTCGCTGAATGTCGAATTCGTCAAATATCTTTTCATTTGATATCAGAGGTATGTTTCCGATTTTTGCTTGAGCAATGAGCAGTCGGTCAAATGGATCTTTATGATCGATCGTTAGTTTCCCGGCGAGTTCGGCATGCGCGATCGTGATCGATAACTCGACGAAGTTGTCGAAAGCAATTTCAACAGCGAAACGGTTCGCCAAAATTTCGGCATGCGGTAATTTACCCAAACGAAACTTGGTTGTGATTTCCATCGCTGAAACAGCACTAACAAGGATTGTGTTGTTATTGTCTTCAATAATGTCATGGGCGGCCTTACCGAGCTTGTCCGGATCAGTAGACCACCAAAGCAGAGCATGCGTGTCGAGAAGGTATGTCAATCCTTTTCGCCGTTCCAGCGATCAAGCTCTTCGGGTGGTAGGGGTTCAAAAAAGCGCTCGTCTATCGCAACAAGGCCTTTCAAGCGGCCGGGAACACGACGCGCATGTTTATTGACCTCGGCAATGGGAACGAGCCGCGCCACTGGCTCTTTCCCACGCGCAATAACGACATCGCCCCCCGCCAAAACCTCGGCGATAAGCTTCGACAAATTCGTTTTGGCTTCGTGGACAGTAACTGTAGTCATAATTTTATTTAGCTAACTACTTAGCTAAGGTCAAGCCGCCTTCTTACGCGACGCCTTTTTCCGCTCGTTTGGATCAAGCAATGCTTTGCGAATACGGATGTTCTTGGGCGTTACCTCGACCATTTCGTCGTCGTCGATATAGGCGATGGCTTGTTCCAGCGTCATGACTTTTGGCGGGGTCAGGCGGATGGCGTCGTCTTTGCCGGTCGAGCGGAAGTTGGTGAGCTGCTTCGACTTCATCGGGTTAACTTCAAGGTCTTCGGGCTTAGCGTTTTCGCCGATGATCATGCCTTCGTACAGCGCCTCACCGGGGGAGACGAACAAGATGCCGCGCTCTTCCAAGGGGCCAAGGGCATAGGCCACTGCTTCGCCATTGCCGTTGGAGATCAGCACGCCGCATTTGCGACCTTCAATCGGACCGCGATGCGGGCCGTATTTTTCAAACAGGCGGTTCATGATTCCGGTGCCGCGCGTGTCGGACAGGAATTCGCCATGATAACCGATCAGGCCGCGTGATGGGGCCGAGAAGGTAATCCGTGTTTTGCCGCCACCCGATGGCCGCATATCGGTCATCTCGCCTTTGCGCAGCGCCATTTTTTCAACAACAGTGCCCGAATGTTCGTCATCAACGTCGATCACGACCTGCTCATAGGGTTCGGTGCGGTTGCCGTTATCGTCTTCACGATACAGCACGCGGGGACGCGAAATGCCCAATTCAAAACCTTCGCGGCGCATTGTTTCGATCAATACGCCCAGCTGAAGCTCGCCGCGCCCGGCAACGTCAAAGCTATCGCGGTCATCGGATTCGGTAACGCGGATGGCAACGTTGCTCTCTGCTTCACGCAGCAAACGGTCGCGGATCATGCGGCTGGTAACTTTGGTGCCTTCGCGGCCTGCCATTGGCGAATCGTTCACCGAGAAACGCATCGACAATGTTGGTGGATCAATCGGCTGCGCATGCAAAGGCTCGCTGACCGCCGGATCGGCGATGGTATCGGCGACGGTTGCGGTGGTCAGGCCGGCGATGGAGATGATGTCGCCCGCTTTGGCTTCGTCAACCGGCACGCGTTCAAGGCCGCGGAATGACATGATTTTTGATGCACGGCCGGTTTCAACGACTTTGCCATCGGGCGAAAGCGCGTGGATTTGTTGGTTCACCTTAACTGTGCCCGACAGGACAAGGCCGGTCAGGATACGGCCAAGGAAATTGTCGCGATCAAGCAACGTCACGAGCATCTTAAACTCGCCGTCAACATCGGCTTTTGGTTCTTTCACGTGGCGGACGATGGTTTCGAACATCGGCGTCAAAGTGCCCTCGCGGCGTGCAGGGTCTTCCGATGCATAACCATTACGGCCCGATGCATAAAGCACAGGGAAATCAAGCTGTTCGTCAGTTGCGTCGAGTGAAACGAAAAGGTCGAACACTTCGTCGAGCACTTCCTGAATACGCTCATCAGGGCGATCGACCTTGTTGACGACAACGATAGGACGCAGGCCAAGTGCCAACGCTTTGCCGGTCACAAACTTGGTTTGCGGCATCGCGCCTTCGGACGAATCGACCAGCAGGATAACGCCGTCAACCATCGACAAAATACGTTCAACTTCGCCGCCAAAATCGGCGTGTCCGGGAGTATCAACGATGTTAATCCGTGTGGTTTCGTTTTCTCCAGTCCACTCGACGCTGGTGCATTTCGCCAGAATCGTAATCCCGCGTTCCTTTTCCAGATCGTTGGAATCCATGGCGCGTTCTTCGATCCGCTGGTTCTCGCGGAACGTGCCAGATTGGCGGAAAAGCTGGTCAACAAGGGTGGTTTTGCCATGATCGACGTGCGCGATGATGGCGATGTTACGCAGGGACATTTTTGAGCCTTTTGGGAATGTGAGGCGGAATTTTCCGCCGTGTTGGCCGCGCCCTTAGCGATTTTTTCGCTGCGGCGCAACAAAGGACGCACATGGCGACGTCGAGGCGGTGTGATCATGCCCCCAGCGCCGATAGCCCGCGGTGTCGATGTGAAAGCGCGTGCCGCTATATATGCCTAGCCCGATATTCAGCGCCCTGCCTTTGCTTGCATGCAGCGCACAGAGTTTTTCGATGAGTTCAGCGCGTGAGACTTTCTTGACCGGCTTCATATCAATGGCTAGAAATTGCAGATGATAGCTGCGAGTTGCGCCTTTGGTACACTGGTTCATGATCGGGTTGCGATAGACAGAAAGTGCCTCAACCGGGCCGATGAGTGGCTGCACCTCGTCGCGGATTACTTGCAGTGTTGTGACCATGTTCGACCAAAGCGTTTTGGGCGGGACGTCATACGGTTCAGCGTCACATTTGCGCCATTGGGTGTCACTTCGTAGAAGTTGGCGGATCGGGATGACTTCTTCTACGCTTTGGCTGCTCAGATAGTTCTGCAACGCCGCCGCTTCGGCTTTATTGGCACCTTGTTGTCGCCATTGTTCGAAACGCTCGCTATCCCCGCCCAGGTTTTCGCCGTTACAGGCAGCCAGCAAAGCTAGTGTTGATAGAATAGCGACATTAAGGCGCATGGTTTCAGCGCGTATTTCCCGCAGCAGCGATTTTAAAATTCGCGGGATTATAAAGCGATTGTTGCTCTGTCTGCCTAAGGATATCAGCGACATCGTCATCAAAGCGCAGTTTCCAATCAGCGACAGCTTTGCCAAAATCTTCAGGAGAACCCCGGTGCACCATCAGCCGGGCCAAACTGCGAGACTTGTTCAGCAGTAAGGATCGTTGGCGCTTGAAACGCGATCCTGTGTAACGCTCTGATATCAAGGCCAGTTGATGTCGCGCCGCTGCCAGTAGCAATTCTGTGCTCACCCAGTCGCCGGTATCCGCCATATTTTCGGCGCCCGTCAACGCGCCTTTAAGCATAAAGAGCTGATCGGATAATTTGCGCGGGTTTGTTACCTTGTCCTCATCCACATACGCGCAGCCGTTAATTCCGCGGACATAGGCGGCCAATATCTTTAATGTGGCGGATTGGGGTTCATTCCCGCCAAACTCATTGACGATCAAGTTGCGGATGAAGGTTTCTAGCGCCTCTGAATCCCTGGGTATTTTGCCCGGCTTTGCAAGATCAGGGATCACCACCGGATCAAATTTTCCGTTACCACGCGCGGCGCTAAAGAAACTGCTGGTGACGTCTGCGGTTCCCGGCTGGTCCGACACACCCCGCATAAAGAAATGCGTATTACCTCTGCCATTCACATGACAACTGGCGCAGTTAAGTCCGGCCTTTGCAGCCTGTCCGCCCAGAAGGGCAGGGCTGTTGAACAAGGCTTGTCCGGCTAGCACGTTAGCTTCCTCTGGCAACGGATAGAACATGCAAACCTGCGGCTGGCTGGATAAAGCCTCCAGCTCTGCTCCGGTTGCGGTCCAGCGCAATAATTCCAGCTGCTGAAGTGCTGCTGCAGAAACAACGGCACTCCCAAAGAATAGCAGCAAGGCTGCACTCAGCTTGCGGATGGCGCTTTCTCCGTTATCCCCGCTTTTGTAATCAAACGCCGCAGCTCATCAGCCTCGTTACAGCCAAAGCCGCAAATCGCCTCAAGTTTTGCCAGATGCGACTTTGCGCCCGACACATCGCCGCGCTCCAGCTTTAACTCGCCATAATATTCCAGCGCACCCCGGTGTTTTGGCGATACTTGCAGCGCCGCTTGGTAATAGCCCTCTGCAATGTCAAAGCGTTCCAGCTTGCGATTGGCGAAACCCAGATAGGTCAGAATATCAGGATGCGGTCCGGCGGCCCAGCGCGCTTCGTTCAGGAACGTAATCGCGTCTTCGTACCGCTTTTCATTGATCAGGCTGACGGCGGTAACATAAGTTTCATCTGCCGCTTTGGCCTCGGCGATCTGGATGTCGGGAACAGCGATTGATGCTTGTTTCCCGCCCGATATCGCCGCCTCTACCTTTGCCACTGCATCGGCAAGCTTTGCTGCATCGGCACATTTGGCGGTATCGCATGTGCCCTTTTGCATTTTTAGCGCAGAGAGCTGCTCGCCCGCTTTCGCTGTTTGGCCAAGCTTTGCCTGCACAATGCCCAGATCTCGCAGCGCCTCTATCATCTTGCCGTTATATTTTACTGCAAGCCCCAGCGACTTTGCCGCCTTTTTATTGTCGCCCATCCCCATATAGGATGCGCCGAGCAAATACTGCGCCGCGGCATCTTTCGGCAACGCACCGACCACTTTTTTGAAATGGTTGACGGCTGCTTTATAGTCGCCGGCGCGATAGGCCGTTGTGCCCTTTTGATAATCCATTGCTGGATCATAGGCTTTGGCCGAAGTGCTTGGCGATCCACCGCCGCCACCACCACCGCCGCCTGCCGCAAAAACGGGCGTCAGCATTAATAGGCCAAGCGCTGCAGTAGATGCCAGCAACACGCGATTAGTTCTTTGCGTCATAGTATTTTCCTCTCGCCCCCGAGATTGGCATAACGTAGCATTGTTTTGATACACAGGCAAAGCACCATGATGCTGTTATTGCGTCGGCGTCCGCTCTGCGCCATCAGGCGAAATGTTTTTGCGCCTTATCCCAGATCGATTTGTTCTGATGCTTTTGGGCGCAATTCTATTAGGCTGGCTGCTGCCTGTTCACGGACGAGGGCTAACAGTCGCGCAGAATGTCAGCTTCATAAGCATCTTTGCGCTGTTTTTTCTGCACGGATTGCGGTTGCCTCGCCAAGAAGTTGTGAAGGCGGCGAAGGCGATGAAGATGCAGAGCGCAATGCTTGGCTTTACCTTTATTGCGATGCCGCTTGCGGGAATTGCTTTGGCTTATGGGTTTGGTTGGATGTTGCCAGCAGGGTTGCTGACCGGGCTAATCTATTGCGCGATGCTGCCCTCCACTGTGCAGTCGGCAATAAGCTATTCGTCATTGGCTGGCGGCAATGTCGCGGCTTCGGTCGTCGGGGCTGCGGTGTCCAATCTGGCCGGGATTATCCTGACGCCTTTGCTGGTCGCGCTGGGCATTGGTGCAGCATCCGGTGTCGAGATTGGCGGCGATACCATATTGCGCATTGCCACGATGTTGTTGTTGCCGTTCGCTTTGGGGCAGGCGGTGCAAACATGGTTGGGCGAATGGGCGCTGCGGCAAAAAGCGATGCTCTCTTTCTTTGACCGTCAGGTGATCTTGATTGCAGTCTATGTCGCCTTTGCAGGGGCTGTCAGCTCGGGGAATCTCTCTGTGTTGGATGGTCGTGACCTGCTGGTTTTAAGCGTAGTTTTGGCTTTGCTGCTGGCGTTCGCATTCGCCGGTGCATGGGGCTTTGGTGAGGTACTAAGATTGGATCGCGCCGACCGGATCAGTCTGGTCTTTGCTAGCGCGCATAAAAGCATTGCGACCGGGGCACCGATGGCGGCGATCTTGTTTGGCAGTGCTGCTGGTCTAATCCTGTTGCCCGCATCCTGTATCACATGGCGCAGTTGATTATATCCGCACCGATTGCCGCACGGCTTGCTAAAGGCTCCTAAGCGCCGCTGCTGGTCTGGCTGCCAATATCGGCAGCGAGCCGACTATACCGAGGGCAAAGGTCAGACCCGCACCGCCAACCAAAGTAATCGCCAGCACAACCGGATCGGGTGCGAAGGTGAAGTCGAAAATCTGCACGATAACATACCAAGCTGCCCCCATTCCAAGCAGCAATGCGAGCAGCCCTAGAATAACCGCCAGCACGCCATATTCCATAGCTTGTGCTGCCAATATCTGGCGGCGGGTTGCACCCAAAAGTTTCATGATCACGCTGTCGTAAATCCGGGACTGCCGCGCGGCGGCTATCGCCCCGACCAAAACGGCGATACCTGCAAGAATGGCAATCGAGGCCGCCGCTGCAATCGCTTGCGCCATTTGCGTCAGCAATGTTGACACTTGGCCGACGACTTCGCCAACTTCGATTAGCGAAGAAGACGGAAAAGCAGGCGGGATTTTTTTGGCGAGAACGCGTTCAGCCGTTTTGCTGACTGTCAGCGTTGCAACCATATTATGTGGAGCCGCATAAAATGACCCGGGCGAAAATACCAACGCATAATTCAACCCGAAATTCTCCCATTTCACTTCGCGCAGAGCAGCGATTTTTGCCTGCACTTCAACGCCCAACACATTGACTGTTATTGTATCGCCAACCTTTATGTTCAGGGATTCTGCAACACGTTGATCTAGCGAAACCAATGGTGGCCCTTTGTAATCTGCGGCCCACCATTTGCCGGAAATTACTTCACTGCCTTCTGGCACGATACCGCTATAGGTAAGGCCGCGATCCCCGCGCAGTACCCATGCGCCCTCTGGCAGTTCGGCCAATTGATCAACGCGTTGGCCGCCAAATTCGGTTATTGTGCCGCGCAGCGCCGGGATCAGATTGACCTGCGCCTTTGGGTCAGCCGCAGTGACCATGTTGCCAAATTCAGCCGCGCGTTCACGCGGGATGTCGAGCACGAAAAAGCTGGGCGCGCGTTCGGGGACTTGCCGGCTGATTTCATTGTTGATGCTGGTCTGGATCGCCGCCAGCGTGACGAACAGCGTCAGGCCAAGGCCTAACGCGACCACCAATGCCTGTGTGTGCGATCCGGGTCGGTGCAGGTTGGCTAGCGCAAGCCGCGGCAGCGGCGCGGTCGGGCGGGGCAGGCGCATCGCAATCCAGCGCATTCCCCACGCTATTCCTGCAAGCAGCAACAGTAACCCGAATGCCGCGCCGATGAAGATCAGCGAAAACAACGGTTCCCGCGCTGTGGCAACGGCAAGCGCAACGATGGCGCCGATGGCTGCTGTTACCCAGATTATCGTTTGGCGATCCGCACGGCTGCTGCGTTCGACAACGGCGCGGAATAATCCGGCGGCGGGGACTGTGCGGGCGCGTGCCAATGGCGGCAAAGCAAAGGCGATGGCGATGAGCAAGCCGTAAGCAGCACTTGCCACTAGCGGGATCGGGTATAGCGCAAAGCCGGGGGCGACGGGCAGCACATCGCCCGCGATCCAGCCAATAGCTTGCGGCATTACGCTGCCCACCGCGAGGCCAAGGATAATGGCGAATGCTGCAACGGTCAGGATTTGCATCATATAAATGCGGAAAATAACGCGGCTATCGGCGCCGTTGACTTTGAGCGTCGCGATGCTGGCGCGCTTACTTTCAAGGTAACTGCCCACGCCATTGCCGACGCCAATGCCGGCGATGACCAGCGAGGCTAGGCCGACAAGCGTGAGGAATTGCCCCATGCGTTCGATAAAGCGCCGTGTCCCAGGCGCGCCGTTGGACCGGTCAGTGATTTCCCAACCTCCGCTGGGGAAGGCAGCTTCGAGACGTTTTGCGACGGCAGCGGGGTCTTGGTCTGCGCGCAGTTTGATGCGGTATTTGGACTCGAACATGCTGCCAGGCTGGATGAGGCCGGTCGACTTTAGCTGTCCAAGCCGGATGATCGCTACAGGGCCAACGGTAAAGCCTTCACCGAGGCGGTCGGGTTCGTTTTTGATGATGCCGGTGGCTGTGAATGTAGCTTCGCCAAAGCGGATTTGCGGCGCGCGATTGTTGACATCGAGGTTTAGGCGATCTGCCAATGATGATGCGATTAGTATCGTATTTTGTGGAGGTGCTCTGAACATGACCTTCGTCGGCTCTACGTCCAGTTTGCCGTATAACGGATAAGTACCGTCAACCGCCTTCAGTTCAGCAAGAACGCTGTCATTGTCGGCGCGACCAATAGCCATCGCCCGCATCCGCACAGTTTCGGATAGCGCGCCTTCCTTGCGAAACGCTGCCTTCTCTGCCTCGGTCGCCTCGCGCTGTGCTATGCTGATCTGGATATCACCGCCCAAGATAGTCTGCCCGCGCCGCGATAGTTCATCCGCGATCCCGGCGGTCAAACTGCCGATTGCCGCCAGCGTGGCGACGCCCAGAAACAGGCACACCGCAAGCAAGCGCAAGCCCCTGATCCGTGCCGACAGGTCACGTCTTGATATGCGCCAAATTGCAGCGAGGGAGAGGGTCAAGCTACGCTCTCCACCACCAAACCATCTTGCATCGCAATCACCCGGTCACATTTGCGCGCGAGTTCTGGATCGTGCGTGATAATCAATAATGTCGCGCCAAGCGCGGCGCGGCGTTCAAACAACAGGTCGATGATCGAGCCGCCAGTCGCGCCGTCCAGATTACCCGTTGGTTCATCGGCAAAGATGATTTTGGGTGCCGCCGCCATGGCGCGCGCAATCGCCACACGCTGTTGCTCGCCGCCCGATAATTGCGATGGATAATGCGTCAGCCGGTGGCCAAGGCCAACTGCCTCCAATTCCGCCGCCGCGCAACCAAACGGATCAGCGATCCCCGCCAATTCAATCGGCACAGCAACATTTTCCAGTGCAGTCATCGTTGGCAACAGGTGGAATGCCTGCAACACAATGCCGATCCGTCCGCGCCGCGCCCGTGCCAGCGCGTCTTCGTCAAGCTGCGTAAAGTTAAGGCCATCAACCTCAACCGAACCGCCAGTTGCGCGTTCCAATCCCGCCAGCACCGCCATCAGCGAGCTTTTGCCTGATCCCGATGGCCCCAGCAAAGCGACGCTTTTGCCATAAGGCACATCCAGATCGACGCCGCGCAGAATTTCGACTGCTGCTTCGCCAGAACCAAGGGTGAGGGTGACATTGGCCGCGCGAATTGCCATATCCGCTTTATTGCCTAGGGGAGCGTGCAAGGAAGGAACCTTATTCTTGAGAAATCTGATCGTATATGGGGTAGCAGCGCTGCTAATCCAAGGGCTAAGCGCATGCGGGCAAACACCGGTTGCTGATGCGCCGCCGAAAGCGGCAAAGGCAGAAGCATCAGCGGATTATGGTAGCTTAGTCGTGGCCTTTGGCGACAGCCTTTACGCAGGCTATCGGCTTGGCCCCAATGAAGGTCTGGCACCGCAATTACAGGCTGCATTACAGGCCAAAGGCATAAAGGCCCGCGTCCACGGAGCAGGCGTTTCTGGCGATACCAGTGCGGCTGGCAAAGCGCGGCTGAACTTTGTGCTCGATAATCTGGATCGCAAGCCCGATGTCGTGGTGCTTGGCCTTGGCGGCAATGATATGCTGCGCGGGATAAAGCCCACCGAAACAAGGGCCAATATCGCGGCGATGGTTGCTGAACTGGATAAGCGCGGCATTGATGTTGTGTTGACGGGCATGCTCGCTGCGCCGAATTTGGGGGCGGATTACGCAAAAGGCTTCAACCCGATCTTTCCCGCGCTGGCAAAGCAATATGACGCCCCGTTGCTGCCGTTTTTCCTTGAAGGCGTGATGACGGATAAGGCACTGATGCTGGACGATGGCATCCACCCCAATGCAAAGGGGATAACGAAGGTCGTGGAAAAGCTTAGCCCCTTGGTCGAACGCGAACTGAAAGACGCGCGCTAGCACTGTATTAAAAAAATAACACACCTTCACCGGATTCGCTTGAATTTGGCGTTCTTGCGCTCCATCTTGCTAATCAATGATTGAACTACAGGAGGATCGCGCATGTCGACCGAAACGCTGACTGCCACTGAAACCGAGTTGAAATTGACGCCGCCTGATCCGGTGCCGGTGATCGCGGCTGAACGCGCGGCGGGGCTGGTTCCTGTATCCGACGATGTGCAGACAAAGCTGCAGGAAAAGGTTGAGGGGTATATCAACGATCTGTTGGCGCAGGACGTCAACAGCCCGGAATTTGGCCAGCGTGTCGATCAATTGACCAGCATGGGCCGCAAGGAAATTATGGAGGCCGCAGGCCAATCCAACCGTTTCCTTGACCGCCCGATCCGCCAGATGGATGACCAATCAGGCGTCGGCGCAGACCTTGCCGAATTACGCCGCACCGTTGAGGATTTGGACCCTTCAAAAAAGGGCAATCTGATGACCAAGCAAAAGCTGTTTGGCATCATTCCGTTCGGCAACAAACTGCGGAACTATTTCGACAGCTATCAAAGCTCGCAGGGCCATATCAGCGGTATTCTTGGCCGGCTTGCCAATGGCAAAGACGAATTGCTGATGGATAATGCTGCGATTGATGTTGAGCGGCAGAACCTTTGGAAAGCCATGGGTAAGCTGGAACAGATGATCGTCATTTCAAAGCAACTCGACGGTCGGCTTGAGGAGAAATCTGCGGAGTTGGAGCTATCTGATCCTGCCAAAGCGAAGGCGCTGAAAGAAACTGCGTTGTTCTATGTGCGGCAACGGCATCAGGATTTGCTGACGCAAATGGCTGTGACTGTGCAGGGCTATCTGGCGCTTGATCTGGTCAAGAAAAACAATGTCGAACTGGTCAAGGGCGTTGATCGCGCCTCGACCACTACCGTTGGTGCGCTGCGCACTGCGGTGACAGTGGCGCAGGCGATGTCGAACCAGAAACTGGTGCTTGACCAGATTACCGCGCTGAACACGACAACGGCTGGCATCATCGACGGCACCGGCAAAATGCTGCGCGAAAACACTGCGCGTATTCACGAACAGGCAGTGACTGCGGCAATCCCGCTGGAAACGCTGCAACGTGCGTTTCAGAACATCTATGACACAATGGACGCTATCGATACGTTTAAGCTGAAGGCGCTGGATAGTATGAAAGCAACCAGCGTCGCGTTGGAGGCCGAAGTGCATAAGTCAAAAGGCTATATCGCGCGGGCAGAGGGACAGGCACAGGCCTTGAAATCGGCACAAGAGCCCGGTCTTTTGAGCGCGTTGGAGGGTTGATTTTTGGGTTCTCCTGCCACGCAATCCGACGAAATCCTATCCAGCGCTAGTCGTTCGCTGCGCAACGTCCGCATGGGTCCGCCCATCGGTACAAAGTCGCGCGCGCTGCGCCGGGCGCATTTCTATGGCAAAGTCGCACGCGCGGCGGTGGCTGTGGGCGTGTTGCTTGTGGGGGCGGGTATCGTTGGCGCAATTATCGATGGCATCGGTTTTTGGGGCGTAATGGTCACAGGCATTTTGGGCACAGCAGCGGCGTATGTGTTGATGCGCTATCCAGAAATGCCGATGCCGACGACAGAATCCTTGCGGCAGACCGACCTTGGCACTTTGGCGGGTAAAACCGAAATCTGGTTGGAGGCACAGCGCCCTATGCTGCCAGCGCCTGCGATCAGCATCGTTCAGGATATCGGTGTCCGGCTGGATCAGCTTGCACCGCAGTTACAGACGTTGAACGAAAATGATCCGGCATCACGCGAAGTGCGCAAGCTGGTTGGCGAACATCTGCCCGAGCTGATCAACGGTTATAAACGCATTCCGGAATCGCTGCGGCGCCAGGATAATTCTGGCAAGACACCAGAGCAGCAGTTGATCGACGGCCTGCAGCGTATCGACCGCGAAATCGAAACGATGACTGGTCAGATATCGCGCGGCGAGCTGGATAAGCTGGCAACGCGCGAACGCTTTTTAGAAATCCGCTATGACGGGGCAGGCGATAAGATTTAGGGTAATCCCGATAAGTCAGGATTTTTTGCGCGCCTTTGCAACTGCTTGGCTCAGCGTGTCATAGCCCAATGCGCCTTCCATAATCTGGTCGCCGATGATGAAGGTTGGTGTGCCGTTGACGCCAAGCTTTTGCATCATGGCAAGGTTGGCTTCGATTTCGGCGGTAACAGCGTCGCTGTTTGCGTCAGCTTGGGCTTTGGCCATATCCAGCCCGGCTTTTTGTGCTGCGGTCCTTATTGATGCATCGCTGGGCTTATCGCCTGAGAACATCGCATCATGAAAAGCTTTATGTTTGCCCTGTTTTGCCGCAGCCAGCGCCCATTTGGCGGCATCCCTGCTGGTGTCGGACAGGATTGGCACTTCGCGGAAGACAACACGCAGATTTTTGTCCGCGCCAATCATTTTCTGCACATCAGCAACGCTCGATCGGCAGAACCCGCAGTTGTAATCGGTAAACTCGACCAGCGTTACGTCGCCGTTAGGATTGCCATCGACCGCACCCGCAAAGGCTGCCTTTAAGGCGCTACCAGCGGAGTCGAGCCGTTTGACTAACGCGCGCTGTTCCAGGATTTGCGCTGCTTCGGTAAGGATTTCGGGGTTTTCCAGGATGTATGCGCGCACAACAGCTTCGGTCGCTTTGCGATCTGCGTCTGACATTCCGGCAGCTGCCCCGGCGCGTTCTGCAGCGATGCGGGCCGCTTGCGAACTGTCGCTGCCATCGGCACTATTGCTTTGCGAATACAGATAGCCACCGCCTGCGCCCAATAAAGCGAGTGCGCCCATTGCGGCAAAAAGGGGGGTGCGGCTTGTGCTGGCTTCGGTCTTAGTCATCCCGCGCCTTTACCCGCGATCATCGGCGCTTGTCACGCAACTTTGTGATTTCGGCTTCGGCGACAAGCTTGATGTCTTGCGCCCTGATCCAGTCTTGCGAATATTCCGGCAGACCGGCCATTGCCTCTGCGGCATTGGGTAGGGCCAGCTGCGGTGCATTTTCCATCATATAGCGTTCTGCGCTGGCAAGTGCCGCGCGCGAAAGATCGCCTTTCGCTTCATAGACAACGCCCAGTTGATACCAAGCAAACGGGTTGCGGTTGTCTTTGACAACGGCAGCCCTCAGCACGCGTTCAGCTTCTTCCAGATTGGCTTTGTCCTCGGTCGCGATCAGGGCGTGGCCGAATACACCTGCGATCAACGGCTGATTACCGGTGATTTCAACCGCTTTGCGCAGCGATTGCAGTGCCTCAGCAGGGCGACCGGATTCCAGCAATATCTGCCCATAGAGCTCCAGGAAATATGGATCATCGGGACTTTTCGCGATCAAAGCATCGGCCTCATCCAGCGCTTTTTGCGGATAGGCGGCTTTGTGCCAAGCATAGGCGCGGGCATAATGCGCAGGGATGCTCTTGTCGCTTTCGGGATAGTCGCGGAACGTTGCGTTTGGTTCAGCAATAAAGCCGGCAAGCTTTGCCTTAACACGCTTAAAATCCGCTTCCCATTTGGCGTTAAGCGGTTTGTTCCACGCAGGGTCGGCTTGATATGTGTCTTCCAACACAGTCACGCGCTCACCCGATAATGGATGGGTGCGGTCGTAGCTGTCGGTTTGCGCAATGCCGAGGCGGAATTCATAATTCTGCAGCTTTTTGAAAAAGCTGATCGAGCCTTTGCCGGTAATTCCTGCAGCAGAAAGATACCGCGCGCCCGATGCGTCCGCCACGCTTTCCTGCACACGGCTAAACGCAAGGAACTTGCCAAGAGCGGCTTGTTGCCCCGCCTGCATGATCGCCATGCCCGCTTCGCCTGCACCTGCGGCAATTGCGGCGGCGGCCAGAACTAGGCTGATGATTGAGATATTGCCCGCCGCGGACGCGCCTTCGCTATAGCGGATAACGTGGCCGCCCTCGATATGGCCAAGCTCGTGCGCGATTACGCCCTGAACTTCATTGGCTGTGGACGCGGTATTGATCAGGCCCGAATGGAGATAAACTGTTTGCCCGCCCGCAACAAAGGCGTTGATCGATTTGTCGTTGATCAAAACGATCTCGACATTGGCAGGATCTAATTTGGCGGCACGGATCAAAGGCTCCGATATTTCTTTGAAAAATGCCTCAGTCTCTGCGTCGCGCAGGATTGACTGGGCCATTGCGGGCTGCACCATAAGTGTCAGAGCAGCGATTGTCGCAACGATGCGGCGGATAAACGCGCCGCTGGAAATGAAAAAGGCCATACACACGGCATGGCCTTTCACAGATGAACACGCAATGAAGAAATTGTCGCGTTTTGTATAGCCGGAGCTGAAGTAGCTCCGGCTAGATAGGTTTACCCAAAGGTCCGCGACCACCAGCCTGCACGTGGCGGGCCATCGGTGGCAGTGTCTTCTGACGCTGCCGACGTTGCCGCAGCGTTATCGGGCTTTGCAGTAGCCTTTTTGGCACGCGTTTTCGGTTTAGCCACAGCCGGTTCTGGAGCAGCTTCTGCAACGACTTCAACCTCGACAGGCACTTCTGCCGTTTTGGCTTTGGCACGCGCCCGGCTTTTGGGCTTAGGCGCAGCTGCTTCTTCGGCGGGGGCTGCGGGAGCTTCTACCTCTACGGCCACATCCGCTGCTTTCGCACGGCTACGACGTTTTGGCTTCGGCGCGTCTTCGACAGGTGCGGCCTCGGCAACTTCGACGGGAGCCGCCTCGACGCTTGCTTCCTCGGTTGCACCATCGGCTGGCTTCCTGCCGCCACGACGCGGACGGCGCGGTCTGCGGGCTTTGCCTTCGGTTCCTTCGCCTTCAGCAGCTGGCTCGGCTGCTTCTGTAGTTTCGGTTGCCTCGGAGGCTTCGCCTTCTTGACCCTCAGCCTGCTCCTCACGGTCCTGATTGCGACCGCCGCGACGTCCACGCCGACGACGTTTGCGCTTGCCGCGTTCTTCGCCATCTTCGCGTGGCGCACGGGCTTCGCGGGGCTCGCGTGCTTCTTCGGCTTCTTCCTCGTCAAAGATGTCGTCTTCGATATCGTCGATATCGTCGTCCATCTCGATGATTGGCGCCATAGGTTCGGGGCGTTCAGGGCGCGGGCCAGCGGCGGAGACCACCATCTTGGCACCTTCGACTTCGCCATTCGGCAGAACCGCGACCTCAACATGATAGCGCGCCTCGATCTGGGCGAGTTCGGCGCGTTTGTTGTTCAGGATGTAGATTGTTGCTTCTTGGCTCGCCTGCAGCGTAATCTGGCTGCCATGACCGCGTGCCGCCTCTTCCTCAATCAAACGCAGCGCAGACAGCGCCGATGACGATGCAGTGCGGACAAGGCCTGTGCCTTCGCAATGCGGGCAAACACGCGTTGATGCCTCCAGCACGCCGGTACGCAAACGCTGACGGCTCATTTCCATCAGGCCAAAGCTAGAGATGCGGCCAACCTGAATGCGCGCACGGTCGTGCTTCAACGCTTCTTTCATGGCACGCTCGACTTTGCGGGCGTTTGAATGATGGTCCATGTCGATGAAATCGATCACGACCAATCCGGCCATATCGCGCAGACGCAACTGACGGGCAATCTCGCGCGCCGCTTCTAAATTCGTCGACAGCGCAGTCTGTTCAATGCCGTGCTCTTTGGTTGAACGGCCAGAGTTGATATCGATGGAAACCAACGCCTCGGTCGGGTTGATGACGATATAGCCACCCGATTTCAGCTGGACGATCGGCTGATACATCGCGTTCAGCTGATCCTCGACACCGTAACGCTGGAACAGCGAAACGGGGTCGGCATAATGTTGCACCCGCTTTGAATGGCTGGGCATTAACAGCTTCATAAAGTCCTTGGCGGCTTTATATCCGTCCGGGCCTTCGACGATCACATCCTCAATATCTTTGTTATAAATATCACGGATCGCGCGCTTAATCAGATCGCTGTCGGTGTGGATCAGCATCGGTGCTGCACCAGAAAGCGTGCGTTCGCGCACTTCATCCCACAGGCGTGCGAGGTAATCAAAGTCGCGCTTAATCTCTGGTTTAGTGCGGGCAAGGCCGGCAGTGCGGATGATGCAGCCCATGGTTGCGGGCAAGTTCATGTCCGATACGATGGTTTTCAAACGCTTGCGATCGCCTGCGCTATGGATTTTACGGCTGATGCCGCCGCCATGCGATGTGTTAGGCATCAACACACAGTAACGGCCAGCAAGGCTAAGATAGGTGGTGAGAGCCGCGCCTTTATTACCGCGTTCTTCCTTTACCACTTGCACCAGCAAAACCTGGCGGCGGTGAATTACGTCCTGAATTTTATATCGGCGGCGCAGGTTCATGCGCTTGGTGCGAGCCTCGTCACTGGCCTTGGGCGCATTGCTGCGTCCACCACCACCTTTGCCGCGACGACGACGATTGCCACCGCGACGACCGCGACCATCTTCTTCGTTTTCTTCGCGACTGGATTCGTCATCGCCATTTTCGTCATCATGATGGTCGTCGTCACCATTGGCATCAAGGTCGGGCTCTTGGCCTTCGCTGATGTCGAACGTGTCGATGCGTTCGTCGCTTTCAACTTCGATGATATCGCTATCTTCATCGTCGACCGCTTCCGACCGCATCAGGCCAGAGGGTTCATCCTCTTCGGCTTCTTCTTGCTCGCGCAGAGCAGCTTCTTCGGCCGCAGCCTCTGCTTCTTCGGCAAGTAGCCGTTCACGGTCTTCGCGTGGGATCTGGTAATAATCGGGGTGGATTTCGCTAAACGCCAAAAACCCGTGGCGGTTGCCACCATAATCGATGAAGGCCGCTTGCAGCGACGGTTCAACGCGGGTTACTTTGGCGAGATAGATGTTGCCTTTGAGCTGCTTGTGCTCGGCAGATTCGAAATCAAACTCCTCAATCCGGTTTCCTGTGACGACTGCGACCCGGGTTTCCTCCCGGTGCCGCGCATCGATTAGCATACGCGTGGTCATTATATATACTCCGCGCGGCGGAGTGCGCTACCTGCGGCAGCGCTGCGCCGCGATTTTCTGTTGAATAAAAGTGAAGGCCAGACGCGCCCCGGCGCAAAGCGCCCGACGTCTGACCAGTGGATAAAAATGCGAATGTGTCTGCTACGCGAGCATCGCGGGCGCAATTGGCGCGGGCGTAATTCACCGCCAACACACCTGACCCAGTCGGGACGGTGGAGGAGGGAATTTTATGCAACATGCAGCATCAACCTGTAATAATGCCGGAAAAATTAGGTTCCGGCCAAAAAGACGCGCCGCTAAATACGTGGCTATCGTCCTGCAAACTGCTAGCACCCTATAATAAGGACGGCAAGGGCGGCGCGTCATTAATTCGTCACCTGTCAGTTCTCTGTCATCCTAACTGTCAAAATTATGACTAATGCGCCGTTAACCGCATCTCGATACCGGGCTTTACGACTGTATCCTTAATGACAGCTTCATCATCGCGATGGAGTGAATTCTAGTGACAGCGAAAAAATTCTGGACCGCAGGCGGGCAACAGCTACATAAACCGGTAATGTTTGCTCCGGCTTTCTTTCTCGCGTCGCTGTTTATGGGCGGACCTGCTGATGCAGGGACGATAAAGTCGGTAACGACCGATCACGATAAAGTTGTAATCACTTTTGACGATGTGGTGAACAAAGCATCGGTTTTTGGCCTTGCCGGTCCGAATCGGATTGCGATTGATCTGGTCGGTGCGACCGTTGGGGGTGCTTCACCTGCAGGCGGTGCGTTTAAGAATGTGCGTCAGGGGCAGTTCGATCCCAATACTGCGCGGCTGGTGCTTGACCTAGATTATCCGGCCAAGGTTGGCGGCGGCAGTTTTTCTGCTGATGGCAAAACGTTGACCCTTTCGGTTATTCCAACCACTGCGGCTGGTTTCCTCGATTGGCTGGGCCTTGGGCGTAAAGATTTTGACCCGCCTGAATCGTTCCGGTCAAAAAAAGTCAGCCAGTATGAAGTTACAGCGCCGATTGCCAAAGCAGGCAGCATGCGCGGGCTGCCGAAAATCTATGGCCCCGCCGATGCGCGGCTGCCTTTGGTTGTTATTGATGCAGGTCATGGCGGGCACGATCCCGGCGCAATTAGCCCGCATGGCGGTGCGCGCGAAAAGGATGTGACGCTAGCGATTGCGCGGGCGACGCGCGATGAATTGTTGAAAACAGGCCGTGTCCGTGTGGCCCTGACCCGTGACGGCGATAGCTTTATTGTCTTGCAAGACCGGTTTGGCATAGCGCGCAAGATGAAGGCAGACCTGTTCATGTCGATCCACGCCGACAGCGCAGAGAATCAGACCGCGCGCGGCGGCAGTGTTTATACGCTGTCGGAGGTCGCATCTGATCGCGAAGCACAACGATTTGCGGCGCGCGAAAACAAATCGGATATCATCAATGGCGTCAATCTAGGCGGGGCGGACGTAAACGTGTCCTCGATTTTGATCGATCTGACGCAGCGTGAAACTATGAATGTATCGGCAGGCTTTGCCAAGTTGCTGTTGCGCGAAGCTGAACCGAATATGGTTCTGCGCGGTACTGCGCACAAATTTGCATCGTTTATTGTGCTAAAGGCACCTGATACGCCTTCGGTGCTGTTTGAAACTGGCTTTTTAAGCAACGCAGATGATGCAGCGTTTTTGACGACTGGGGCAGGACGGCAAAGCGTAGCCAGGTCTATATCGAGTGCGGTTCAAGCGCATTTCGCGCGCCGTGTTGCAATCGACTAAAACGAAAACGCGAAACAGCCTTCGACAAAATTTGCGGATGGTTCTAATGCCGCATTGATGGATGATTCACTGCCAATGGATGATATGGGTCGCGACCCGGATATGCCCGATGATGCGTTGGGGCTGGGCCTTACCCCCGCACCTTCTGTGACTACCGCCCCATCGACACCATACCGTGTGCTGGCGCGCAAATACCGGCCGCAGAATTTTTCGCAGTTAATCGGCCAAGATGCGATGGTGCAGACATTGGGCAACGCGATTAAGCGTGACCGGCTGGCGCATGCATTTTTGATGACCGGCGTGCGCGGTGTTGGCAAAACATCGACCGCGCGACTGATTGCAAAGGCGATGAACTGCATCGGTCCAGACGGGCAGGGCGGGCCGACGATTGATCCGTGCGGCGTTTGCGAACCGTGCGTTGCGATTGCCGAGGGACGCCATATCGATGTGATCGAAATGGATGCTGCCAGCCATACCGGCGTTGACGATGTGCGCGAAATTATTGAGGCGGTGCGCTATGCTGCGGTATCGGCGCGCTATAAAATCTATATCATCGACGAAGTTCACATGCTGTCGAAGAACGCGTTTAACGCGTTGCTAAAAACGCTGGAAGAACCGCCGCCGCATGTAAAGTTCCTGTTCGCGACGACCGAGGTAAACAAAGTGCCGATTACGGTGCTATCGCGGTGTCAGCGATTTGACCTGAAACGGATTTCGGTTGAGGCTTTGGCTGATAACTTTCGGATGATCTGCACTGCAGAGGGTGTTGAAGCCGAAGACGAAGCGTTGACCATTATTGCGCAAGCCGCAGAGGGTTCGGCGCGCGATGGCCAGTCTATTCTCGACCAAGCCATCGCCCATGCCGATATGGACGGCGACGGCAAAGTCACAGCGAACCAGCTGCGGACAATGTTGGGTCTGTCTGATCGGTCAGCGGTGCGCCGGTTGTTCGGAATGTTGCTATCGGGTGAGGCGCAAAATGTGTTGGCAGAGGCGCGGGCGCAATATGCACTGGGCGTTGAACCAGCAGCGACATTGGCGGGGTTGCTGCGCGAAGTGCATCTGGTGACTTTGGCTAAGCTGGGCAGTCCGCATGATCCGGCATTACCCGAAGAGGCGCGGGTGGCGATTGAACGCTGGTCGGATCAATTGTCGTTCCCGATGCTGCACCGTTTGTGGCAGTTGCTGTTAAAAGGGCATGAGGAAGTCAGCCGTGCTGCATTGCCGCTGGAAAGCTGTGACATGGCGCTTTTGCGTGTGTTGCACGGGGCGAGCATGCCCGATCCGGGCGAGCTGGCGCGAATGTTAAAAGAGGGTGGCGCTGCTATCTCGCCGCCTGCTCCGGCGCAAAATGCTGCACCTATTGCTGCGCAGCAAAACTCGACTGTGAACGTATTGCCGGGTGATTTTGCGGGCTTGCTTAAACTGCTCGGCGAGAACGGGCATGTGATGCTTGAATCCACATTGCACGATGTGATGCGCGTGATTGAATATGCGCCGCCGTTGCTGGCGTATCAATTGGCAGGGCCAGTGATGCCAGGCTTTGATGTGCAGCTGCGCGATGCGTTGATGCAGGTGACGGGGCAACGCTGGGATCTTGAAGAACGCAGCGGCGAAGCACCGCCTACGTTCCTTGAAAACCAGCAAGCAGCAATGCAAGCGGCGAGACAGGAAATTTTAGACTCGCCATTGGTGAAGGCTGCACAAGATGCTTTCCCTGAAGCTAAAATCGATTTCGACAATATCGAAGATATCATACGGAGTGCCACGGCATGAAAAGCATGGAAGACATGATCAAAGCCGCGCAAGAAGCGGCCCAGACCATTCAGAAACAAATGGACGAAGCGCAGATCACGCTCGACAAGATCGAGGTTGAGGGTGTGTCCGGTGGTGGGCTGGTTAAGGTTCGTGCCAGTGCAAAGGGTCGCATCATCGGCCTTGCCATCGACGACAGCCTGATTGTGCCCGCCGATAAACAAATGTTGGAAGACCTAGTCGTTGCCGCATTTAATGACGCCCGCGAAAAGGCCGATGCGGCAAGTAACGCGGAAATGGGCAAAATGTCCACCGGCCTACCGCTGCCCCCGGGGTTCAAGCTGCCGTTCTAGCGGCGGTTTTTCCCCAACAAATCCACGCACTTTAGCGCTTTGCCATTGAAAGCCTGCGCAAACGCCTCATATTCGGGTCAAAGCGGTGATATCTATGGCCCGCGCTGGAGTGAATATGACGCAAATCCTACCTTTATTGCCGCTGCGCGACATCGTGGTTTTCCCGGGCATGATTGTGCCTTTGTTCGTCGGGCGCGATAAATCGGTTGTCGCTTTGGAAAAGGCGATGGCGGCGGATAAGGAAATTTTCCTCGTGGCTCAGCTTGATCCGGCGGAGGATGATCCCGATACCGATGATCTGTATACTGTCGGTGTGTCCGCAACGATCATGCAACTGTTAAAGCTGCCTGATGGCACCGTCCGCGTTCTTGTCGAGGGTAAGCAGCGCGCGAATATGATCCGGCTGCGCAGCGATGCCCCCGATTTTGTCGAAGCCGAAATCGAGATGATCGATGTTCAAACATCCCAAGGGCCAGAGACGACGGCGTTAATGCGCTCGGTAAATGACCAGTTTGAAAATTATTCTAAGCTCAACAAGAAAATGCCTGCGGAAACTTCGGTGCAACTCGCCGAGATTGATGAACCGTCAAAGCTGGCTGATGCGGTTGCGGCAAACCTGACGCTGAAAGTATCTGATAAACAAGCGTTGCTGGTTGAAGCGGATCCGTTGAAGCGATTGGAAATGACCTTTGCCTTTATGGAAGGCGAATTGGGTGTCTTGCAGGTCGAAAAGAAAATCCGTGGCCGCGTAAAGCGCCAAATGGAAAAATCGCAGCGCGAATATTATCTGAATGAGCAGATGAAAGCGATCCAGCGTGAGCTTGGCAATGCCGATGAAGACGGCGGCGATGAAATGGCTGAGCTGCAGACCAAGATCGACACGCTGAAGCTATCCAAAGAAGCCAAAACCCGCGCCAATGTGGAAATGAAAAAGCTGCGCAGCATGGCGCCGATGTCGGCAGAGGCCACTGTTGTGCGCAACTATCTGGACACGTTGCTTGGCATTCCATGGGGCAAAAAATCCAAGCTGAAACGCGATATCGCCAAGGCGCAAGAGGTGCTTGATGAGGATCACTTCGCGCTGGAAAAGGTCAAGGACCGGATCATCGAATATCTGGCGGTGCAGGCGCGGACCAACAAATTGAAAGGCCCGATCCTGTGTCTCGTTGGCCCTCCGGGTGTTGGCAAAACCTCGCTTGGCAAATCGATCGCGAAAGCCACTGGCCGCGAGTTTATTCGCCAGTCGCTGGGCGGTGTGCGTGACGAAGCGGAAATTCGTGGACACCGGCGCACCTACATCGGATCAATGCCCGGTAAGATTGCCGCGAACCTGAAAAAGACAGGGACGATGAACCCGTTGTTCTTGCTGGACGAGATCGACAAGCTGGGTCAGGATTTCCGTGGTGATCCGGCGTCTGCGCTGCTTGAGGTGCTGGACCCTGAACAGAACAATAAGTTCAACGACCATTATCTGGAAATCGACCTTGATCTGTCGGATGTGATGTTTGTGACCACAGCCAACACGATGAACCTGCCGCAAGCATTGCTTGACCGGATGGAGATCATCCGGCTGGAAGGTTACACCGAGGACGAAAAGCTGGAGATCGCAAAGCGCCATCTGGTCGATAAACAGGTTGAGGCTCATGGGCTAAAGGCCGGTGAGTTCACGCTAACCGAGGCGGCACTGCGCGACCTGATCCGTTATTACACGCGCGAGGCTGGCGTCCGCACGCTCGAGCGCGAGATCGCAAAGCTGGCACGCAAATCGCTACGCCGGATATTGGAAGGCAAAGCGACAAGCGTAACGATTACGCCCGAAAACCTTGCCGAATTTTCCGGCGTGCAAAAATACCGTCATGGCATTGGCGAGGAAGAAAATCAGATCGGCGCAGTGACCGGCCTTGCGTGGACCGAGGTGGGCGGCGAATTGCTGACCATCGAGGCGGTGACGGTCTCGGGCAAAGGCCTGATCAAGACCACGGGCAAGTTGGGCGAAGTGATGTCTGAATCGATTCAGGCGGCGCTCAGCTATGTAAAGGCGCGCGCGCCCAGCTATGGCATTAAACCGTCGCTGTTTAACCGCAAAGATGTGCACATCCATTTGCCCGAAGGCGCAGTGCCAAAGGACGGTCCGTCGGCGGGTGTCGGCATGGTGACGGCAATCGTTTCGACATTGACCGGCAATGCTGTGCACCGCGATGTGGCGATGACTGGTGAGGTTACGCTGCGTGGCCGGGTGCTGCCCATTGGCGGGCTAAAGGAAAAACTGCTGGCGGCCTTGCGCGGCGGCATCAAAACGGTGCTGATCCCGCAGGACAATGAAAAAGACTTGGCCGACATCCCTGCGAACATCAAAGAAGGGCTGGAAATCATTCCGGTAAGCCATGTGGATCAGGTGCTTGCCCGCGCACTGGTTGAGCCATTATCGCCGGTTGAATGGACCGAGGCGGATGAATTGGCCAGCCTGTTACCACCTGTTGCAAGTGGCGGGCAGGGTGCGCCAGTCACGCATTAACGCCATCTTTTTGTCGGTTATCGACAGTTTATCGTAAAAAAGCGTGAAACCCACGGTTTTTTGCCGACTTTTTCTTTGACAGCGGTTTGGATATCCGCCTTAGTCGGCCTCCGGACTGACCGTGATTCCTTTACGGAACCAGCCGTTATATATTCACTGTGAGGGGGGATCCCAATATTATGAACAAAAATGATCTCGTAAGTGCTGTCGCTGAAGCAAGCGGCCTGACCAAGACCGATGCTGGCAAAGCTGTAGAAGCAACTTTTGACGCTGTTACCAAGGCGCTGAAA
The DNA here is from genome assembly GCA_013297725.1 of Sphingomonadales bacterium. Lineage (GTDB taxonomy): Bacteria > Pseudomonadota > Alphaproteobacteria > Sphingomonadales > Sphingomonadaceae > Sphingorhabdus_B. Next base: position 43,924 of record JAAFIB010000004.1, read on the forward strand.
AAGGGTGACGAAGTTCGCCTGGTTGGCTTTGGCACCTTTGCTGTTGCAAAGCGTAAAGCATCGACCGGTCGTAACCCACGCACTGGTGAAGAAATGAAAATCCCTGCGTCGAACCAGCCTAAGTTTAAGGCCGGTAAAGCGTTGAAGGATGCCGTGAATTAATTTTGTGAATGGCGGGGCTTCGGCTCCGCTATTTCCAAAGCAAAAGGGCCGTGCGATTGCGCGGCCCTTTTTGTTTGCCCAGATGGCGGGTGGATGGATTGGCGCTTTTGGGTCTTAATGTATGGTGGCGTAACTGTGAATCGTCGCCCCGTGCTTGACACGGGGCTTGGCTTTTTGTGCGAACGATTAGGGGTGAAGAAGCCTAACCCCGTGTCAAGCACGGGGCGACGAAAGAGGTTCCCTCAAAAGCCATCTAAAGCTTAAGCAGCCCGCCATCCAGAGCGCGGCGCACCGACGCGGATGGCGCGAACTACGGGCTGACCGCGCGATGCGATGACAGCATCAATCCGGGGCAGCGCGCGCAATACCGACGACCCGATAGCAGCAAAGGCAGCAAGCAATGCAGCAAGGAAAAGGACAGTAGAAAACAAGACCATGTGAACCTCCTAAAACGACTGAATTTCCGTTAATGTTCACTATTTGTTCTTAACTGTCAATAGGAAATTCTAGGGCGTTGTTTTTATGATCCATTTGCGCGAAAACTGCGCAGAACCTTAACGATGGGAACGCGATCCGATATGCCCGATTTTGCAAGGCGTTCATTGCTGGCACTGCCCCTAGTTGCGCCCTTATTCGCGCCCGGTGGCACTCCCTTTGCGGCGGGGCTTGCCGCGATGCCAATCCGGTCAGAGCAGGAGCCGACGCTTTCCGATGACCTTTCGCATTATGTCGATCTGGGCGTCCACCGCGCAGGCACAACGGGGGAGCGCAAGACTGCTGTGTGGCTCAACGCGCGATTGCAGAAACTGGGTTACACCAGCCAGATTGACCGGTTCCCGATTTCAACGATTATCGATCCGTCGGGCCGACTGCAATTTGCCGGACAAGACATATCTGTTTTTCCGCAATGGACGCCGCCTGCAAATGCATTTGGAAAGATTTCGGCACCGCTGCGCGCATTGTCCGACGATCCCGGCCCTGCCACCATCCGTTTCGTCGCCAGCCCGGTCAGCTTTACCGCAAGCTGGAACCGCGCGTTGGATCAGCTGGCGATAGAGGCTAAGGCGAAAGGTGCGCTGGCGCTGATCGTGGCAATCGATATCCCATCGGGTGAGCTGTTCGTCAGCAACCAGCACAGTTCAGCGTTGCTGCCGCTGCCCGTTGCGTTGGTTGCCAAGCGCGATCTGCCGCGCCTGCAATCCGCAAGCGGCGTTCAGGCCAATCTGCGGCTGAAAGGAAAACCGGCTAAAACCCATTCGCTTAATGTGATTGGCGAAAAGCAAGTTCAGAGTCAGGGCCAGAGTCAGGGCGGGAGTCAGGGTAAACGTATAGTCATCTCAACGCCGCTGACCGGCTGGTTTGCGTGCGGCGCCGAACGCGGGCCGGGGATTGCGCTGTGGCTGCGCCTTGCCCGCTATCTTGCCACACAAAATGTGCCGGTCACGATGCTGGGAACGGGCAGTCACGAGATTGGGTATCTGGGCATCGATCACGCGCTGACCAATTATGGGCCAAAACCGGATGATGTCGCGCTGTGGCTACATCTGGGCGCTTCGCTGGGCGCGACGCGGCTGGACCGGGAATTTGCCTTTACCTCACCGCAATATCTGGTCGGCTTGCCCGGTAGCGCGCAAGCGGCCAAGCAAGCCTTTGCCGAACATCTGCCGATCTACGTTTCGGGCGATGCAAAAACGCAAGGCGAGGCAGGGCCGATCATCGCCGCTGGCCACCGCAATTTCATTGGCATGTCAGGCATGTTCCCCACATTCCACACACCCGTCGATCTGGGCCAAGCAGTCGATTTCGCAAAGCTGGAACAGATCGCGCAAGCAGCCGAAGGATTGGTGCAGCAGGTTGTGGGTGCAGGATAGCGTATTCGGTGTCCCCACTAGACGGCGCACGGCAAAGGCAGAGTTTTTTGACATAGAGGGTCTTTGGCTAATTTAGGGGTAAAGTAAATTGTCACCGTAATTTCAACATCGGAAAGGCCTTTGACATTTTGTCCATAACCACGATTGTAAGAATCCATCGAAAGGATGACTAAAAAGAGATCACGATTCATTGTCATTTCACCAATTCAGTAGAAAAAGGTCCCTTGCCTAGTAGTCTTAAATCAAGGTCACGAGGATCATCCATATAAGCAGGGGGACTTGGCTTAAGAGTTCCTCGGTGGGCTTCCAACCACCCCAATCTCATCCCAATCCCCGTCGTCACCGCCTCATCGGTCACCGCAACCATAATCCGCTTCAGCTTTACGCCGGGACCAAAGCTGGCAGCGAGGTTTAATGGATCTACCCGGGCCACGCTTGTCGGATCGGTAAGGTCAGAAAAGGTCACCAGAAGGGGGTAATATTCAGGCGAAACTTCGGCAGGAGATATTATCCCATCCTTGTTCGCTATGCGTTCAGCACTGACCTTTCGATCAAAATTAAAAGCAGGATCGAGTGTTTTCATCGACATGGTTGGCAAATCCTGGTGCCGTGGATTCTCGATCTTTAACAATGCAAACAGCGTCTTGCCGCCAGGCAAATCTACTACAACCGCCTCGCCTCTTAATTCTGTATCCGAGCTAGAACCGCCTGTGATCAATTCCGTAGTGCGCCACGCACGCACAAAATAAACGGACGATCCACTGCGCAAACCTTCTGGTGTATCGACCTCAACAGTCATTTTGAATTTATAGTTGTCGCGCCCAAGCAATGCGCCACAGCCCGAAAGCAAAGCCGCAGCGCCGCCAACCAACATCCCAAGAACCCCTCGCCGCGCCATCATGCCGCCTCTCCCTGACACCGCCCACGCGAATCACCCAACGCCCGCAGCTCCCCGCCACGCTCGTCACTCCACAAAATCTGGCTGAATTCTGCCCCTGCTTTGCGCACACTGCCCCCACTCCTACAACGCAGAATGCCAAATCTGCGCAATAACGCAAGTCACGGTTCGGCAATTCTGGAATTCTGGGGGCATAATACTAATTCTAGCTTTTGACTGAGCCATAGTGCCATGGTTTGGTTAGAAGAAATAAGGGAAATAAGAAAGAAGGATAAAGGATAATGCGGGAGCACAGAGTGCCTCTTTTGGGCTGCGTATATGGGGATATCTAACGCCCTTATTTCTTTTTCCCCCTTTTTTCTTCTAACCAAAAATCAGCACAGCCCCTCGGTTCAAACGCTGAGCTGACTGCGTCAAGAATTACGGTGACAGTTTACTTAACCCCCAAATTCAATGATGGTCTGTAGCGTAGCTTGAAAACAGCCAATAGGCTGTCCCCGTTTTGCCGGCGACACAATACTAATTAGAACTACAGTGACTGTGCATTAAATTCCGCGATTGTGCAGCAGCAAGGCGTGCAAAAAATGTCAAAGAAACAGGAGAAGGGAAGAGATTTGGGCATGGCTGACATCTCCCTTCCTCCCATCTCTTTTGCATATCCTTGATGACTTTAAGGCATTCCGGCCAAGCCGATTTATCCGTTGCAATGTAGGATTGCGTTTGCAATTGTTCTGTATTCGTTCTGCCTTCAGCAGATCGGCACGCTCTTTCTTATCGTTGGCATCCCATTCCCATTCCCCGCATGGACGAGTGTGACTTAACGCCCAGAAGTTTACACTTTTGGGTTCGTCATGGTAAACTTTACACAGATTGTGCTGGAGTTACGGTGACAGTTTACTTAACCCCTAAATAAGCTGCCATTCCAACCTTGACTTCGCCACCATGTTCGTGTAATGTTCCAATAGTGTTGCTCTTTGATATCATTCGCGTCCCTTCCAATAAACTCGTCGCACAGTCGCGTCCCTTAAATTGACAAAGTTGACACTTCAGCCCTTTTGAAGCGTAATTTTTGTCAAGTTAAGCCTGCTCAAGCACTTCTCGACACCGTTTCAGGTGAGACCTTAGTGTGACTTTCCGGCCTACGCTAAGGCTTGCTCCTTCGCTGTGCTACGGCGCACAAGTCGGCTGACACGTCTGCGTTATGGCGCTGTGTTAATCCTCCCGCTAAGCCGGGGACACCGAATACGGTGTCCCCGTTTTGCTGCCGAATAGCGCCACTCCACGCACAACCCTTGACGAATCGCGCGGGCGCGTCTAACCGCCGCCGCACTCCACATGGGAAGCGCACATCACCGGTGCCTTTTCCGGACAATACCGTCCGGTTTTGGTTCTTGCTTCCCAGAGGTTCAACCGGAAGGAAAAAGACTATGGCGGCACCTGTCGTTACCATGCACCATTTGCTCGATGCCGGAGCGCATTTCGGGCACCAGACACATCGCTGGAATCCAAAGATGAAGCCCTATATTTTCGGGGCTCGCAACGGGATTCACATTCTTGACTTATCGCAGACCGTTCCCCTGTTTGCCCGCGCGCTCGACTTTGTGTCGGCGACTGTGCAATCGGGCGGCAAAGTGCTGTTCGTTGGCACAAAGCGTCAGGCACAAGAGCCGATCGCTGATGCAGCGCGCGCTTCGGGCCAACATTTCGTCAACCATCGCTGGTTGGGTGGCATGTTGACCAACTGGAAAACAGTGTCGAACTCGATCAAGAAGTTGAAGACGCTGGAAGAACAGCTGTCGGGCGAAACATCGGGTTTCACCAAGAAAGAAATCCTGCAAATGACGCGTGAGCGTGACAAGCTGGAACTGAGCCTTGGCGGTATCCGCGACATGGGCGGCGTCCCTGATGTTATGTTCGTGATCGATGCGAACAAAGAAGAACTGGCGATTAAAGAAGCCAACGTCCTTGGCATTCCCGTGGTTGCGGTTCTCGATTCAAACGTTTCGCCAGATGGCATTGCCTTTCCTGTTCCAGCGAATGACGATGCTGCCCGCGCGATCCGCCTATATTGCGAAGCGATTGCTGCGGCATCGACCAAAGGCAATGTTAGCGCAGCAGTAGCACGCGGTGACGATCTAGGCGCTGCGGTTGAGCCAATGGCTGAGCCTGTTCTGGTCGAAGAAGCTGCACCCGTTGCTGAAGAAGCAGCTGTTGTAGAGGTTGCACCGGAAGTTGCAGTCGAAGCTGCTGCTGCTGAAGCGGCACCAGAAGCTTAAACCGAATTTTCGTCATTCCCGCGAAGGCGGGAATCCATCACCTGCCGTATAGGTTTATAGCACCGGTGTTGGACCCCCGTCTTCACGGGGGTGACGAAGCTAAAAAATGGGGACTGGAAACGGTCCCCACACCCATTTTGAAAGGACATAGAATGTCTGCAATCACTGCATCCGCTGTAAAGGAACTGCGCGAGCTTTCTGGCGCTGGCATGATGGACGCCAAAAAGGCGCTTGAAGAAGTTGGCGGCGATATGAATGCCGCTGTAGATTTGCTGCGTGCCAAAGGTCTTGCCACTGCGGCAAAGAAATCTAGCCGTACGGCGGCCGAAGGTCTTGTCGGCGTGTCCGTAGACGGCACAAAGGGAACCGCTGTTGAAGTGAACAGCCAAACCGACTTTGTCGCCAAGAACACACAGTTTCAGGAATTTGTCTCGACCGTAACCGGCGTAGCATTGGGTCTTGGCGCAAACGACGCCGATGCCATTCTGGCCGCGCCCTATGGCAATGGCGAAACCGTTCAGGAAGTGCTGACCAACAACATCGCCACCATCGGCGAGAACCAGGTTATCCGCCGTGCGCGTTCGCTGTCGGTCAATGCTGGCCGTGTTGTATCCTATGTCCATAACGCTGCGGCTCCCGGAATGGGCGGCATTGGTGTTCTGGTTGCGCTAGAAAGCGAAGCGGGCGCAGATACGCTTGATGCACTTGGCAAACAGCTGGCGATGCACATCGCGGCGGCGTTCCCATTGTCGCTTGATGAAACCGGTCTTGATGCTGACACGCTTGAGCGTGAACGCGGCATTGCCCGTGAAAAGGCTTCGGAAAGCGGCAAGCCAGCCGACATCGTTGAAAAGATGGTTGAAGGCGCAGTGAAGAAATTCGCCAAAGAAAACGCGCTTCTCAGCCAATTGTTTGTGATGGACGGCAAAACGCCGATCGCCGATGTTGTTGCCGCCGCTGGTAAAGCCGCAGGTTCAGCCATCGTGTTGAAAGACTATGTGCGCTTTCAGCTGGGCGAAGGCATTGAGAAAGAAGTTTCCGACTTTGCCGCCGAAGTGGCTGCTGCAGTCGGCAACTAAACACCAAAATTCTCTCTCCTGCGGGAGAGGGATTTAGGTTGGCGATATGGCGCGCGGCTCTTATAGCTGGGCGCCATTATCGTATATGGACGATATTTGAGGGGATGAGGAACTCATGAGCGCAAATGGCTATCGCCGCATCCTGTTAAAGCTATCGGGCGAAGTACTGATGGGCGATCAATCCTTTGGCATTGATCCAGAAACCGTCGCGCGTGTCGCCGAGGAAGTGAAGGCGGCAAAGGACACTGGCCTTGAAATCTGCCTTGTCATCGGCGGCGGCAATATCTTTCGCGGTGTTGCGGGCGCTTCCAAGGGCATGGACCGCGCGCAGGCCGACTATATGGGCATGCTGGCGACGGTAATGAACGCACTAGCGATGCAGAATGCGCTGGAACAAATCGGTGTGCAAACGCGGGTGCAATCGGCCATTGAAATGGACAAGGTCTGCGAACCTGTGATCCGCCGCCGGGCCGAGCGCCACCTTGAAAAAGGCCGCATTGTGATCTTTGCCGCAGGCGTTGGCGCACCCTATTTCACTACAGATTCGGGCGCTGCTTTGCGCGCTGCCGAAATGAAATGCGATGCGTTGTTAAAGGGTACATCGGTTGATGGCGTCTATGATGCTGATCCCAAAAAGGTACCAACGGCAAAACGTTATGATACATTGACGTATGACCGCGTGCTTGCAGATAATCTGAAAGTGATGGACGCAAGCGCCGTCGCTTTGTGCCGCGACAATGAAATCCCCATTGTGGTGTTTTCGATCCGCGAACAGGGCAATATCTTAAAGGTGCTGGATGGAACCGGCGTCTCTACCGTTGTGAAAAGTGAGGGGAAGTAAGCCATGGCGCAATATGACAAAGCCGATGTCGAACGCCGGATGAAGGGCGCGGTCGAATCGTTGAAGGGCGATTTGTCTGGGCTACGGACGGGGCGTGCCAATGTGACGCTGTTGGATCCTGTGAATGTCGAAGTGTACGGATCGCACATGCCGCTTAATCAGGTGGCCACAGTCAGCGCACCTGAACCGCGGATGTTGTCGGTTCAGGTATGGGATCGTTCCAACGTGACGCCGGTGGAAAAGGCAATCCGCTCGGCAGGGCTAGGGTTAAACCCGATTACTGATGGTCAGACTTTGCGCCTGCCGATCCCCGATTTGACTGAGGAGCGGCGTAAGGAACTGGCAAAGCTTGCTGGGCAGTATTCGGAAAAAGCGAAAATTGCTGTCCGTAATGTGCGCCGCGATGCCAACGATGCGCTGAAAACCGACGAGAATAAAAAAGAGATCAGCGAGGATGATCGCAAGCGGCTTGAAACCGAAGTTCAGAAGATGACGGACGAAGCGATCAAAGCGATGGATGAAGCGGCTGCTGCCAAAGAAAAGGAAATCATGAGCCAGTGAGGCTAGCGTCCAGCCTTTACCCAAACACCGTTAGTGCTGAGCCTGTCGAAGCACGCCCCGAGGTTTGCGCTGACGCTGCTGGACGCCCTTCGACAGGCTCAGGGCTAGCGGTGTTTGGTTGATGTTGGGGTTTGCAAAAAAGGCGTTAGTCTCAGAGGCCGACAGCCCAGCTGAATCTACCGGCCCCCGCCATGTCGCCATCATCATGGACGGCAACGGACGCTGGGCAAAAAAGCGCCATCTACCCCGCGCTCTGGGTCACAAAAAAGGCGTTGAGGCAGTCCGCGAGATTGTGCGTTATGCCGCCACAACAGGCCTAGAGGCGCTCTCGCTGTATGCCTTTTCCAGCGAGAATTGGAAACGGCCAGAGGATGAGGTTAGCGACCTGATGGGCTTGCTTCGCGCTTTCATCAAATCTGATATCGACGAATTCGCCGCCAATGATGTGCGGTTAAAGATATTGGGTAATTACAAGGTGCTGGCTCCCGATATTATCGAGCTGATTGAAGATGCGATCACGCGCACAGCGCATAATACGCGCACGACTTTGGCAGTGGCGCTGAACTACGGCGCGCAAGATGAACTGGTCCGCGCCGCGCAAGCAGCGGCCGCAGAAGGTGCGATTACTGAAGAAGCTATCACCCGCCATCTCGACACCGCCGACATGCCACCGCTTGATCTGGTCATCCGCACATCGGGCGAACAGCGGCTGTCCAACTTCATGCTGTGGCAGGCCGCCTATGCGGAATTATGGTTTACCGACACGCTCTGGCCCGATTTTGGGCCGGAGGAATTCGGACGGGCGTTGGCCGAATTCACCACGCGCGAAAGGCGCTATGGCGGGCGATGAGTTTTGGCATGGTTCGCCTAATTCCATCCATTCGTCACCCTGAACTCGTTTCAGGGTCCATTTCACAGTCGTGCCCGACTATGCCTCACAAAACGCTAAGTCGCCGTCGTGCTGTTTCAAAAGTAACGGATGAAACCGCCCGATGGACCCTGAAACGAGTTCAGGGTGACGGTGAGTTGGGGGTGATGTCGTGACGGAAGTGCAGGCAAAGCCTAGGTCTGATTTGGGTGTTCGCACCTTGTCGGGTGTCGTCATGATGGTCATTGCAATTGCTGCCATCTGGTTTGGAGGTTACGCCTTCATGGCATTGGTTGTATTGGTTGGAATCGGTGTGTATTTCGAATTTGCAAAGCTCGTGCTGGCATTTACCGATAGCTTAGCTGTGATCGCCATCTGGCTGGTAGGTGGGCTAGTGTATGTCACTGTCGCTTGTTTAACACTGTTAATACTCAATTCGCCATATTTGGGAATGACGGGTGCAATGGTGTTGATCGGTGGTGTCATCGGCACCGACGTCGGAGCATATTTTGCTGGCCGCACCTTTGGTGGGCCGAAAATTGCTCCGAAAATTAGCCCTTCGAAGACATGGTCGGGTTTAATTGGTGGTATGATTGGTGCGTCAGGCGTAGTCGCATTCTTTTTGGTTCCTGCCATCGACACGAGTGATCCGGATGCCACTATGAGCGGGGCATTGCTAAGTTCCTTTCTATATGGCTCCGTTTTGGCAATAGTCGCCCAATCAGGTGATTTCTTTGAAAGCTGGATGAAACGACGTGCCGGAGTAAAAGATTCAGGGAGTCTAATTCCCGGACATGGCGGATTATTCGACCGCACCGATGGGCTAATTGCCGTAGCTTTCGCATCGGGGCTTTTTATGGTTCCAGCGCTCGGTTTAATCTGGTGACGAAATGACCCGCTCCATCTCCATCTTCGGCGCTACCGGTTCTGTGGGCCTCTCAACGCTCGACCTCGTCCGCCAACACCGCGCGGCTTATCGGGTGGTCGCACTTACCGCCAATGGCAACGCTGCGGATTTGGCGGCGCTCGCCAAGGAGTTTGACGCTGAGGTTGCAGTGGTCGCTGACGAAGCGGCATATCCGGCGTTGAAGGAAGCGCTGGCGGGAACCAACATCCGTGCTGCCGCTGGCCCCGCCGCCCTTATCGAGGCCGCCAAAATGGACGTCGACTGGACGATGGCGGCGATTGTTGGTTGCGCAGGCCTGCCTCCGACCATGGCAGCGATCGAGGCAGGCAAAACCGTTGCTCTCGCTAATAAAGAAGCACTCGTCTCCGCAGGTGAGTTGATGATGGCCGCCGTCGCGCGGTCTGGCGCGACGTTGTTGCCGGTGGACTCAGAACACAACGCCATCTTCCAATGCCTCGCGGGCGGCAAGATCAGCCAAGTCCGCAAAATCACGCTAACCGCAAGCGGCGGGCCATTCCGCACCTTTGCCCTAGACCAAATGCGCGCTGTCACCCCGGCGCAGGCCGTCGCGCATCCCAATTGGGATATGGGCGCAAAGATCAGCGTCGATAGCGCGACGATGATGAACAAAGGGCTTGAGCTGATCGAGGCGCATCACCTGTTTCCCATCGGCCTGAATAACATAGATATCCTCGTCCACCCACAATCGGTGATCCATTCGATGGTCGAATATCACGACCGCTCGACGCTGGCGCAGCTGGGTTCGCCCGATATGCGCATCCCCATTGCCAGCGCGCTGGCTTGGCCAGACCGGATCACGACCAATTGCGTGCCGCTTGATCTTGCCAGCATCGGCAGGCTGGATTTCGAAGCCCCAGACCTCATCCGCTTCCCCGCGCTGAAACTCGCCCGCACTGCTATTTCAGAGGGCGGCGCAAAGCCAGCCATCCTGAATGCGGCCAACGAAATCGCCGTCGCCGCTTTCCTAGCAGGCCAGATAGGCTTTCTGGATATCGCTGATATGGTTTCGTCGACGCTAGATGGCTATTCGCCGAAAGCACCCGCCACACTTGATGAACTGTTCAGCGTAGATGCAGATGCCCGCATCTACGCGCAGACCCTGATGGAAAAAACTGCCCATGCCGCTTGAAACCCCCAATATCCTTGTCACGATTTTGGCGTTCTTGTTACTGCTCAGCACATTGGTGGTGGTGCATGAACTTGGCCATTATCTTGTCGGCCGCTGGTTTGGCGTAAAGGCAGAGAAATTCTCTGTCGGTTTTGGTCCGCAAATTTATGGACGCGTCGACAGCCGCGGCACGTTATGGCGCATCGCCGCGTTGCCCTTGGGCGGCTATGTGCAGTTTGCAGGTGATATGAACCCCGCCAGCCAACCCGATGCCACTTGGCAAAGCCTGCCAGAGCACGAGCGCAATCAAACGTTTCAATCCAAAGCATTGTGGAAGCGGGCGTTGATTATCTTTGCCGGGCCCGCTGTAAATTTCATGCTGGCGATTGCGATCTTTATCGGGTTTCTGCTGGTTTACGGTCATAGCACTACGCCGCCGATGGCTGAGGCGATTGTCGTAGGCAGTCCAGCCGAGAAGGCAGGGATTAAGGCTGGCGATAGAATCGTGGCAGTGAATGGTCATCGCGTAAACACCTTCAACGCCTTGGCCAACGAAGTGATCATGATTCCAAACGAGGATGCCGAAATCATCATTGATCGCGGCGGTGAGCAGCTAACTGTCACAGCAAAAGTTGCTGAACGCAAAGAGATTGACCGGTTCGGCAATGTTTACCGGCTGGGACAAATCGGCGTCGCACCGCCGCAACCTACGTTTGAAGATGTCGGCTTATTGGCCGCGCCCGGCCTTGCGGTTGCGCAAACCTTTGACGTTGTCCGTCAACAGATAAAGGGTCTGGGCCAGATCATCACTGGTCGCCGCCCACTCTCTGAACTGGGCGGTCCATTAAAAATTGCCAAGGTATCTGGCGAGGCGATGGCCGTGGGCATTGCAGCGTTTATCTGGCTCGCGGCGATGATCTCGATTAACTTGGGGTTCATCAATCTGCTGCCAATTCCGATGCTCGATGGTGGACACCTGATGCTATATGGAATTGAGGCGGTTCGCCGTCGTCCGGCGAATGAAGCGGTTCAGGAATGGGCGTTTCGGGCTGGCTTCGCTTTGCTTGCATGCTTTATGTTGATGGTGACGTTTAACGATCTTGCTTCCTTTGGCCTTTTTGGGCCTGGTTAGATAGGCTGGGGATAAGAGTACCGAACGGGTCGAGATGACTTGATCGTAAGCGCCCATTCGGGCAAGGGGCGCAACAAATCTATGCGGGACCGCAAGGAAGGTCGAGAGTTTATGAAGATTAATTTGGTCGCAAGGGCCTTTGCATCTGTTTCCGCGAGTGCCGTTTTGGCAAGCATGCTTGCACCGACTGCTGCCTATGCGCAGCAGGCGCCCGCTGTTCAGGCGGCTACGGCGCAGGCCGAGACCATTCAATCGATTGCTGTTGTCGGCACACAGCGTTTGGAGGCCGATACAGTGCGGTCCTACATCCGGTTGCGCTCTGGCCAGCCATGGACACAGTCAGCCGCTGACCAAGCGTTGAAGGATTTGTACGCGACGGAATTGTTCGCTGATGTCAGCATCCGCAATGCCAATGGCGATGTGACGATTGAAGTGCGGGAAAATCCGGTGATCAATCGTATCATCCTTGAAGGGAACAAGCGGCTTAAAAATGACAAGATCGAGCCGGAGATCAAGCTGTCTCCGCGCCAAATCTATTCGCGTTCCAAAGTCCGCGCCGACGTTGCGCGGATTGTAGAGCTTTACAAACGCCAAGGCCGGTTTGCTGCGGCTGTTGAGCCGAAACTGGTTCAGCTGGATCAAAACCGCGTTGATATCGTTTTTGAAATCAATGAAGGGCCAAAGTCCAAAGTTCGCCAGATTAACATCATTGGTAACGAACAGTTCTCTGACGGAAAACTGCGCGGTGAAATGGTCACTAAACAAGCGCGGCTGACCAGCATTTTCAGCTCGGGCACCAGCTATGACCCTGATCGTCTGGCGTTCGACCAACAAAAACTGCGCCAATATTATCTGACGCAAGGCTATGCCGATTTCCGCGTGGTCAGTGCAGTTGCCGAACTAACCCCTGACAAAAAAGACTTCATCATCACCTATGTGGTCGAGGAAGGTCAGCGGTATAAATTCGGTGCTGTTGCCGTCGACAGTAAAATTCGCGATTTCAAATCCGAAGCATTGACCAAAAACCTGTCGATGAAAGAGGGCGACTGGTATGATGCGAAAAAGGTTGAGGATACTGTTGAGGGCTTGAGCGAAACAGCCGGTCTGTTCGGCTATGCCTTTGCCGATGTGAACCCGCAGTTTAAGCGCGACAAAGAATCGCTGACCATGGGCATCACTTTTGACGTTGCCGAAACACCGCGCGTGTTTGTTGAACGGATCGACATCAACGGCAACACGCATACGATGGACAAAGTTGTCCGCCGCGAATTCCGCCTGAACGAAGGCGATGCGTTTAACAGCATTCAAGTGAAGCGCACGACGGAGCGGATCAAGTCGCTTGGTTATTTCCAAGAAGACCTAGAAGTCGATCAATCGCAGGGCAGCGGCCCTGACCGGATCGTTTTGACCACCAACGTAGAGGAAAAGCCGACAGGCGAATTGTCGCTCTCAGCTGGTTTCTCTTCGATTGAAAACTTCATTTTCCAAGGATCGATCAAGGAACGCAATTTCCGCGGCAAAGGCCAGGAACTGCGCGCCAATATCTCGTATTCCAGCTATTCGAAGTCAGCGGAAATCGGCTTTACCGAGCCTTATTTCCTCGACAAATCGATTGCACTGGCGGGCGATATTTTCCGCCGGGATCAGTCGAGCTTTAACTTCTTCAATAACAGCCGCAACACAACATACCGGCAGTCCACCACAGGATTTCAGGTCCGCACGGGCGTGCCGATCAACGAATTTCTGTTCTTCCAAGGTCGCTATGGTCTGAACTATGATGACATTACGCTCGATCGCGGACAGTTTTTCACTGACCCTGATGGTTCGGGGCCGCTCGCTGCAACATGTGATCCGACCTTGGCTGGACGCTTTTTGTGCGAGGCTATCGGCAAACGTTTGACCTCGTCTTTGGGCTATTCGCTAATCTATAATACCAAGGACAGCAACATCCGCCCGACCCGTGGCCATTCGGTCAGTATTAGTCAGGATTTTGCCGGTTTATGGGGATTGGGCGAAGTCGCCTATATCAAGAACCGCATTAATGCTGACAAATACTGGAAAGTGACTGACAGTGGTTTCATATTCTCGGTGACTTTGGAGGGTGGCTATGTCCATCCTTTGGAAAACCGTGGTTCTGCTGCGGCTGGGATTGACGATGTCCGTTTGACTGATCGTTTCTACCTTGGAGAAGGTCAAATCCGCGGGTTCGACATTCGCGGTGTTGGCCCTCGCGTACAGCGTATTTTTCAGGATCCCGGTGTAGTAAACGGTGTTCCTGCCAACATACCACGTCTTGCACGAACCGAGATACAGGATGATGCCATTGGTGGCCGTGCATACTATCTTGGGCGTGCAGAACTGCAAATCCCCTTGGGTAGTGGTGCAAAAGAGCTTGGCCTTCGTCCTTCGATCTTTATCGATGCGGGTGCCGTATTCAAAGTAGCGCGTCCTGTATTGCAAACTCTGCAAGCAGAACGAGCAGCCCAAGCGGCTGTTCCGCCATCTACAGCTAACCCGACAGGGACACCGGCGGTTATCGGTGGACCGCTGTATTATACGGGCGTGATTACAGCAGGCGTGCCCGCGCAGGATATCATCGCATTTAATCCCGATGGTTCTGCGCGAACACCGGTTTTGACATTCCAAGAACGCTTCCTCGGCGACAGCTGGAAGCCGCGCGTTTCCATCGGCATCGGCGTGAACTGGAACTCGCCCTTTGGACCTTTCCGCATCGACCTTGCCCGTGCGCTGTTGAAACAGCCCGGTGACGATACAAAATTATTTACATTCAACGTAGGAACTCAATTCTAATGAAGAAATTTGGAAAAACACTTTCGCTGGCGCTGATGGCAGCGACGGCAACAGCTGTGGTCGCACCGGCTGCAAACGCGCAGGTTGCTGGCATTGGCACGGCGGACGAAATCGCTGTGATCATGGGCTCTAACGCGTTCAAGAACGGTTTTCAGCAGATCAGCACAGCCAACAGTGTAAACCTGACCACTATCGACAATCGCGCAAATGAAATTCAGGCGTTGCAACAGCAGCTAGCCACTCAATTTGATGCCAATAAAGACCAGCAGCTTTCGCCTGATGAACAGGCAAAGATGCAGGCATCGAAAAGCCCTATCCTTGATCAGTTAAAGGCCAAGGAAGAAGAGATGCAGAATCTTGAGCTGCCGATCCGTGCTGCGCAGGTTTTCGTTATTGATACGCTCGATAAAAATTATCAGCAGGCGCTGAAAGACGTTACGGCAGCAAAGAAAGTTAACGTCATTCTCTCCCCTGATGCGGTTGTTTGGGTTGCTAATCCGGCTTTGCTAAACATGAACAGCGCACTGACAGCGCGTTTGGATCAGTTGACTCCAACGGTGAACACAACCCCGCCCGATCCGTTCAACACATCGCGGCGCGTGCTTGCAATCTATGAACAAATTCAACAGATCCAACAACAGCGTATGGTGGCAGCAATCCGTCAGGCGCAGCAGCAACAGGCCGCGGCTCAGCAACAGCCCGGACAGCCTGCAACGCCGCCGCCAGCAGGCCAACCGCAGAATCCGGAAGAAGGCCGCTAAGCCTTTATGGCGGATTTCGCCAATTATGACGTCCGCCGGGTCATGTCGGTGCTGCCGCATCGATACCCGATGCTGCTGGTTGACCGGGTTGAGGAACTGGTCCTTGATGAAAGCATTCGTGCGGTGAAAGCCGTTACGATGAACGAAGGCTTTTTTCAGGGGCATTTCCCTGGACGTCCAATTATGCCGGGCGTGATGATTATTGAGGCGCTGGCGCAAGCTGCCGGTGTTCTCGCCATGGAAAGCTTTGGCTTGGCTGGATCAGGCAAGCTGGTGTATTTTATGGCCATTGATAATGCCAAGTTCCGTGTGCCTGTAGAGCCCGGCTGTTTGTTGCATCTGAACGTGCAACTGACCCATAAAAAGCCGCGTGTTTGCAAATTTGCAGGGCAGGCAATGGTTGGCGATCAACTGGCTGCTGAATGCACATTCATGGCGATGATCGCTGATCCGCCGCCTACGCTATAGGTTGTTACCCAAAGACTTGCATTTGCCAAAAGTCGCCGCTAATGGCGGCGCTTCCAATTTTCCTGGACCCGGTCGGAAACCGGGCCCTTTAAGGAGCATACCGACGTGAAAAAAGATATCCATCCCGATTACCACATGATCAAGGTTCAGATGACCGATGGCACCGTGTTCGAAACCCGCTCCACCTGGGGCAAGGAAGGCGACACAATGACATTGGAAATCGACCCGACTTCGCACCCCGCATGGACTGGTGGCCGTGGATCGATGCTTGATGCCGGTGGCCGCGTTGCGCAGTTTAACAAGCGTTTCGGCGGGCTTAGCCTAAAGAAATAAGGATATCGGGGAGCGATCCCCGATAGACATCGGAAAATGCGCCTGCCGTAAAAGAGGTGCTATGGCGACCGTAGCTCAGTTGGTTAGAGCGCTGGTTTGTGGTACCAGAGGTCGGGGGTTCAAGACCCCTCGGTCGCCCCATTTTTGTAAGGCATTTTTAGGCTGACAAAGCGGCTGCGTAATATTATTGCGCACTTGCGAAATATCACGCGACTCGTCAGGAGCCTGTCATGCCCGCACTTTGGGATCTTCCCGATTTTGATCATCACGAATCGGTGCATTTGTTTGATGATGCAAAGACCGGGCTACAGGCAATTATCGCCATCCATTCAACTTATGTTGGTCCCGCTGCTGGCGGCACGCGCTTTTGGCATTATGCTGATAAAGCCGCCGCAGTTACCGATGCTCTGCGCCTATCGCGCGGGATGAGTTACAAAAACGCGATGGCCGGTCTGCCCGCTGGTGGCGGCAAAGCGGTAATCTTGGCAGATGCCGCACGCACGAAAACGCAGGACATGCTGGATTGTTTTGCCCGCGCTGTGGATTCGCTTGGCGGTCGCTACATTACCGCACAAGACGTCGGCATGTCAGAGGCGGATATGGTTTCGCTGTCGAACAATACTGCCCATGTTGCGGGCCTGCCGGGGCAGGGTGGTGATCCTGGTCCCTATACCGCGCGCGGCGTCTATCTGGGCGTAAAAGCTGCCGCACAAAGAGCCTTAGGGGTTGAAAACATGTCCGGCGTCCATGTCGCTGTTCAGGGTGTCGGCAGCGTAGGTGGCGGTCTTGCCCGCTATCTGGCCGCTGATGGTGCAAAGCTGACTATCGCTGATGTCGATAACGACCGCGCGGTCGCATTGGCGCAAGAACTTGGCGCAACGTGCGTAGCCGTTGGCGATATCATGACGGTCAAGGCTGATGTATTCAGCCCCAATGCTTTGGGTGCCATCCTGACCGAAGCAAGCGTGCCTGCATTGCGCGTTAAGGCCGTTGCGGGCGGGGCGAACAACCAGCTTGCTTTGGGGCCAGAGGGCCGATTGCTGGCTGAACGCGGAATTTTGTATGCGCCAGATTACGTTATCAACGCAGGTGGGATCATCAATGTCTTGCGCCACATCGACAAAGCCGGTGACGATGCAATCAATATGCGGATTGATGCTATTCCGGCTAGGCTGCACGCGATCTGGGATGAAAGCGAAGGCACTGGCACAACGCCCGCTGAAGTTGCCGACCAAATGGCAAAAAAGCTAATTGGTCGTTGATGTGAATCAATTGGCGTAATTCATCAGCGATGCTAGAGGCTCACGCAGAGTCATGATGCATCGTTTCGCTAATCCCTCCCGCTTTTTGCGCATTGCCAAGCCGCTTACCCCTGCGCTTTTTTGGCCCGGGCTGCTGCTTGTTCTTGGTGCATGTTTTTGGGGGCTGACACAGGCTCCACCAGAACGCCTGCAAGGCGACACCGTAAAGATCATCTTTGTTCATGTTCCTGCCGCTTGGTTGGGGATGGCGGGATGGACCGGTATTGCGATTGCCAGCATCGTGCAGCTGGTCTGGCGGCATCCGCTGGCTGGCATTTCGGCGCGCGCGATTGCGGTTCCCGGGGCATTGTTTGCGGCGATATGCCTGATCACCGGATCGATCTGGGGCAAGCCTGCATGGGGCACCTGGTGGGTATGGGATGGACGGTTGACGTCGATGCTTGTGCTGTTCTTCCTGTATCTCGGTTATATCGCACTTGCCAATGCATCGAGTGAAAAAGGTAATGTCAGCCGCGTTGCCGCTGTGTTTGGCATTATCGGCGCAGTGAACATTCCGATTATCAACCGGTCAGTTGTGTGGTGGGAAAGCCAGCATCAAAAAGCGAGCATTACACTTGGCGGCAGTGCGATTAGCGATGCCTATCTGTGGCCGCTGTTCGCCGCCGCCATTGGCTTTAGCCTGTTGTTTGGCGCCATTGTCCTGATGCGGATGCGCGCGGCTTTGGCCGAAATCCGCATAGAGGCGCGCATGCGCCGGATCGCGGAGAATTGATGCTATGACACATGCAAGCTTTGTTATTGCCGCCTTTGCCGTGACCGGCATCGGGACGGTGTGGCTGATTGCCAGCAGCTGGATTGCCATGCGCAAATCCGAGGCGTTGGCCGATGATCTGCGGAAACGCCCGTGAAGCAAAAGCATCAACGGCTTATCCTTGTCATGGTTGCTTTGGTCGCGTTGATTGGAGCCGCCTTATTGGCCGCGTCTGCGTTGCGCGAAGAGGCGAGCTATTTTTATACACCTGCGACTTTGGCCAAAGCGAAAGTTGAACCGGGCAAAGCCATCCGTCTTGGCGGCATGGTGCAAAACGGGTCAATCAAACGTGCGGCTGATGGTGTGACGGTCAGCTTCATCGTGCAAGATCGCGATGCGGTGCAAACGGTGTCTTATACCGGGATAACGCCTGACCTGTTTGTCGAGGGATCTGGCGTTGTTGCGGACGGCAAATTGGACAAGGGGGGCGTGTTCGTCGCCGAAAGCCTGCTTGCCAAGCATGACGAAAATTACGTTCCGCGGGAATTGAAAGATATCGATATGTCTGCGGCAGAACACACCAAAGACACCCTCGCCAAATGATTGCCGAACTTGGCCTTGCCGCTTTGTGGCTCGCCGCGACGCTTGCATTGCTGCAGGCTGTTGCAGGCTTTATGAGCTGGCGCGAAAATGGTGGTGCGTTGACCGCATTGATTAAGCCGGTCGCGGTTGCGCAAGGGGTGCTGTGCCTGATCTCGTTCGGCGCGTTGTTATACTTGTTTTATGTGACCGATCTATCGGTTCTGCTGGTTGCCTCCAACAGTCATGTCGACAAGCCGATGATCTTCAAAATTGCCGGAACATGGGGCAATCATGAAGGATCCATGCTGTTATGGCTAACGATCCTGTCACTATCGGGGGCAGCGATTGCCTTGTTTGAAAAGCGGCTGGACCGGCCAACGTTATGGGCCAGCCTATTTGCGCAAGCATTACTGGCGCTGGGCTTTTTTGCGTTTTTGTTGTTTTCCTCAAACCCGTTTGAACGGTTGAATCCTGCCCCGGAATCTGGCGCTGGCCTGAATCCATTGCTACAGGACGTCGGTTTAGCGTTCCACCCGCCAACGCTTTACATCGGCTATGTGGGCCTCTCAATCGCGTTCTCCTTTGCTGTTGGCGCGTTGCTGACTGGCAAAGTCGGCCCCGCATTCGCCCGCGCGATGCGACCTTGGGTATTGCTTGCGTGGATTTTCCTGACCGTTGGAATCGCGGCGGGCAGCTATTGGGCTTATTACGAACTTGGCTGGGGCGGCTGGTGGTTTTGGGATCCTGTTGAAAACGCCTCTTTGATGCCATGGCTTGCGGCGACTGCATTGCTGCATTCGGTTGCTGTGCTGGCTGTCCGTGATGCACTGCGTGCATGGACAATCATGCTGGCGCTGGTGGCCTTTGCGATGTCGATGGCGGGCACGTTTCTCGTGCGCTCCGGCATATTGACCAGCGTCCATACCTTTGCGGTCGATCCAGAACGCGGGGCGTTTATCCTTGCGCTTTTGCTGTTCTACATTGGCGGCGCGCTTGCGCTTTTCGGGCTGCGGATTGGTTCAGTACGAGAGGGCAAACAGTTCAATCTGCTAAGCCGTGAAGGCGGCATCGTTGCCAACAATATCTTCCTGTCGGTAATCCTCGCGGTGGTGCTGGTCGGCACGCTTTGGCCATTGGCAGCGGAGGCGATGGGTGAAAAGATTTCGGTGGGGCCACCCTATTTCAATCGCGCGACTGTGCCGATCGGATTGCTGTTGATGCTCGCCCTAATGGTTGGCCCGTTGCTGCGTTGGCGCAGCGATGATGGAGCGCGACTGAAGCGGGTTATTGTGCCTGCAATGGCGGCGCTGGTGACGGGCATATTGCTATTTGTGCAATGGCCAAGTGCAGGGTTGTTTCCGATCCTGTCGCTCTCTCTTGCAGTGGGACTTGCTATCGCGTCTATCTTGCCGCTGGTTGGTCGCAACCTGTTAAGGACGCCATTGACGACATGGGGCATGGCGCTGGCGCATTTCGGTCTTGCGGTCAGCATTGCTGGTATGGCGACAGAGTCCGGCTGGTCCAGCGAACGATTGGCCGCGATGCGTGTTGGCGAAGAGGCCAAGATTGCGGGCTGGACAGTTACGCTTAAAAACGTGAAGCCGGTGGCCGGAGACAATTGGGTCGCGATTGAGGGAGAAGCTGTTGCGCGTAACGGCGATTTTACCGCAACGCTAACCCCGCAAGCCCGCCAGTTTTTTCAGCCTGCCCAGCAAACCAGCGAAGCTGCACTGCTGACACGCTGGAACGGCCAGCTTTATGTTGTCCTCGCACCGGTTGACGGAGATAACTTTGATAGATGGCAGGTCCGGCTTTGGTGGAAACCGTTTGTCACCTTCATCTGGCTTGGTGCGGCGATCATCGCCTTTGGCGGATTTCTGGCTTTGATCGGGCGAGCACGCCTGCTGCGCCGCCGCAAAAAAGCCGATGAATCATGGGGCTATGCATGAAACGCAGTTGGCTGATCTGGGCACCGCTTATTGTCTTCGCCTTTCTGGGCGGGATATTTCTGTATGGTTTGACAGAGCCAAAGGATGATTATGTCCGATCGCATATGATCGGAAAGCCGCTGCCGGTGTTTAACTTCCCTGCGGCAACCGATGGCATACCTGCGCTGGCAAATACTGACTTTGCCGATGGCAAGCCCAGGATGCTGAACCTGTTCGGCAGCTGGTGCACCCCGTGCAAGGCAGAGGCTCCAATGCTGGAGCAGCTTAAAAAGCAAGGCGTTGAAATTCACGGTATAGCGATCAACGATACCCCGGAAAATGTGGCCACATTTCTAACTGAATTCGGCAATCCGTTTGTCCGTATCGGATCAACCGATATGGCATTTCAGCTGCAGCTGGGTTCGTCGGGTGTGCCGGAGACTTTCATCGTCGATGGCAAGGGGCGCATTGTGTACCAGCATATCGGCGATATCCGCGCGGATGACGTGCAGCCATTGCTTGAAAAATGGCGGGCGCTGCAATGAAGCGCCTCCTTCTAATACTACTGCTTATGATAGCTGCGCCATTATCCGCGCAGGATGGCCCAACGCCTCCACTCGCTAATGTGCAGTTGGAAAACCCGGCCCAAGAAGCGCGTGCACTGGCATTGATGGAAAATCTGCGCTGCATCCAGTGTCAGGGCCAATCGATTCACGACAGCGACGCGCCGATTGCAGAGGCGATGCGGCATGAAGTGCGCAGCCGCGTAGTCGCCGGGCAAAGCGATGCCGAGATCGAAGGCTGGTTGATCGAGCGTTACGGCGACTGGGTTAGCTTTGCGCCGCCTGCAAGCGGATCAGGCCTGATGCTTTGGCTGGCACCTTTGCTGCTGCTTGGCGCTGCGTTGTGGTTGGCGCGTGGCCGTTTTGGAAAGGGGCGATCATGATCGGCTGGTTGCCCGCGGCCCTGATCGCTGCTGCCGTGATGGCTGGATTGTTGCTAGTCCTGCCTGGCCGGAAACAGCTGTGGCCTGTGATTGCCGCCGCTGTTGTTCTCGGCCTTGCTGGCTATGCATGGCAAGGCTCACCTGAACAATCATCTGCACCAGCCAGGCCGATTACAGCAAAGCTGAAAACCGCAGAGATGCTAGTCCAGATGCGCGCTGATATGGACGTCGGCTACGGCGCGGGCAAGCAATGGCTGATCATATCCGACAGCTATGCGCGAAGCGGCAAATATGATTATGCGGCGGCTGCAATTCAGGCGGGGCTTCGTGAAAACCCCCAAAATGGAGATCTGTGGTCGGGCTTTGGCGTAGTGCTGTTGCTTGCAGGCGACGGACAGATGTCGCCGCCTGCAAAAATGGCCTTTGCAAATGCCCGAAAATTTGGCCCACGCAATCGCGCTCCAGACTATTTTGAAGGGCTGGTAGAACTGTTTGAAGGGCGTCCTGCAAAGACCGTAGAAATCTGGCAACGCCTAGTTGACGACGCGCCAGATAAAGCGATTTGGCAGCCAAAGCTGGAGTCGCAGCTCGGCGGGTTGAAAACTATGTTGCAATCTATGCAACCAGCGGATGTAAATAAAAATAAGTAACTGATTTAATGGTCTTAATTGTATTCAATGCTTAGGCGACATTTGTTGTAAGCCCTATAGGCACATGCTATCCGCCTGCGCCCGTCTCCATGCATTATGCTTTTGGTTGCGGCACATAGGTTCTATTGCCTGGGGGTTGCATGGCAGTCACAGTATCAGACGCACCGAACGATCAAGCTAGCAGTGAAAATCACGGGCACGCACCGCAAGGTTCCCTGCTCGCATTGTGCGTTGGCACCGTTGGGGTTGTATTCGGTGATATCGGCACCAGCCCGATCTATGCTTTCCGCGAAACCTTTGCAGGGCATCATCCGATCGACCCAGACCCCCTGCACATCAAAGGTGTTTTGAGTCTCGTTTTCTGGTCGATGATGATTGTGGTGACATTCAAATATGTCCTAACCATTATGAAAGCTGACAATAAAGGAGAAGGTGGTAGCCTTGCTCTCCTTGCGCTTATCAGCCGCAAAACCCAAGGTGCACGCTGGACTGCGCCCATTGTGATGCTGGGGGTTTTTGCAACTGCGCTCTTTTACGGCGATTCGATGATTACCCCGGCCATGTCTATTTTGGGCGCAGCAGAGGGATTAAAATACGTCAGCCCGGGCTTCAGCCCCTATATCGTTCCAATTTCTGTTGTAATTATTGCAGGCCTGTTCGCGATACAGTCGCGCGGCACTGCAAAAGTGGGGCAGTGGTTTGGGCCGATTATGCTGCTCTATTTTTCGACACTGGCCGGTCTTGGCCTGATGCATATGGCTAAGATGCCGTTGATCGTTCTGGACGTACTGAACCCTCTCAATGCACTTAACTTCTTTTATGTAGATGGCTTCAGAGCGTTCGTTGCAATGGGGACAGTCGTTTTGGCAGTGACCGGAGCGGAGGCGCTCTATGCGGATATGGGGCATTTTGGTCGTAAGCCAATCTCTTATAGTTGGCTGATTTTCGTGCTGCCTGCACTGATGCTCAACTATATGGGGCAGGGGGCAATGATTCTTACAATGACGCCAGCTGAGGCGCAGGTGGCGATCCGCGATCCGTTCTTCCTGATGGTACCTGAAATGATCAGCACGCCTGTTATCTTCTTAACAATTATGGCGGCGATTATTGCCAGCCAAGCGGTGATCTCTGGCGCGTTCTCGCTGACGCAACAGGCGATCCAGCTGGGCTTTATGCCGCGCATGACGATTCAGCATACCAGTGAGAAAGCGGCGGGTCAGATTTACATCCCAGCGATCAACTGGGGGCTGGCTGTTATGGTCCTTATACTGGTGCTGTTCTTCCAATCGTCGTCCAATCTTGCCGCAGCTTACGGAATCGCCGTCACTGGCGCTATGTTCATTGACACCTGCCTGATCTCGGTTGTGCTGCTGACATTGTGGAAATGGCCGAAATGGAAAGCACTACCTGTACTTGCAGTCTTCTTCATTGTTGATTTTGCCTATCTTGGCGCGAATTTGTTGAAGGTTCCGGATGGCGGTTGGGTGCCGCTCATGATCGGATTGATAATCTTCACACTGCTGACAACATGGTCACGCGGCCGCGCGCTAATGCGAGAACGGATGGCCGAAAGCACGATGCCGATGGAGATATTCATCAAGTCTGCCGCAGGAAGCGCTCAGCGTGTGCCGGGAACTGCAATCTTCATGGCCTCGACGAGTGCTGGCGTACCATCAGCGTTGCTGCACAACATAAAACACAACCGCATCCTGCATGAGCGGGTGATCATTCTGACCGTGCAGATTGCCGAAGTGCCTTATGTCGATGAAGCCAACCGTGCGAGCTGCAAGACCTTAGGTGAGGGCTTTTATCGTGTGGTTCTGCGTTATGGCTTCTTAGAGGAAACGGACGTCCCCGCGGCTCTTGCGCGAGTAGATTTGTGTGGTCCGCCATTTGAAATGATGCAAACCAGCTTCTTCTTGTCCCGCCAAACGCTGATCGCGTCCAAAGCGCCCGGCATGGCAATATGGAGAGAGAAAGTTTTCGCTTGGATGCTGCGCAATGCTGCCAATGCGATGGAGTTTTTCCGCCTGCCGTCAAACCGCGTTGTCGAGTTGGGCAGTCAGGTAGAAATCTAGTCCAAAACAGAGATAAATCCATAAACACCATAGGCTTGCAATAGCAGAAAAGCACGCTAGAGAACAAATATAGAACTTATGTGGGAAGCATAATTTGGCGTCTTTAGCACCTCTTATACTGCTGTTCGATCAGGCTCCGCATGAGATGAAGCGCAGACTTCTGCTGCTTGCTGAGGACAGCCCTGATCTTTTGGTCGAAATCACGTCGGATCAATCTGTACTGTCGGCAAAAGTGCAGCATGGCAGCGTTGGTTTTGATGTATTTTGGACAGAAGAAACACCAGTTTTGTCAGGCTATCGCTCGGTATTTTTCGGGACTTTGGCACCAGGAAAATCCACTCTCCTATCTATCAATTTGACCGAGGATTTGGCTGGCGGTGAACGCGTTGCTCCGATTGCAAAAGCACTGCTTGTTTTTGGGGCTAGGATCGCAAGACAGCTTTCTGCAAAGGCGGTCATGTGGACGCCCGGCAAAATTATATCAGACCCAGCGTTTTTCGGAGAGAATGTTGAAAACTATGCAAAGGGGGAGGTCTTCCCTGTACTGGTCACGGTTGATTTCGACTATGAGGATGATGAGCGCACGTTACGTTCATCCGGACTGGATTGGTTTTCCGGACAAGAAATTGAACTATCTGGCGGCGGCTTTCAGGCGCAGGATTTGGTGCGACGTGCTGTGCGTTTGGTGCATGACATCGGCACAAACGGAGCGGTGATTACAAGTCAGCTGGTACCGGATATAGATTCCGATAAAGTGATTACATTGGAGCCAATGCCAGAAAGCAATGTGTTGCGTTGCGAAATACACTCCAAAACGGATGAAACTCTTCGGGTCACTTCGGTCCATTGAATCTACCCCTCGCAAATTCAGGGAGGGTGTGATGTGCAAATGGTTTCGTTTCGGCACGTGCGATCAAAAATCAGAGTGCGGGGCTTCAACTGCCATCATATAATACCGCATCAAGTGTCCGATGCTCAAGTATTCGGTATTTTTTTCGGGACGATGAAAAGCTTAGGTTTTTCAGCAAATGATTTCTGCACAAATGGCATGCATCTGCCATGCGATGAAAAGACCGCCTATATGATCGGTCGCCCAATCCATCGGGGAGGGCATCCCTTATACAATAAGCTTGTTGCTGAACAGATAGCCCAAATCGAGAGGCTACCCGCGTTGGAGGCGTACACAGCACTCATTGCATTGCTGTCCAACCTGCGTTCGGCCCTTTGCATAGCCAATATGGGGGATCTGAAACTTATCGATGATCAAGTGGAAATGTCGCTGAAACGTGATTTGGAGGCAATCGGTATTTTAGGGATTGCTCGCATGCGGATGCCGCGATTGCCGTGATGATAGCTAGGATAGCGTATTTGCCTACTGAGCATACGACCACTAACGCGCAGTGCAGACGTTGGGTTGGTTTAAGAGGGATTTATCGAGCTAGGTACATGGTAATACGTGTCTTCGAGGAGGGCCGTAAACTCAACTCAAAGCTTCTTAATGGCTGGAGCATCAGAAATGACTCGTCGTGGAAGTGCTGGCTGACTCCAAACCTTAGCCTTGAACGTTAGTGGTAGGCAGGATCAGCGTGGAACTCTCCAACTGGCACGACGCTGATCCTGCCTTAAAACAGCTTTTAGGAAAGTAGACCACGAACCCATCGCACAGCGATGGGGGTAGCTATTACTGATACCGCTGGACGACTGTTTACGCCAACTTTGCGATCATCGCTCGGTTGCTTAAACACAATTGAAAGCCGAAATTTTTACATTTGCGACGAAATTGGAGAAACGAGCTTCATACTGGCTACTTCTCCAAAGGGCAGCTTTACGAGTTCATTCTAAGGGTGACACATCCGATGGCTTCAGGCAGCAGCGTCAAAAGCCTGCGCATTCTTTACAGTCAGTCGATTTCGCTAAATATCAAAACGCACTGCAAAGGATGTTGTATCGTCAACATCGACGCCATGATACTTCTCGGTAGTTTCTGCGTGGCCCAAGAGAATTTGCACTATGCGCAAATTGCCCGCTACCCTGCAAATCTTTGGTGCTTCCAAACGCCACACAAGAAATGTCATGGTTTCGACATGATGTTGTAACGAAACTGATACCTAATCGTCCCCAATCTGTCACACGCCGCATCTACCGATAAACTTGATGATTCATTTCAAGGGGTAGATCGGTGCAAAGCAAACTGAACGGGGCAGGGTTAAAGGGATTGTTGTTTTGCAGCGCGGCTTGCTTTGCCTATCCGGCATTTGCGCAAGAAGCGCCCGAGGCGGTTGAGGCACCTGAGGAAGAAGCGATTGTGGTAACGGGCAGCCGCCCGATTGCGGAATCAGAAGCAGCGGCGCTTGCGGTTCAAAAGAACTCAGATTCGCTTGTTTCCGTGGTTGCCTCGGACGCTGTGGGTCGTTTGCCAGACCAAAACATCGCACAAGCCGCTGGTCGCCTTCCCGGTCTTGCGGTGGAGCGCGATCAAGGTCAGGCGCGGTATTTGTCGTTGCGCGGTGCGCCGAATTACTGGACGACGTTGTCGTTCGACGGCATCAATATCGTCAGCCCAGAAGGCCGCGATGCACGTTTTGATAGCATCCCGTCCGCACTTGCTTCACAGATTATTGTTTCCAAAGCAGTGACGCCTGACATGCCGGGCGAAACCATTTCGGGTAACGTCAACGTCATCACCCGCTCGCCGCTTGACTACAATGGCTTCCGCATTTCAGGCAAGCTGGGGGCAGGCAAAGTAGAGCTCGGCAGTCGCGAGGAATATGAAGGTTCGCTGACGCTCTCCAACGTCTTTGATACCAACATGGGCGAGATCGGCGTGCTGCTATCGGGCAGCTATTATCAGCGCAATATGATCACCGACAATTTCGAGACTGATTGGCGAATTCCATCACGCAGCAACAGCGTGATTCCAGCGAATGTCGCAGATCGCGATCCTCGCCTTGCCGGCACACCGATCGATCTTCGCCCCGGCTATCTTAATCGCTTTTGGGCGCGTGAAACCGAAAACAAGCTATACCGCCTGACGCGCAAAAACTGGTCTATATCCGGTCGGGTGGATTTTCGTCCTGACTCCGACAACACCATCTCGCTGCGGACGCTTTATACCATCTTCTCCGACGATGAGGCGCGCGACAACTACATCTTTGACTTTGACGACCGCCAGAACGATCTGGTCACTAGCGCCGCTGCTTGTGTGGGTGGGCCAACCAGTACACCGACGACAAGTGCCTATGCGGATGCCTGTAACAACACGCCATTTGCTGGCACAGTCTATGGCATCGACATCAATCAACGTTCGACTTTACGCGCGTTTCGTCAGTCGGTTTTCACCAATACGATAGAGGGTAAGCACCGTTTTGGCGATGATTGGGGATTAAAATGGATCGCCAACTATACCAAATCAGTCGATGATCGTTCGGTCGTTGGCGAAGCTTTTTGGGATAGCCCCAGCACCCGAAATTTACGCCCCACTGTTGCCTATGATTTCACAAATCCCGAACTGGCGCGGGTGCAGCTGTTCACCACGAACCAGCTTTCAGGACCGACACGGTTTCAGGCTGGAACACCGGTGACTGCGATCGACAGTTTTACCAAACCGTTGAGCCGGATCCGGTCGTTGGATGCTGTCGATCCGACCAAGGCCTATACCTTCAAGGCGGAGCTTTCTCGCGATATCGGCCTGTTTGGAGGTGAAGGCACAATTCGCGCCGGTTTCCAATATGACCAGCGCACAAAAATCAACCGCGAACGCGAATTGTCGCTTAATACAGCGCAAGCCGCAGCGGCTGGAATAAGCACAACCTATCAGGGTTTTTCGCTTGACCGCCCTTTCCGCGGCGAAATTCCTTTGGGCTATACGTTCCGCTATTTCAGCCAAGACGTGATGCGTGACTCAATTGATCGCGCGCGCACTGTTGGGACTTTCACACCACTTGTTAACAATCACTACAATGTTCGCGAACGGGTACTCGCCGGTTATCTGATGGCAAACAGCAAGTTTGACTGGGGCAGCTTTGTAGGGGGCGTGCGTGTTGAAAAGGTAACTAACCGCGGGCGCGCACTTGCCACTATCCCCGGCGTAACTGGAGAGATTGAGGCCCAGAGCAGTTCAACGATGGCATTCCCCAGCCTGCATGTGAACTTCGATGTCGCCGACGATCAGAAGCTGCGCATTGGTTTCACCAGCGGCGCTGCGCGCGCCGATTATGATCAGCTACGGCCCAATGTGGTCGTAAACGATACGGACCAGCGCATTTCCGGCGGCAACCCCTCGGTCAAGCCGGAACGCGCTTATGGTATCGACGCTTATTATGAAGTCTACGCAAAGCCGCAGGGTTATTTTATGCTCGGCGCGTTCTACAAACGAGTGGAAGATGTGCTCTATACCTCACGTCGTACCTTTGGTTCGGATGCGCTGAACTTTGGGGGTATTGATCGTTCAGGCTACAGCTTCAGCGGGATTGCCAACGGTGGTAAAGGTCGTATCTTCGGCTTTGAGGCAGCCTTTCAGGCACAGCTTGAACCTTATACCGAACAGCTTGGTTTACCCGACTGGATGGGTGGTTTTGGCATCTCCGCAAACGCGACATGGAACGATTCCAAAGTAACCAAGCCGGCGGTAATTACCGATCTGGTCACTTCGGCCACACCGGCACAACCTTTCCAATACGTAACGCCATCGCGCCGTGTGCCGCTGCCAGGCACATCGGAAGTCGCCTATAATGTTGGCGCCTATTACGAAAAATACGGCCTGTCGCTGCGCCTGCAATATCAGATGCGCACAACTTGGGCCGATGGCTTTGCCGATACGTTAGCCCCCGACGCTGGCGATACTTACTGGGCCGACGATGACGAGTTGGATTTTTCGGCGCGTTATGAGCTCTCCAAAGGCCTTGAAGTCTATTTTGATGCCTCGAACCTGCTCAACAATCCTGGGCGTCGTTACGCTGACCCGTCAAATATCCAGAATGCACTGGGCATAGCGGCACAGCGCAATGGCCAATACACAATCGAATGGGAACAGTTCGGAAGGCGGTTTACGGGCGGTGTGCGGTTCACTTTCTGATGAACCGCTATACGATAGGACTGCTTGGCTTGGTGGCCGCTACAATCGTTGCGGCACAGGACGGTGTTGAAACGCCGGTCGAACAGCTGATCGCCAATGCGCTACCTGCAAAGACTGTCATGGCCGTGGCGGAAACAACGCCGGTTGGAAGCGTCGATGATGCCGCCGATGATCCAGCAATCTGGCGGAATGATGCCGATCCGGCAAAGAGCCTGATTGTCGGGACAGACAAGCGCGCTGGCATTCATGTTTATGATTTGGCCGGTCAGCAAGTCAGCTTCACGCCTTCGCCAAGGCTCAATAATGTCGATCTGCGCCCTGACGTAACGGTGAACGGTAAACTCTCAGTTCTTGTTGCGGCCAGCGACCGGCGTGATGAACTGAATGCTGCAATCGCTTTGTTCACGCTCGATACCAATGCCCGCAAGCTGGTACCGCTGGCCAACCTTCCTGTCGGGCCGGGTGAGGCCTATGGCATGTGCCTTTGGCAGCGAAAGGGGGACGGTCGGCTTTACGCGTTTCTTGTCCTGAAGGACGGACGTATCGATCAGGTTGCACTGGACATTTCTGGCTCCGCCGTCACAGGAAAAGTCGTGCGCCAAATGAAACTTGGCACTCAATCCGAAGGTTGTGTTGTCGACGACCGCACCGGGCTGTTGTATGTGGCCGAGGAAGATATCGGCCTGTGGCGGTTCGATGCCCGGCCAAATGGTTCAACCAAGCCCAAGGCGCTTGGCCGCGCCGATGGCAAGCAACTGGTTGCTGATGCAGAGGGCTTAGCGATTGTTCCCGCTGGAAAATCGGGCGGCTATCTGCTGGCGTCAAGCCAAGGCGATTACGCCTATACGCTCTATCGATTGCGCGATGGTCGCTATGTCGGCCGCTTTCGCATCGCGGATGGGCCGAAGGGCAAAGGCGTTGACGGCGTTCAGGAAACTGATGGGCTGGAACTGCATTTGGGTCACTTTGGGCCCGATTATCCCGGCGGCCTTCTGGTTGTTCAGGATGGCGATAACAGCCCGGAAACGCAGAACTTCAAATATGTGTCATGGACTACGGTATCGGAGGCGCTGTTCTAGGCTCTGTTTTAGTTAGTGCTTCTTTCAGATGCTTTAGCCGTTTGCGCACCGTGCTAGAATCAAAATTCGTCATATCGGTATCATAAGTCAAAACCGGTTCATTGTCCTTTTTTGAAAGAGTAACACCGGCCAAGGCGCTGCCCGTTCCACCGTCCAGACGTTGCGCAAGCCTGACGGCCAAGCCCCATTTTGTTGCGCAGTCGAGCAACTCGTCAGATGCCAAAAGACTGAGTAACACGGGCCGAGGTCGTTTACCGCCATAGGCCGCATAAAGCCCGGTAGCGATCATGGCGCGATCACCCGCGGTTAGACCCGGCCAGTTGCCTTCCAATGCAAGCTCCGCTGCATGCTCGGCGCGATATTCTGGATGGCTGTTCCATACGCTGTCCGCCAACAGGCATACTGCATGACGCAGGCGTTGCAGATTTGGCGGGTCATCGTCAAACAAAGGCGCGATCCATTCCGCGATGCGATCACCATGATAGGCAAAGCGCGATAGGCGCGCACCTTCGTGCCGTGCCGCCGCGATCAGTGGATCTTCGCTACGCGCATCTTTTGATAGGCGATCGAACAATAATCCTTCGCGCAAACCGTAAACACTGACCACCAGCTCGCTGGGCTTCAGCACGCGTACCAACGCTTCGATTGTCAGCAGGGAATAGGGCATGAATGGAAGGCGCAGTTCGGAAACAATTCCTAATTGTTCCATCGCTTCACGGATATTGACGATCTTTGCCAAATCGGTCGTTGCGTCGGTGGGCATTACATAGTTGGAAAGGATGGACAGCGGATAATCGGTGACGTGCATGTGCAACCGCCCGAGTGTTCGCCATGCACCGCCAACCAGATGCAGCGGCAAGCCGGTTTGCACTTCGAAAGCGCCATGTGCAGTAATGGCCGCCTCGATATCCTGCGCGAGCGACTTTGGGCTGGCATCGACGCGTTTTGACAAAGGAATGGTTCCAAGTGGCATGGATAGTGGTTGCCGTGGTTCGCCATCGATAATCTTGGCGAGCTCAAGGCTGCCTCCGCCCTGATCCGCAACATATCCGGTTGCTGACGGCATATCACATACCACACCAAGCGCCGATGCCAATGCCTCTGCTTCGCCGCTGATCAGCTCTATCGGAATGCCTGCATTCGCAGCTTTTTCAAGAAATTCGGCACCGTTTGTGGCGCGCCGGGTCGCCTCGGTTGCGACAATACGCCGTTCGCCAACCTGCATCGCTTTGGTCAGCGCGTCAAAACGAACCAGCGTTGCGACCGCTGCTTTCATGACCTTTGCGTCGATCTCGCCTGTGCGGTCTACACTATCACCAAGCGCGATCCGGGCTTTTTCGTTATAGATTGGCATCGGCGCACGCGGAGGGCCGCCATATACAACCAGACGGATTGCGTTCGATCCAATATCAATAACTGCACGCGGAGACGGAATCATGCCCGGTGACTAGGCTTACTGGCGAATAAGGTCCAGCTTTGGAACATCGTTGCGTTCAGCCAATGCCCCGCCGCGACCGGACAATGACGGATTGGTCATGAAATATTGGTGCAAATTGAACCGGCGCCCCTTGATCGTCACCTTCTCATATTCGCCAGAGGGTAGCAGACGCCAGCTTTGTTCGTTGTCGATCAAATTGGCGACCATCACCTGATCAAGAACTTGGTCGTGCACAGTCGGGTTTTCTATGGGCAGCATGTATTCGACGCGGCGGTCAAAGTTGCGCCCCATCCAGTCGGCGGACGAGATAAATACACGGGCATTGGGGTTGGGCATCTCGTGACCGTTACCGAATGCCCAGATGCGACTATGCTCCAGAAAGCGCCCGACAATCGACTTCACCCTGATCCGCGATGACATGCCCTTTACGCCCGGACGCAGGCAGCAAATGCCGCGCACGACAAGGTCGATTTCCACGCCTGCTTCGCTTGCTTCATATAGTTTTTCGATCACCCGTTCATCGACGAGCGAATTGAGCTTGGCCCAGACCGAGGCAGGCTTTCCCTTTTTGGCAAAGCCGATCTCGGTGTCGATCAGTGAAAGGATCTTCTCGCGCATGCCCAGCGGACTCATCGACAGCATTTCTAGATTTTCGGGTTCAAGATAGCCTGTAACGAAATTGAAAATCTGCCCGGCATCGCTGCCAAGACGAGGATCAGCGGTGAAGAAGCTGAGGTCTGTATAAATGCGCGCGGTTATGGGGTGATAATTGCCTGTGCCAAAGTGGCAGTACGTCCGCATGCCGCCATTTTCGCGGCGAACGACAAGCGAAATTTTGGCATGCGTCTTCATATCGACAAAGCCGTAAATCACTTGAACGCCAGAATTTTCGAGCTGCGATGCCCATAACAAATTTTGCTCTTCGTCAAAGCGGGCCTTGAGTTCGACAACAGCCGTCACCGATTTTCCAGCCTCCGCTGCATCACACAATGCGCGAATGACTGCTGACTGTTTGCCCGCACGATACAGTATCTGCTTGATCGCAATCACATCGGGGTCAGCTGCTGCTTGCTGCAAAAAGGCAAGCACAACGTCAAAACTCTCATAAGGGTGATGAACAATGATATCCTTTTGCCGGATAGCGGCAAAGCAATCGCCATCTTGTTCAAGGATACGTTCGGGAAAGCGTGGCGTATAGGGTTTGAATTTCAGCGCCTTACGGTCTTCCTCGACAAGCTGAGCCAGATCGCCAATGCCCAGAAAACCTATCGTTTCGGTCGCAATCGATCTTTCTCCGCCAAGTGCTTCGCGGATCAGTTTTTGCAAACGAACAGGCAGCCCTTTTTGCATTTTCAGCCGTATCACTCTGCCTCTGCGTCTACGTTTTATCGCGCTGCGGAAATGGCGAACCAGATCTTCGGCTTCTTCCTCAATCTCTATATCGCTATCGCGGATGATGCGGAACGCTCCGGCCGCGAGCAGTTTGTGCTCGGGAAACATCAGCCTGACATAAGACTTGATCAATTCTTCAATCGGCACAAAGTTACGGCGCACCCCGGGCACACGGACAAAGCGCGGCAACGCCGACGGGATCATGATCAACTCGCGCACCAGTTCATTGTCGCGTAGTCTGCGCATCTCAAGAATAACGCTAAGCCCCTGATTGGGAATGAAAGGAAAGGGGTGAGCCGGATCAAGCGCTTGTGGGGTCAGCACGGGCAAGATTTGCTCGCGGAAATATTGTTCAACTACGGGCTCAGCTTTCTTGCCGATTTCCGACGGCTCGATGACGGAGATGCCTTCATTAGCCAGCTGTTTGCGTAGTTGCTGCCATAGTTTTTGCTGATCAGCCATCAACGCATCGGCTTCCTCGCCAATCGCCTCCAGCTGCTCACTCGCGGACATGCCATCCATCGATAGCTCTTCGATCTTGCGCTGCTGCTGCCCGCGAAGGCCGGCAACGCGCACCATGAAAAACTCGTCAAGGTTGCTACCGGATATCGAAAGGAAGCGCAGCCTTTCCAGCAGGGGATGGCTGCGATTTGCAGCCTCTGCCAGAACACGGCGGTTGAACTTCAACCAGCTAAGTTCGCGGTTAAAATATCGCACTTCAGGTTGTTCCGGTTCGAAAACCGCTATCGCTTTACGCGCCAATCATTCCTCCTGTCGCAGGCGCATTGCTTTGCGGGGTATATGTTACAGAATTGCGACAGTTTTGTAAGTGTTGAAGACTGCTATTTAACAGCGTCCAACTCTGCATCAGGAAGCGGAACGCCTAATATGCCCGCCAGCGTCGGCGCGATCGCGCGCATATCGATCTCACCCAGATTGCGGCCTTTGGCAATACCTTTGCCCATCATCATAAAGCTGGATCGCATTTTGGGTTCGGTTGGGAAATAGCCATGCGTTCCTTTGCTGCCGGATGGGCCGACGAGTGGTGCATCCTTGCCTTTGAAACTACCTGCATAGGCGTTTAGTTCAAATTGCACGTAATAGCTGGCCACCGGGTTGCCACCCATTGTCTTGATGTCTGCAGCCGATGCAACCTTGGCGATACGATTTTTGGGATCGGCTTTCAGCTTTTCGAGCAATACCTGAACGCGTTTCGCAAGTGCCGCGTCATTGGGTCTAGCCAACACGATTGCAGAGCTTCCGCCCGAGTTCCAAGGGCTAGCTTCCCAGCTTTTGATCTTGCCGTTGTCATCCAGCGTGATCAGCCCTTCATCGATGAAAGCGCGATAGAGGTTAATCTCAGTATCAACTTTAGAAAAGCCGTGGTCAGAAGCTACTGCGATAACGGTATCTGGCCGCGCTTTCATCTGCGCCGAAACCAGCTGACCAACGATAGCGTCAATACGTTTTAGAACTGCATGCGCCTCAGGCGTATCTGGTCCCTTGCCATGCTGCTCATGGTCCAGCGCGGTCAGATACACCGTTGTAAAGTCGGGCTTTTCGCGTGTGATCAACGCCACGGCAAACCGACCACGATTTTCATCACCTTCGATACTTTCATCTATGCCCGGTGCGTAGGCACCCAGTTCAGACTCAAGCGATTGGACCAATCCCGGCGTGGATAATAACGTGATCAGCTTAGCATCATCGCTGTGCCCCGTGCGCCAGATTTGCGGGATATTCCAACGGATCGATTTGACATCGACGCTAACCGGCCAATGAACATTGGCAGTGGTCATGCCCGCCTTTGCTGCGGCATCCCACAACGTGGGCAGCTTATAATCGCTGCCATACCAATACCAACCGCCTTGGTTGATCTGCATCGGATCAAAGCTGTTATTGCCAATAATGCCGTGCTTAGCAGGACTTGCCCCTGTGACCAAAGTTGCGTGGCTGGGGTAAGTGACTGTCGGCAACACCCCTTTGACGCCGCTGGCATAGCTGCCCTCGGTGATGAAGCGTTTCAGGTTGGGGATATCAATCCCGCGCTTATCCGCTTCGATCACATCGGCAGGTTGCAGGCCATCGATGGAGATAAACAGAACCGGTTCCGCCGATGCAGCAACAGGCAGTGCGCCCAAAAGAAGCGCGCTGCCGATCATCATCATTCGCATTAGAAACCAACTTTCACAGTTGCGAAAAACTGCTGTGGTGCGCCAGCAAGAAGCGTCTGGTTATCACCGCTATTCCCAAAACCGTTGGAACCGATAGTCGAGACATATTTCTTGTCCAGCAAGTTGGTTGCGTTCAACTGCAACTCAATCGGCGAACGCAGCCCGGCATCAAAGCGATAACCAAGAGTTGCATCCACAAGCACCCGGCTAGGGACCGACTGGTCATTGGTATAGGTGAAAAACCGCTTGCTCATGTAATTGGCACCGACCCGCCCAAAAAATGTGTCGCTATCATAGGCGATTTCGCCGCGCAGAAGATGCTTTGGCGTATCGACCACTGTCTTGCCCTTTATCGGGATGATTGCAGTTGGTGTAACAACATCATCACGATAGCTGGCATCGGTGTAGCTATAGGATGCAAACAGCGTCAGCCCGTTGCCAAGACGCAAATCACCCGCTGCCTCAAAACCGATCGAGCGGACGCCGCCGACATTTTGCAAGATAGCAGGATTGCCGACAATGCCCGGGCCTGTTGGAACACCCAAAAGGCGATTGCGGAAATTGACGTAATAGACCCCAATCACGCCGTTGAAGACAGGATCGTTATAGCGTGCGCCCAGTTCATAAGTGTCGGACTCTTCAGGTTTCAAGCCACGTGCAAGCAATGCGTTAAAGCCCGCCTGCGTAGTTGAGAACGGCCCGCTGGTTGCCGACGATACAAAGGCCCGCGTCACTTGGGTAAAGCCGCCGAACAGCTCTGCCTTGTCGCTAATTTTATAGGCGAGGCCGGCATGTGGTTGAAACCAGTCTTTCGATTTGATCTTACCTGCTGCCAATGCCCCTTGCACACGGGGATCAGCCTCGTTGTTTACCTGAAAACCTTTCCAGCCGACATTGATCGTCAAGTCGCCAAACGTCATTTTGTCCTGCACATAATATTGCAACGTATCCGTGTTGAAATCGAACAGCCACTGCGTGAAGAACGGCCCACGCTGGAACTTGGTCAGATCGCGATTGGGCGTAGTCAGGCTGTCAAAAGCATAGAAACGCCGGGCTTGTGTAAAGTCATTATGCTCATACCAGCCTCCAACGGTAATCTCATGATCGCCAATTTCGGCGTTCAACGATCCAAAGACACCGCCGCGCTGGATATCATATTCTGTTGTGCGCACTGACATGGGGACGCCATTGGGGCTTGCTACATACGGTGTGCCCCAAGTGCCTTGGCCGGTATTGTCGTGGTAATAAGCTTTGATCTTAAAGGTCGCACCTTCACCGAGAGGCGCTGTCAGGCCGTAACCCGCCAGCGTGTCTTTGCGCAGACCCGATGCATCATAATAGCTGTCATCCCTGTTGTTGATCGGCGCAACGAAGATGTTGCGCGCGGCGTTAATCGCTGTCGCATAGTCGGGGAAGAAATTGTCATGGTCGTAACCAAGCCGCCTGATCATCTCTAGCGACAGATCCTGATAATCTTGTTCCGCACGATCAGAATAGCTGAAATAGGCATCAAACTCGGCATCGCCAACAGGGATGAGCGCTTTGGCATTGATCTGCCAATTGCGCTGTTCACCGCCACCCTTCCATTTATCCGCTGCATGATAAACGCCCGACACAAAGCCGCGAATGCCGCCAGCTTCGCCCCAATTTAGCCGTGCAAATCCGCGCATGGTATTTTCGGAGCCATAGGTCAAATTGGCATCGGCACCTGTGCCGCTATTGGGGTTCATAGAGAAAAACTCTAGCGTCCCGCCCAGATTGTTGGTCGCCTGTGTACCGATAGAGCCTGCGCCCTGTGACACTCTGGTAACGCCAATGTTTTCCGAAATAATCGCACGGCCAATGTGCAGGCCGTTGTTGTTACCATAGCTAGAATCGCCCAATGGAATACCATCCAGCGTATAACCCAACTGGTTCTGGTTAAACCCACGAATCGAAACGCGGCTCGACCATTCATACGTTCCAAATGGATCAGCTGATTGGAAATTGACGCTCGGCAATTTTTCGATGGCTTTCAACGGGCTGGTGCCGGGGGCGAGGATCAATAGCTCCTTTGAACCTACCTCTTGAACCTGCCGGGTTTCCCCTTGGCCAAACACAACAATCTCGGTTGTATCTACAGTCTCATCGGCAGGGACATTGACGGTATCCTGGGCAATTGCAGGTGCTGCAATCGCGGTGCTGGCAAGTAAAATAGTAATGAAACGTAGCATTGTTTTTCCCTCATGATGTCTGTGTGACCCGATTTGGGGATAGGGCGTTCATGTGACGGTATGTGGATGGTTCCATGCTGTTACAATGACGGTTTCGTTGCGCGTTTGTGACAGGGGTCGGCAGAGGTGGAGACGTTTTGACAAAGTCAGCGCCGACTATTTTTTTCTTAGATTGGCTCATAACCGCTAGGTTGTGTAACAGATGAACCAACGGCAGCGTCCAACAAAGCCGCCATGCCAAGCCCTGCCATACGGCGGACCTCAAAGTTGACCACATTGTTGAGGACAATCCTTGTCGACAATCACCTCATTGCCGCGCTGGAGCCGCTTCGCCCGCTGAAGCTGGATGCGTGTCGCAGAGGCGCGGGATCAGCGTCAGGATGATGCCAGATCTGCGCCGGTATGCGCCAATATAGCGTCGCAACATGTTGCGACTTGGCTTTAAGGATGCAAATGCCGCAAATATTGTCAAGCCGCAGAACTTGCGCATCCGAAAGGTGGGGGGATCTCATAGCCATCCAGCGGAGCTTATATGGAGCCTGTAAGAGTTTATGCAGGGCTGATTTTCTGTTCTGGATACAAGGCGCTGTCGGGTTGCGCTAAACTTTCCTGCCGTTCGTTCACCGATCGAATGGCCTCAAAAGCGGTCGTTTGTTTAGCCTGTTCACAAAATACAGATCTGGACCGCGGAGAGCTCAGGCGGCGGATGGCGGGCGCGGCGATGCGCTGGAAGGGTTGCTCCTCACTGCGCTGGTCAGTCTCAGCCTCGAAACCTTCAAGGCTAAACCGTCGGGTCATGGGTCACATCGTTCGATTTTCTGACCGAATTGCGGGAAAAATTGGCGTATGAATGATGCCGATGAAATGGAACTGGCCTATGCTCAACCGCCGTACCATGCGGAATTTATGGCACAAATGCCTGTCTTGTGTGATGCTATTTAGCGAATAAACGCAAGGGCTTCGGTCTCGCCGATAACCTCAGCATATTTGGCCTGCAGATCGAACAGGCTGGCTTCGTGCGGGGCAGGGTGGCGATCGCCGCAGGCTTCGCGGACTACGAATGGCAAGAAACCGTGCTGGCAAGCGTCAAGCGCAGTCGCTCGCACACAGCCACTGGTAGAAAGACCAGTGATTAGCAGCGTGTCGATCCCTTTTGCCGCTAGCGTTGCCGCTAAATCTGTTTCGAAAAAGGATGAGGCATATTTTTTGGTAATAACCAATTCACCGTCGCGCGGCTTTAGCGACGGCGGGAATGCTCCCAAGACTGAGCCTCTCTCGAACAATTTTAGCGCGGGAACTTTACGGTAGAATATTCTGCCATCCGCACCACCGGGTTCATATTCTACATTGGTAAAGATGACTGGAACCCCGGCTGCACGAGCCGATGATAGTAGTCGTTCGTTACTCGCGAGCGCGTCCTCCACTCCTGCGTAAAGCGGTGACGACTTGT
This sequence comes from Sphingomonadales bacterium, assembly GCA_013297725.1. Taxonomy (GTDB): domain Bacteria; phylum Pseudomonadota; class Alphaproteobacteria; order Sphingomonadales; family Sphingomonadaceae; genus Sphingorhabdus_B. The sequence goes on from JAAFIB010000004.1 coordinate 83,038, forward strand.
CGAGATAGGCCATCACAAAATCCACGATCAATAGGGCAGGGCTTTTGCCAAAAGGCAGATGGCCATCAAACGCCCCACTATAGTTTTCCTTAAGGCTATCCGTCATCAGATGATCCCGGCTGCCTTCATGGTGTCAATTTCGTTGGCCGAAATGCCTAGAAGTTCTCCATAAATTTCAATATTGTGCTGGCCAACAACAGATGGTGCCGGGCTGCGTATGCTGCTGGGTGTTGCAGAGAGTTTTGGGAAAGCATTTTGCATTTTCAACTTTCCGTGTCGTTCAGTTTCAACCTCGACAACTGCTTCGCGGGCCTGAAAATGGGGATCAGCGATCATGTCTGGCGCTCTGTATACTCGGCCTGCCGGGATCGACGCCGCAATCATCAGAGCATCAACCTCATCCACCGTTTTTGTTTTTGTCCAGGCGTTGATCAGCTCATCAAGTTCGACCTGATTTTGTCCACGCGCAATATGGGTGGCGTAACGCGGATCGGTGCCAAGCTCTGGCCTGCCCATGGTTTTGGCAAGCCTTTGCCAAAGCGAGTCCTTGTTGGCTCCGATCATGTATTCGCCGTCTTTGCAGATATAGACGTTGGACGGCGCGATGCCGGGCAGGATAGACCCTGATCGTTCACGTACGAAGCCGCCATGGTCATATTCGGGGACCAGCCCCTCCATCACTTGCAGCACACTTTCGTACAACGCCGCGTCGACCACTTGGCCCTTGCCGGTCTTTTCGCGGACATGCAGAGCGGCGAGCACGCCCATGCAGCCATAGGTTGCGGTTAAAGTATCACCAATCGAGATGCCCATCCGGCTTGGCGGCCTGTCGGGTTCACCAACGATATAGCGCCAGCCGCCCATAGCTTCACCGATCCCGCCAAATCCGGCCCGGTTGCTATAGGGGCCAGTTTGGCCATAGCCGGACATGCGTGCAATGATCAGGCCAGGGTTTTCGGCAAGAAGGGTATCCGGGCCAAGGCCCCATTTTTCCATCGTGCCGGGTTTGAAATTCTCGATCAGGATATCGGCTTTGGCGATAAGTTTGCGGACCAGTTGCTGGCCTTCGAGAACGCGCAGATTGGCTGAGACTGAGCGCTTGTTGCGCGCGATCACCTCCCACTGAACCTTCTCTTCGCCTTGCCCCCATATCCGCATAGGATCTCCTGAGCCGGGCGGCTCGACCTTGATGACATCCGCGCCCATATCGCCCAGCAACTGGCCACAGAACGGGCCAGCAAGCAGCTGGCCAAGCTCGACAACGCGAATGTCCGCAAGTGCGCCGGTATTGGCCATTATTCGGCGGCTTCTAACGTTGTCCAGACAGGCTGGATCGGTGCGGGCAAGCCCGTTTCGGCCTCGCAATTCTTGCGCAGCTCATCAATCGACGGGCCATAGTCGAACAATTTGAGATCGCCCCGGCTACCGAGCATTTGCGTGCGAAGTGCTTCGGTGGCGGCTGCATCAACGACCCCATTGTCGTTTGCCACAACGCCATATTCACGGGCACCTTTGGCTGTAACCAATCCTTGCGAAATCTCTTTGCCAACAAGTGCTGGGTCGCGCTGCAGCGGGTCGCCCCAACCGCCGCCACCCCATGTGATGAAGTGCAGTTGATCGCCTTTTTCGACCTGCACTTCCTCCACTTTGTTGCCGACGATATGCGTAGTGCCATCGGCCTTCTCCAGCAACTTCCTCGCGCGTTTGCCCGGTAGTCCGCCGTTGACGCCCCAAGGCGGTACGAACCAACGGTCGTCGTGGATCGAGATCGTTCCGTCAGCTAGGAAACGGTAAGTCATGTGGATGCCGTTACCACCCCGGTGCAGACCTGCGCCGCCGCTGTCAGGCTCAGTCTCATACCGCTCGATCATCAGCGGGAAATAGCGTTCGAGAAATTCGTTCGGCACATTGGTAAAGCCCGGCCATAACGAGTGTCCATCTGGTCCGTCGCCCATCGGTCTTCCGGGAATGCCGCCAAAGCCGATCTGGAAGAGCTGGAACCAGTCGCCTTTCGCGTCATTGCCTGAATAGAACAGGTGCGGTGACGAACTGAACCCGGCGGCGTTAAGAAATTCGGGCGTCTTCTGCCCCAGTAATCCGCCCAATATGTCGAAAATGCGGCCCAGTGCGTGGGTGCGCCCTGAAAGTGCCGCCGGGAATTTTGGCTTGAGCAGCGATCCTTGTGGGATGCGCACATCAATCAAATCATAGAAACCATCGTTGAACAGGATCTGCGGATCAAAGACCATGATCATGTAGATGCCAAAGAACATCTTGAACATGTTTTCGTTGAGGTAAAAATTGATCGAAGCTTGGCTCTGTGGGTCGGTTCCCGCGAAATCGAGCACAACCTTCTCACCCTCGCGCCACATAGTGCATTTGATTTTATAGGGGCCGGCACCCATGCCGTCATCGCAGATATAGTCTTCAAAGCTGACCCGCTCTTCGCCGATCGCCATGCTGATCAGCTGCTTCATCGCCCGGTGGTTGCGGGCAAGCAGTTCTTGGGTTGCAGAAACATAGACGTCGTCGCCGAAACGTTCGGCCATTTCGACCACGCGCCGCGCGGCGACGCGGCAGGATGCGATTAATGCGTTCAAATCCGCCTGACACCAATCTGGCTTCCGCGTTTGGTGCATGACGAGCTTCATCAGGTCGTCATTATACTCGCCCTTTTTCCAGATCTTGACCGGCGGGATACGCACGCCCTCCTCAAAAATCGAGTGGGCATTGATCGGCATCGAACCAACAACCTTGCCGCCAATGTCGGACATATGGCCGAACATTGCAGTATAGGCGATCAGGCGGCCATCCTTGAAAATGGGCAGTAGGATCAGCCAGTCATTGCTGTGCGAAATCGCTCCTTCGCAGCTATAGGGATCAGACAGGAAGATCATATCGCCATCTTCCAGCGTTCCGTCGAACTGTTGCAGGAAACCGCCGATGAAGCTGCCGAATTGGCCGACAATCATCTTGCCGCTGTGATCGGCGATCAGCGGGAAAGCATCACCCTGTTCGCGGATGCCGGGCGACATGGCCGTGCGCACCAAGGTGGCGTCCATTTCGATCCGCGCGTTGCGCAGTGCATTTTCGATGATGTCGAGCGTTACCGGATCAATGTCTATCTTTTTGAAAGGCGTTTTGTTGGTTTCAACGATGGTTGCGGGCATGTCTTAGCTCCTTAGGCCAGGTTGATCAGGATGTTGCCGACGGCGTCGACCTTTGCGACGCATCCGGCTTCGATGAGGGTGGTTGAGTCCATCTCAACCACAATGGCAGGGCCGGGGATGATGTCGCCCTGCCGCAATTTGGCGCGGTCGTAGATGACAGCCGCTTGTTCCTTGCCGTCCATCCACAACGTGTGATCGCGCATCTTGGCGCCAGCGGGATTGTCATCGCCTTTGGGCAGCTCTGCCGCGGGCAGGTCAAGCGACTGGCCGAGAGCAACCGCACGCAGGTTCACAATCTCGTGCGGAGTTTCCATGTTGAAGGTGAAGAGGCGCAGATGCTCCTCGTCAAAACGTTTTAATATGCCTTCAACACCGTCTTGTTTCAGCATCTCGGCTGTAATGGTCAGCGGAACTTCAAAGGCTTGTCCTGAATAGCGGACGTCGACTTCGAACTCGCTGACAATGTCGCTTTCGGCCACGCCATCGGAGCGCAATTCGGCGTGAGTTTGCGCTGCCATTTCGTGAAGTATCGCGATAAGCTCATCGGCCTGTGTGTTCTTGGCGAGCCTTGAGAAACTGCGCGCTGTTTCGGTGCGCATCCGGGTGGTTGCATCACCCAGCGCACAGAGTACGCCCGGTGACACCGGAGAGATGGCAGGCCAGCTCCCCATCAATCGCGCGACTGCATTGACATGCAGCGGTCCTGCTCCGCCAAAACCCATCAGGGCAAAATGGCGCGGGTCATAT